>NZ_CP081485.1:300000-457500 GCF_023617305.1 Methanobrevibacter sp. TLL-48-HuF1
TCCCTTCTTAAAAATAAATTTTATAAAAAAAATAGTTAAAAAAAGATTATTTAATCTTTTTTCATTTCAGTGTATCCACATTTACCGCATGCATATCTATTACCATGATCAGCCATAAATACACCATCAGAACAACGAGGACATACTGGGTTTTTTCTTTCGATTTTATCTCCGTCTACTTTGTAAAGATCAGATTTTTTTACCATTAAAATCACCTTATTCTTCGTCTTCTTCAGCTTCTTCAGAAGCTTCAGTATTTTTAGCTATTACACTTTTAGTTTCAATGTATTCTAAATCTTCTACAGTGTCATAAACTTTAGCATAACCTAATGCTTTAGGTTCACCGTAGTGAGGTTGCACATTATCTACAACAGTAGCATCTTTTTTAGAATTTAATAAAGCTACTAATTTACTTTTAATATCAATAATTTTTGGAGTAGCTTCTCCTTCATATTCAACATAGAATTTTACTTCTCTTCTGTTAAAAACTTTATTTTCCTTATCTTCAAAAATATCAATTTCCATAATTAACCCTCTTTTAAATTTTTATTCTTTAATAAAGGTATCAATAAGATTTTGAGCATAATCTTTAGCATCATAAACTTTTAAAAGTACCAAACCTTCATTTGGCTGACCGTACAAGATAGTAGTCTCATCACTAGCCATTAAGATGCAAGGAAGAACTGCAAGATCTTCTTCCCCGTCTACTTCAATTACATGACAATTTCCATCGCCAGATAACTCCATAGCTTGGCCTATGGTTTCCCATAGATCATCTGTAATGGTTCCTGCAGGGTTTTTAGCTTTTAAAATATTTTCTGCCTTGATAACTTCATGATTATGATTTTTTCTTTGAATTAAATTATCAATTATACCAATATCAGGATATAATTCATATTTAGTAAGATTATTAAAAGTTGCATCACCAACAGAAATTAAAAACTCAGAAGATTTAATTTCTTCAATAGCATCTTCAAAGTCAGGATATAATTTACCTAATGGTTTTTTAAGCTTTGAAATAGTATCCTTATTTAATTCTGCATCTAAACGTAACACAATAAAACCTTCTACCTTACTCTTAAACAATATTCGCCAGCTAAATCTATATTCAATTCCTTAGCTAACTCAGATTCTTCAGGTTTTGTAATTATCAAAAGACCGCTCCAGTTATCTGAAGTTGGGTTACCGCAAACTGGACAACGTTCATTATTAGTAATATATTTACAAACTGTACATGCATTCATGATTTAGCCTTCTTACTTTTATTTTTAGCTTCTTCAATCCATTCAAATCTACCTAAATTATTTTGCCTCATAGTAAGACCTATTTTAGTATTTTTAGTAGAGTTGTCTTTAAGACTGATAGCTACAATTCTTGTTCTAACTAAATCTCCTTCATCTAAAGTTTTATTAGATTCTTTTGCAAGGAGTGCTCCTCTTTTAGAATCATAATTAATATAATCATCAGTGACTTGAGAAACATGAACCAAACCATCCATAGGTCCAATTCTGACAAAAGCACCAAATTCAGCTATTTCTATTACTTCACCATCAATAACTTCTTGCTGTTCAGGTTTGAAGAATATTGCATTAAACACAACATTATGGTAAGAAGCTCCATCTCCCATGATGAGTCTACCTTCACCAATTTCTTCAATTTCATTAACACAAATAAGTAAACCTAATTTTTTATCTAAACGGCCATTATATGTATCATTTAAAGTTTGAATAGCTACCTCTTCAAGAGGATCTTCAAATCTATAAGGTGGTATTCTTACAGTATCCTCAATTTTAGTCATGTAATACAAAACAATCCCTCTATTCGTATTTTTCTTTATACATTTCTAAAGATCTTAAAAGTTCTTTTTTAGCTGATTCTTTATCTTCCCAGCCTTTAGTTTCAACAACTTTTCCTTCAAGATTTTTATAAACTGAGAAAAAGTGTTCAATTTCTTTTAATAAATGAGATGGAACATCACTAATATCTTGAACATCACTGAAACGTGGATCATCTTCTGGTACAGCTAAGATTTTGTAATCTTTATCTCCACCATCAATCATACCCATAATTCCAATAGGTCTTGCTTCAATAAGACATCCTGGGAATGTAGGTTGTTCCATAAGAACAAGAATATCCATAGGATCGCCATCATCATATATAGATTTAGGTATAAAACCGTAATCTGCCGGATAAACAACAGGAGAGTACAATACTCTATCTAACATGAAAGCTTCTTTTTCCTTATCATATTCGTATTTATTTCTTGAACCTTTAGGTACTTCAATAACTGCTGTTACAACATCAGGAATATCAGAACCTGATTCAATTTCACTCCATAAATTCACTTAAATCACCTATAATTAATTTTATGATAAATTAATAAGTCTAATTTTTATATTTTTCCATCAATAGCTATATACTTTTTCTGTCTTAGATATGCTACTGTTATACCTTTCTTTTTAGCACGTTTTTTTAATTCAATATCATTTGTAGCTAAAACTTCTGAAACTCTAAGTAACGCATCATCCACAGTTTCATTATTTTCTAATGAAATATCCTTTATTTCAATATTGGAAGAATTAGCTAACTTTAGAGCTAAATCTGCATTTAGCCTAATTTTACCTTTATTATTTCTTTTTAAACCTTTCAGTTCATTAATAACAAAGCTTGGAGTAGTTAATTTATATGAAGGCAGTGCTTTTTCAAGTTCGTCGATTATATCAACATTAAATTGAAAAGGAACCATAAAAAAATTGGTATCAATCACAACTTCTTTAGACTCCATTATTTCCCTCTATATAATAATTCCATAACCAATTAATCTCCAACGAGCTCCTACTCTACGACTTAAAGCTACCCTAGTTCCGGGACTGGCACAAACAGGCAATTTAAGAGCAACTTCAATATTCTTTTTCTTAGTAGAAGTAACAACACCAATAGTTGTTGTAGTACCACAATTAATCATTAAAGGTTCTTTAAGTTTAATTGGAGCTACATCACGTTCTTCTTTTGTACCTACTACTCTATCAAGTAAATGTGCTTCCATTGTAAAACTGTCTAAAACATCAGGTAAGGTATCTACTGCACCAGCAACAGAACCAGATAATGAATCAGCTTTAGTTAATGAAGGGTCTAATTTTGTAGCTACACCAATAAGTCCTCCAGGACCTATTTCTTCAACATCTTTTCCATTAGCTTCAAGACCAATAATTTCAGATTTTAAGGTTATTCTTTTATTGTTATTTGTAATTCCAGGTCTTATTTCAATAGTATCTCCAAGTTTGAAAGTACCCTGAACCAAAGTTCCACCAATAACTCCACCTTTGATTTTAGCAGCACCGGAACCCGGTTTGTTAATATCAAAAGATCTTGCAACATGCATTAAAGGAGTTTTATCCAAACTTCTTTCTGGTGGCTGGATTCTTTTAAGCATAGCTTCAATTAAAATATCCATATTAGCTCCTTGTTGAGCAGATACAGGTATAATTGGAGCATCTTCTGCACAAGTACCTTTTACAAATTCTTTAATTTCATGATAACTTTCAATAGCTCTTTCTTTTGAAACAATATCAATTTTATTTTGAACTACAATAACGTCTTTAACACCAATAACATCAAGAGCCATTAAGTGTTCTTTAGTTTGTGGTTGTGGGCAATATTCATTTGCAGCAATTACTAAAACTGCACCATCCATTATTGCAGCACCAGATAACATAGTCGCCATTAAGGTTTCGTGACCTGGAGCATCAACAAATGATACTTTTCTAACTAATTCTGTCTCGCTTCCACAGTTTTCACAAGTTTTAGAAGTAGTATAACACATAGGTTCATCACAATCTGGACATTTTCTGAATTCAATGTCTGCATAACCTAAACGGATTGAAATACCTCTTTTTGTTTCTTCACTGTGAGTATCAGTCCATATTCCTGACAATGCTTTGGTAAGAGTAGTCTTACCGTGGTCCACATGACCAACTAAACCTATGTTTACATCTGACTGTATGTTCACAGATAACCACCTTTTTATTATAATTTTAAATTTAACTTAAAAGTTAAAATAAGAAAAATAGTAAAACTATTCTTCCTCTTCATCGCCAACACCAAGAATATCAGCTATAGCTTTACTTCCAGCTGAAACAACAACAGTGTTAACTTGTACGATATCATCAGCAATGGTATTTCCTCTTACGGTTTTTCTCCTTTTTACACCGTCAGCTTTAGGATGATAACCAATACCACCACTTAATAAACTTTTGATTCTTCTAGTACCTGGTACGTCTTTTTTCATGGTAAATCCATTTTTATCAGCACCACCAGTTACTTTTAAAGTGTAACCGTCTAAACCAACGATTCCACCATCAAATTCATCACCGATAGCTAAACCATTAAGAGCTTTGCCATCTTCAACTTCAATCTGATGAGTTACCTCTTTTTGAGATACAACTACTTTGAATGCCATGGTATTCCTCCTTTAAATTGTTTTATAAAAAAATATTTATTATTCAAAAAGACCAAAACTTCCCCAATCAGGATCCTGCTTACGTTTAATTTCCAAAAACTCATATAAGGTTTCAAATTCATCTTCAGTCAATTTATCCTTAAATTCCCTTTCAATGTATTTGTAATGTTTTTCAGGAATATCAACATATAGCTCGTCTCCCTCTTCAAAGTCTTTTCCAACTATAGCATCTTTAATAGCCATAGCCACCCTTTGACCTCTGGAAATATCAGGTAATGTTTCACCTTTATCTTCCATACTAGCTATTGAACCAACAACATGGCCATCTTTATTAATCAACTGTTGACCTTGTTTAAGAGTTCCGCTTAAAGATTCAATACCTATAATAGCAGGTTTACTTTGACGGAACACTAATTTTGGAAGTGACACAAATTTTGCAGGTTTAATAATAACATCATAAAATGACTTTTTCTTATCTTCCTGTTTTTGCTTAACCCATTCTTCATACTCTTCAATAATCTGATAAATTACATCTCCGGAAAAGAGCTTGACTTCAGAATTATTAAGATCTTCTTCAGAATTCGGATGAACATTTACATTAAAAGCAATAATTGCTCCATGAAGTTCATTTTCATCATAAGCAATTGAAGAATTAATAATATCCCTACGATTTACATCACCAATATCCGCTGCACGAATTGGAATATTCATTTCCCTTAATAGCTTAACAACAGCTTCCAGTGAACCAATAGTATCTGCTTTAACTAAAATACCTTCATCTTCTGTATCAATAGTAATGTTGTCAATTTCATTTAAAATCTCCTGTTCAACATCAGTATCTTCACTTAAAACTCTAAGGGGAGAACCAGAAACAACATCATCTAAATGAGGTGCAGCTACTTTAATACCTGCTGCTGCAACAACTTCATCCAACTTTCTAAATTTCTTTTTAGAATCCCTCATTTCCTCAAGAGGAAGAGGTCTTAAAATAGATCTGATTTTAGTTACCAATACATCTTCTGAAGACAGCATTAAAGCTATTTCATCATTGGTTCTTAAAACACCGTCATAAATAATAGCATCAAGAGTAACTCCTAAACCAGTTTCTTCCTTAATTTCTAAAACTGTACCTTTAGCTGGAGCATTTTCATCGATTTCAAGTTGTTCAGTTAAATATTCTTGAGCAAGTCCTAAAAGCATAGCTAAAACTTCTATAACTCCTTCACCAGTTCTAGCACTAATTGGGATAATACTAATCTGGGAAGCAAAGTTACTTACTCTGTCAAATCTTTCAGACTGGAATCCTTCTTTATGAAGTTCACCGACAATTTCATAAATTTTATTGTCTAAATCCTGCTGAACACTTTTAGCCTGATTGGAAAATGTTTCCCTAAAAGAGGCACCTTCATGAACTTCCCAACCAAAAAGCCTGTCGATTTTATTAGCTACAACAATAAATGGAGTCTTATACATTTTAAGAATGTTTAATGCTTCATAAGTTTGTGGCTTAAATCCGTCATTAACATCTAAAATCAATACAGCTAAATCAGCTAATGCACCACCACGTTTTCTTAAACTGGTAAATGCTGCATGTCCCGGAGTATCAATGAAAAACAAACCAGGAATTAAATCTTTAATAGCTAATTTGGATATGAAATCTCCACAGATATTTTCAATAGTATCATTAGGAATCTCAGTAGCACCGATATGCTGAGTAATACCTCCAGCTTCCTTAGCTGCAATAGTACTTCCTCTGATATAATCCAATAAAGTGGTCTTACCGTGGTCTACATGTCCTAAAACTGATACAATTGGGGATCTGATTTTCATGTTATCTTAAATAATAATTATTCGTAAATTAATTTGTTATCAACGATTTCGTAATCGCAAATTTCATCTTCATTAAAGAATAAATTGATTTCTCTTTCTGCAGAATCTGGAGAGTCAGAAGCATGAATAATGTTTCTACCTGTATCCATAGCAAAATCTCCTCTAATTGTTCCGAGATCTGCTTCTAAAGGATTGGTTGCTCCAACTAATTTTCTGATAGTACTGATAGCTTCTTCTCCTTCAATTACCATAGCAAGAGATGGGGAAGATGTAATGTATTCAATTAAACTACCGAAAAATGGTTTATCTGCATGTTCTCCATAATGAGTTTTTGCTAAATCTTCATTAATTTGCATTAACTTTACAGCAACGATTTGAAGACCTTTTTCTTCAAAACAGGATAATATTTTACCCATAAGACGTCTTTGAACTGCGTCTGGTTTCATCATTACAAAACTTTTTTGAATCATTCTTTAACCCATTTAACTTTTCTTGGAACTCTACCAAGTTTAATCATGTTTTTTTCACATTTACTGCTACAAAAGAAATAAATAGAACCATCTTTTTTAACGTACATTTTTCCTGTACCTTCTTCTATTTCTTTATTACAGAATGAACAAGTCCTCATGTTCTTACACCTTCTTAAGGAGTTTTAATTTCCTTAGCTTCTCTAATAGTATCAAGTAACATTAAAATGTCTCCTTCTCTTACAGGACCCATAATGTTTCTTGTTAAAATTCTTCCTTTGTCTCTACCATCGAGGATTCTGCATTTAATTTGCATAACCTCTCCAGTCATACCAGTTCTTTTTAAAACATTAATGACTTCAGCAGGAGTAGCTTCTTCCATATAAATCACCTTTTAATCTTCAAAAAGAAGATCTATTCTTTTAATTCTGCGATTTTTTCAACAATTTCAGCTACGTCGCCTTCAGCATCTCCAGCGTCAACAATACAAGCAGATGCAGTACCAACAGTTAAACCTGCAGCTCCACCAACTTGTTCTTTAGTAGGTAAGTAAATGTAAGGAATTTCTTTTTCATCAGCGAGAACAGGAATGTGTGCAACAATTTCAGCAGGATCAACATCTTCTGCGATAACAACAAGTGCTGCATCTCCTCTTTCGATAAATTTAGTTACTTCGTTAGTTCCTTTTGCTACTTTACCACTGTTTTGTGCGGTTTTTAATGCTTCTTCAGCTTGATTAGCTAATTCTTCAGGTGTATCAAATTTTACATAAATTGCTTTTGCCATAATATATACCTCCTTTTTCATCTGGCTATGCCATCCATCGGCAGATATTATAATTCCTTGAATTATAATATTCGTAATTATATATAGTTATATTATTTTAACTATAGAAATTACTCAAATTATTCAATGAGCGAATAATTTTATAGTTTTTAATAATACTAATTCTTGAATACATTCATATATCACTAAATATAATCCCATTAATAAAAAAAAGAGGGATTAAACTTTCAATACAAATACTTCTGAATTTCATATAATTTTTAGCAAAACTAAAAATAAAAATTTAGTAATTAATGAAATAATTCTAGAGAACTAGACAGTATTAAGTATGTTTTTATTACATATAAATGTTTTCCATACTTTTTCCTAAAAATAAGTTTACCAATTTAATAATAGTAATCTATACTTTTTAATACTTTTGAAAAAAGCTAATCCTAAAGCCATCAAAGACTGCAATTTCAGATCTTAAAAATTTTTAATTTAATTTTCACCGGCAAAAGCTAACCTTTATATAAAGTTATGAATATATATTCATAATACCTAAAGACATTTGGGGACAAAATCATGGTAAGACCTAAAAGAATGAGAAGAGTAGTTACATGTCACAGACATGAATTAAATAAAAATCTAAAACCGATAGAACTGTCTGTAGATGAATTTGAAGCTATCAGATTCAAAGATTATCATAACATCAAACAGACAGAATCTGCAGAGTTCATGGGAATTTCACAATCAACATTCCACAGAATTCTAAATTCTGCAAGACATAAACTGTCTACTTCTTTGATTGAAGGCCGACCAATAGTTATTGTCAAAGGTGATACAATGATTGATCCAAATAAATATTTATGCGAAGACTGTGGTTTTCAATGGTCAAATCCAGAAAAAGAATACAAAGAATGTCCAGATTGCAAATCAACAAATATTCGTAAATTAAATGCAAATAATAAAAATAATGTATCAGATGACACCTGCAGCTGTCCTAATTGCAGTTACAGTGAAGCAAAAATTAGGGGAATACCATGCAGAACTAAAATATGTCCCAAATGCGGTTCATCACTACAAAGAAGATTATGCAATAAGGAGATAATTTAAATGGCTGATAATTTAGAATATGTTTGTAAAGAATGCGGTTTCAATTGGATAACCTTAAATGGTGAGCACCATATCTGTCCAAAATGCCACAGCGAAACAATTGAATATATTGGTGAAGTAAAAGATTTGGATATTGATTCCATATTAAACCACAATAAAAGAATGGGTGGATGCTGCGGTTCTGCCCGTGGAAGAGGACCGTTAACCTGTGGAAAACCACATCCTGACCACCACAATCCAAATACCCCACATGACCCTAAAAAATGCTGTGGCCACAGAGTATGCTAAAACATGCTCATTTTTATTTTTATTGGAGGTTAAAAAATGGCTGATATTATAATAAACAATGATAAATGTGATAATTGCGGTGACTGTGCAGATGTTTGTCCAATGGAAGTTTTAATTCTTGAAGATGAAAAATTAACCATAAATGAACCTGATGAATGTAGTTACTGTGAAAGCTGTGCAGACATCTGTCCAAATGAATGTATCACTATTGAATAAACTTTAAAACCTTTCTTTTTTTATCTATTTTTCACTAACAGCAACAAATTAACATGACTTTTTACTTTATTATGTCTTACAAAAATTATATATCTGATTAAAGCATTAAATTATAGATATATAGATGTGATTATATGATTTTCGATGAAGAATTGACATTGTTAAAAGAAAAAATTGCAAATGCCGAAGATATGGATGAATTAAATTATATAAGAACTACTAACCAAAAAAAATACTGGTGGACCAGCATATTTATTGCAGGTTTATTTTATGGTTTAAACGGAAAAGTAGGAAAAATGATTATAACATGGTTTGTTAGTGTTATAACTTTAGGAATCTATGCCCTATATATCATTTATAGAAGCTATAAAGATGAAACCGAATTCAATAATCAAATGGAATATTATATATTACAAAGAAGCAAAGAATTAAAAGGGAAAATCAATTCATCTGAATTAAAACTTCCTGAATCTAGTGTAAACTAAATTACTAAAAAAACTGAGACAATCCAAAATACAAAAAAATCCCAATTATAAGTGTAAAACAGCTATTGATTCATAGACACAGACAAAAATATTTTTTTTCACTTTCCTGTGTTTTTTATGAATCAGATTTTTTTATTTTAACTGTCTTTAGTATTTTCCCAATAATCTCTGTTAGTAAGATTAAATGCATTTTTCAGTTAAAAAATATCCATACACTTTTTAAATCTAAAAAAAAGTTATGGCATTAAATTTTCATGAAAAACATATTTTATTTCTTCTTCAAATTCTTCAACAGGAATTATGGTCATGTCAAAAGTTTTACTCAAAATATAGATAGTGTTTGGGTTAATTACATCAGTTAAAACCAAAAATGAATGATTTTTATCCAAATTTAGCATATTTGCCACATGAGAATATTTGTTGATATAATGCTGGTAATTTCCGGTTTTTCCTTCAACCCAGTATATTTCACCATTTATTAAAAAAACAACATCTAATTCAAAATCATTTCCATTTGGAAGAATAATCTGAGGATTAATTAAATATGTATATTCAATAGCTACAGGTAATGATTTTAATGAATCCTGTATTGTTTTTCGAATAAAGACCTCCAGCCAGTGCCCGGTAAGAAAATTAATTGCAATCGGAATTTTATTTGGTGTTGCATGAATAAAATATCTTGGTGACTTATCGTATTTGTATTCTGATAAAAATGCTATATCGTAAAGAGTGGTGCATAGCTGGCATGAAGCTGAAATTTCGCTTTGTGTTGAGTTCTTTAAATCTAAATGAAATCCATTAGGTTTATTTAAATGACGTTTGATAGTTTCATAAACTTTTCTGATATCTTTGTACCGATTTCCCATAAAATATGCGATGTTGTCAAGTGAAGTGTTTTCCTGAAAAGAATCAACGTACGTTTTAACAGTGATGTTTTTCTCCTGCAGTTTATCAATCAATATACTGACATCAATTTCTTTGATGCTGCAACCAGAGTCCATATCTGCGTTTTCATGGTTATCTTCACTAGATTCAACAGCCACATCAAATTTATCATTAACTTCATTATTTTCATTCTTTTCTAATGAATCAGCAATTCTTTCTAAAGATGATGCAATGTTTTTTAATAACAAAAATTCTTCTTCATTCATACAATCAATATATAATTTTATTAATTAATATTAATATTATTAACTAATTTCCATGCTGAATATTTTTTGCAGACATAATTTCAAATTAACAACAATTAAATTCTTATTTTCAAGGATAGTACATCTACACCACCACAAATTTGACAGGATAACAAATTAATCCAACAAAAATCATCATAAAAAAAATAATTAATATTGTATACAATTTGTGTTTTTAGATGGGAAAAAAACATTTATTTATTTTTAAAATCAGTGAAAATTAGAAAAAAAGTACAAAAATAAAACAATATAATAAAAAAGAAGATAGCAATTAAAAAATTACTATCTAAAACAGATACTTAATTAACAAATCTATTTGATAGCTAATTTAATATCTTCTGCTTTAACAGTTTTTCTACCTGCGTGACGTGCAAATCCAACAGCTTTTTGAGCGATTTCGTTTCCACATTCTTCGATAGCTTCGGTTAAAGCGATTTTTGCGTCATCACTGACTCTTTGAGCACCAGCGTTTTTTAATATCCTGCCTACAGGAGCAATTGGTAATTCCATAATTAACACCTCATTTTTTTATATAGATAGTTTAAACTTTCCCATATATAAATATATTGGTATATTTTCCTTAAATTTACAAAATTTCAATATAATAAAGTGAACTATCCTATCTTTAAGGTGCTACTTACTGAAAAGTAAAATGTTTTTCAAAGAGTAATCAAAATAAAAAATCAGATAAAAATATGAAAATATAAAGTATTTATAAAAAAATTAAAAATAAAAAAAGAGAAAAAAGATTTAAATAGCTATAAATCTATTTATTCATTAAAATTTTCCTTAAAGTGTCAATATCTGCATCTACCTGTTTTGGTTTGGTACATGCATCAATTGCAGTATTCGGATCCTTAAGTAAATGGCCAGTAACAACACAAGTTACTGTTTCTCCCTTATCTACAACACCTTCATCACATAATTTTTTAAGACCTGCAATTGAAGCTGCAGAAGCAGGTTCAACACCAATTCCCTCTTTTCTAGCTAATAATTTTTGAGCGTCCAATATTTCTTCATCACTGACTGTTTCAGAATATCCGTCAGATTCATAAATAGCTCTCAAAGCTTTAATATCACTTACAGGAGCACCTATACGAATTGCAGTAGCTATTGTTTCCGGATTTTCTACTGGAACAACTCTGTCAGCATGTTTTTTAAATGCATTTGTAACTGGACATGCACCTTCAGCTTGAATTCCAGTCATCATAGGTACACTATCTACAAAACCTGCTTCGTAAAACTCTTTAACACCTTTCCAGATAGCTGAAATATTTCCTGCATTTCCAACAGGTAAAATAATTCTGTCTGGAGATTGCCAACCTAAATCCCTTAATATTTCATATCCGATTGTTTTTTGACCTTCAAGTCTGTAAGGGTTAATTGAATTTAACAAGTAAAGATGTTTTTCTAATGCAAGAGCAGTCATAGCTTCAAGTGCTTCATCAAAGTTTCCGTTAATAGACATTACTTCAGCACCATGGAACATAGCCTGTGCCAATTTTCCTAAAGCTACTTTTCCAGAAGGTAAAAATACAATACAACGTAAACCTGCTCTAGCTGCATATGCTGCAAGAGATGCTGAAGTATTTCCAGTTGAAGCACATCCGACAGTGTGAACTCCCAATTCCATAGCTTTAGTCATACCAACAGTCATTCCCCTGTCTTTAAAACTTCCTGTCGGATTTGATCCTTCAACTTTAACATATAAATTGATACCTAATTCATCACCTAATTTGTCACATTTGCAAAATGGAGTTCCTCCTTCGTTAAGGGAAACTATTTTAGATTCATCAACAGGTATACATTCTTTAAATTTCCATAAAGTATCTTTTCTGCCGTCAAAGATATCTTTAGAAACATCAAAATCACTAACAAGTTCGAGAACAGATCCACATTTTTCACAAGTGTAAATTATCTCATCATTATCATATTCTTCTCCGCATGAAACACATCTAATCATAAAAAATCACTACATATTATTTTAATAATCATCAATATAAAAATTTAACCAAAAATTGAAAGAATAAAATTTGCAATTGGTACAGTTAAATAAACTTCAATAACACCAGCTATTGCCATTAAAATAACCGCAGCACCAAGTAAAATCAATGACTGTTTTAATTTGTCATAATTTTTCTCCAGTGAGTATACTAATTTATCCTTAAATGTTAAATTATAAAATTTATCTTCCAATCTGACATAATCAAAATCAGGCTTTGCTATATTATACATCAGTCTGAATAAAAAATGGAAGAGTACAAATCCTGATGCAGTAGCTATTATACATGAGGAAAATTCAAAAATCCCATGAGGTATAATGTATAATAAAACCTTAAAAAGATTTTGAGAATCAGCTATATAATAACCTACAAAAAAACCGTTGTATGCAAGAATAACTCCTGAAAAACAGAAGAATATTCCCAATAAAAACATTCTGAAAACAATTAAAATGTTATTTGTAAAAATTGTTTGAAATGTTAAAGTTATAACACCAGTTTTTACATCTTCAGTTAACTTATCTACAACCGGATCAAATATGCTCTGCAAATAAGGGTGCAATATATAACCTGCAATTAAAGTACCTAGTAAAAGGATAACTGAAATATAAATAGCTGTCTTATTTTCTAAAAAAGCTAATTTAATTTCATTTCTAATATTTAACATTATATCAGATTATTAGCTATTTCACGAGCTTCATCCTGTCTGTCATGAATTTCGTCAAACATTTCAACCATTAATTCGCTGGCTTTTGCTTTACAGTCTCCACAGCGTAAAGATCCGTCTAAACAGTCATGGCGTATTTTTTCAAGTTCCTTATCATCATCTATTAAATGATATACAAACATTTCATAAATTACGCAGTTATCTACCTGACCGCCTAATTCCTGCTGTTCTTTTAAGCTTTCCCTACCACCGGTTTTAGCTGTTTTAACTTTTTTAGCTGCAGTTTTACTGTCCTCATTTAAATAAATTGCTGTAGAAGGTTTGCTGCTGCTCATTTTATCTCCACTTAAACCAGTCAGGAACCTGTGATAAGTGGAAGACGGAGGCAAAAATCCATATTCATCATTAAGTTTATGTGCAATATCCCTTGTTAGCCTTATATGAGGATCCTGATCTACCCCAACAGGAACTACAACCCTTTTAGGACCTCCAAATTCTTCAAGTTGAGGAAGTAAAATATCCGCTACCTGAACAAGAGGTGCCTGAATATGAGCAATATTTGTTGACTGGTTGAATCCATAAATAGCTTTTAATTCATTGAAATTAGTTTTTTTAGAAGCTTTAAAAGCTAAATCTCTAAGAGTATCGTTTTTAGATTGAAGATAAACATTAACATTATCTTCTTCCAAATCCAAACCTAATGCAATATAATTAGTTAAATATTCATTGACAGCTATGTCTCTTGCCTTTTCAAAACTCATGTCTCTGGCTGCATATGATTCCAAATCAGCTATTAAAATAGACAACATTGCACCTTTGTCCTGATACCATTTCAATTGATCAACAACCATTTTATGGCCAATATGCATTTGTCCACTTGGCATCATTCCGCCAACAACTGCAAAGTCTTCCTTTTTATTAATTAAATTATTGACCTTATCAAAGTCCCTATGTCCAAAAATTACTCCCCTTTTCATTAATCTGTGAGGATTTTCTACATCATTAATTAAGTCTGAAAATTTTTGAATTCCAAATTGATTAACTAACTTATCATAATCTACACTTGATGATGCCCATGGATCTATCAAATAAATCACCTTACTTCCAATAACTACATTAAATTAAATATATAATTAAAAATTATAATAGTAAATCTAATTACCTATAAAAATATAAATCATTTCTTTAATTAAAACTTATGGTCTTGTCCATTCAACATTATAGTATGTAATATCCAAATCATCATCTACAATAGCTAAAAGAAGTTTCTTATTAACACCATGAGAAACTCTAACATAACTTGAGAAATCCAGTGCATTAATCTCATAAGTTTCATAAATAATTTTAACCAAATAGTCAGAATGCCCTTTTCCTGGACCTCCTCCCCTATTATACAAACGGAAATCTGAACCATATTTAAATCCGGTTTTAATAACATAACCCCGGTCTTTTAAATCACGAAAAACAATGTATTTTCCATAAATCTCCTTATTTTTCAAAAGGTCAATAAAATAATCTAAACTACATTTAATTTCATCTTCATAAACATCTAAACGACCTTTTTCAAGTAAATAACAAGCTTCAATTAAAGAAAGATTCAAAGTATCTGCTTCAATTTTACCAAATAGACTTTTTTCATGTAAAGCTATCGGTCTTTTACTACCTTCTTCAATTTTTATAGATACAATATCATTAGATAAATTTCCGCGCATTAAAACACCATCAAAAGAAAAAAATTATATTTAATGGAGTTATTTATGGTTACGATATTATATATATCTTTAGAAAAAAAGAAATAAGAGCTAAACTCTTATAAAAATATTATTTGCCATGTCCCTTGATAATTCAATGTTTTTATCACCAATAGACACTACGAAAACATCAGAATCATCATGATAATCATGATAATAAATATCTGACCCAACAGATATTCCTAAATCAGAAATTTTATCTAAAAGTTCAGAATTTCCACGAATAAAAGATACAATACCTTCCGTACTTGAATTTAATTCTGAAATAGATAATAAATTAAATTTCCTGTTTATAACTTGATCAAAATCCTTTACTGAGAAACACTGACTGCAGTTACTGAATTCCAAATCGCAGGCCGGGATAATACTCTCACTAGGACCTAAATCTGGATGATGTAACATTGTACAAAGTGCTCTTTCAGCTTCATCTGATAATGTATGTTCCATTTTACAAGCTTGTTCATGTACATTTTCTTGTTTAATATTTAAAACTTCAATTAAAAATTTTTCAAGAATCCTATGCTTCCTTGTTATTTTTTGAGCAATCTTCATCCCTTCATCAGTTAAAGAAGCTCCCTTATATGGAATGTAATTAACATAATTTAACTTTTCTAATTTTTTAAGCATTTGAGTTACACTACCAGGTGCAATCTCTAATTCCTTAGATAAAGTTGTAGTAGAGATTTGTTCTTTATTACTACCATTACGATAAAGAACTTCCAAATATTCTTCAATATTTTCACTAATTCCATCATTTGCCATAAGATTTCACCTAGATTAAACAATTATATATTGGAATTAAGAGTATAAAAAGTTTGGGATAGCCTAAATATAATATTAAAAAAAATTTTAAAAATAAAAAAAAGAAGTATTAACTCAAAAAATTGAGTTAATAAGGTAAAACATCATAAGTTCCTTTGTTAATGTAAGAATTAGTGTTCCAATTCTTAATTACGCCTAAAGAGTTTCTGGTACTTGTTGGATCAGCAACAACCCATTTTCCATCAATGTAAAATTGAACCCAGACATGACCAACATCCAATCCACTTGTAAATACACATTTACCTGTAGCAAATCTAGCAGTTAAACCAACAGATCTTGCCATTGCCACCAATAATTGTGCTTGGTCACAACAGTTTCCATAACCTTTAATTAAAGTACCTTCAGCACCATAAACTGTATCAAAATACATTTTATAGGCAATGTTATCTCTAACAAATTTAAATAAAGCATCTGCCTTATCCCATGTAGAATCTATACCTCTGACCAAATCTTTTGCTTTATCAGCAACTTTTACTGAAGCTCCAGAATCCATAGTATTATTAATAAATACTGAATTAGGTAATGTTTTACTATTATCAGCATAATAAGCCAATATTCTTGAAAATGCATCTAATAATTCAGAATAGCTTATTTTACCTGCACTTGAAGATGCATAATTAGGAGCTTGTCCATTGTTAATGATAAACTGAGAAACTCTAGATGCAACATCCAAATATTCAGTTTTATTAAGGTTACTTGTTATTCTGTCACCACTTGGAGTAGACGGACTGGATGCTCCAACAACAGCAATATCTCCTAAATTACCACCATTAATATTCACAATAGCTTTACTCATCAAGTATAAGAATTGAGATAAAGTATACTGTTCATCATTTAAAATTACATAATCAGGCAATGCATTATTTGCTTGAATATGTGCTTTTAAAACCTTAGCCGCAGACAATATGGCATTTATAGATATATTATCCCCTACTTTACCTGAAGATTCTGGAATACTTTCAGTTAATCTAGTTAACACATTAGTAGAAGATGAAATTTTCTCCTTACCAGAAACACCACAGTAATCACAGTCACAGTATGCACAGGTAAGCTCTCCTTCTGCAGTACCTTTTGGATTAATTAATAAAGTTCCGTAATATCCGCATTGAGGACAATAATTTAACCAAACAGTAGTGTAGAACACACCAGGATTGTAAGATGTGCCTCCAGCACTTACTTTCATTGTAACTGTTAAGGAATAATTGTCCAATAAATTTGTAACAAAGACAAAGTTAGGAAATGCACTGTTAGAGTTATAATATGATAAAATCCTTGCATATGCATAAATTAATGATTCATATTTAATATCACCTAAAGTACTTGAAATATTACCTGGAGCTACACCATTTGCAGCAATATAATCAGCTAATGTTTTAGCTAATGATACAAATTCAGATTTTACTAACTGCTTATTGATTACATCACCAGAAGTTTTAGATGAAGCATTAACTAAAATAGCAGTAATTGCTTTGGAATCACTGTTGCCTATTTCTTCAGTAGCTTTAGTCATTAAGTATAAAAACTGAGGCATCGTATAATTAGAATTGCCAATAGTTATAAACTTTGGCAATACACCATTAGCTTCAATATATTTCTTTAAGGATGCTGAAGCCCCTACAATAGAACTTACAGATACAGAATCGCCATAAGATGGAGTAACATTATGAGTGTTTAATTTATTGAAATCAATAAAGTTACAAACACCCCATCTAAACATCATAACACCACTTGCACCACCATTATATGCTGCTTGAGCATCATTTGACAACTCTGAGGCTGACAACTTTGTAATATCATTATCAGAGACATATGTTTGTAAACCTACCCAAATTGCTGCTCCATTAGAATTTTCAACAAACCATTGAGTGATTGATGAAATCCAACTGGTTCCTGAATTATAATTTCCTTTATAAGCCATAGGAACTATAATATCCAAATACTTACTGATAACTGGAATATCCTGACCATATACATATGCATCATTTTTCTCAGGCATTACTGCTGCAGAAATTAAACAATTAGGATTAACACTACGTATAGCCGCTGTAGCTAATTTTACAAATTCAGTTATAGCTTCAGTTCCACCAGGATGTTTATATGCAGTACCAGGATATCTTAAATAATCAAAGTGAACACCAGCCACACCAGGAAGTGCAGCATATTTTTTAGCTTCAGCTATTCTCTCATTGAATAAAGCTGTGTTCATGGATCCGTCACTATTTAATGGAGAAAGCCATCCACCATCATAAAATACCTGCATCCATATATGAACTTTGATACCATAAGAATTAGCTTGCTTAATCCATGATAATACACTAGATTCTCCATATTTAGTGAATGCATAGAAATTTAAGAAAATATTACCTGTTCCAGAAGCTGCTAGACTAGTTAAGTCTACATTATACATATTAGCTCCTTGAACCCAGTATCCGTTTCCATTATTAATGTATTTAGTTATTACAATTGAACTAGTGCCTTCACAGCCTAAATATTCATTGTTTCCTGCAAATTTATATGATATTTCATATGTACCTACAGTTCCTAATTTTATATTTAAACTAGCAATTCCTTTAGCATCAGTTGTTTTGGTATAATTTACACCATTAATTGTAAATATAACCTTTTCATTTGATATTGGATTGCCATCACCATTTTTAAGTAAAACTTTAAATTCATCATTTGAATTTTGAGTAAATACAGTACCACTATTAACAGTAAATGATGAATCTTTTCTATCTACAACAATACAATATGCCTCACCATTACTTGGAGCTAATTTAGAATCTCCTTTAAATGAATAAGTAATATAATAAGTACCGGTATTTAAACTAATAGTTAAACTAGCAATACCCTTGTTATCAGTAGTTCTAGTATAATTTACACCATTTATATTAATAATTACATTTCTATTAACTATAGGAACTCCGCCTGCAGTCAATAAAACATTGAACTTTTGACCTGCATTTTTACCTACAGTAATATCATCACCATGAATAACTGTTTTATTAGTATCTATTAAAGATACAATAGTTGATCCAGTGACTTTTTTGTAACCGGTATCATTCAATGTATATGATATGCTGTATACTTTAACATCTAATCTAAGATTTATACTAGCAACACCATTTTTATCAGTTACCCTTAAATAATTAACTCCATTTATATTAAAGTAGACATTTTTATTAATTACTAAATTACCATCTTCATCTTTTACTAAAACTGAAAATGCATCACCTTTTAATACTACATTATCTTCAGGTGTGAAAACTACATCTTTACCTTCATAAACAGAAATAGTGCTTGATGTACTAGACGCTAAATACCCACCATTTTTATTAAAGTTATAAGTTGCAGTATAATTACCCGGAGTAGCTAAGTTAATATTGTATTTAGCTATACCTTTACTATCAGTAGTGCTTGTATATGTAACACCACCAACATTAAGACTGATACTTTGATTACTTACAGTATGATTAAACTGATCATATAATGTAATACTTACAACTTTATTATCATCAGCTATAAAATCATAGTGTTGTGTTTTAATAATAGTGTTAACAGAATCAACAACAGTAATAGTGTAACCTACATCATATCCATCAAGTGGATGGTATGCAGTTAAGATGTATGTTTTAGGATATAACTTAATATTAAGTTTAGCTACACCTTTGTCATTAGTATCACGATGATAAAGTACACCATTAATATTGAAAGCAACACTTGTATTAACTAAAGGAGTACCATCACCATGTAAGAAAGTAGCATAAAATTGATTTTCATCTAAATATAATTTATTTAAATCATCAGCTACAACGGTAGGCAATACTTTAACAGTATTTGCACATTCATAACCATCATTAGGATTATATGCAGTTAATATATAAGTGTTAGGACGAAGTTGAATACCAAGACGAGCTACACCTTTATCATTAGTATCACGAGTATAAAATACACCATTAATATTAAATTTAACAGTAGTATTAACTAAAGGATTGCCATAACCATCTAAAAAAGTAGCATAATATTGAGTTCCATTTTTATAGAACTTTGTAATATCATCACCATTTATAGTTGGAATTACTTTAATAAGTGAAGTAGTACTAGCTGGAGCATATTCGCTTGTTCCTTTGTAATTCACAGTAACATTATACAAACCAGAGTATAAATTTACACCCATAGAAGCTAAACCACTTTCATTAGTGACTTTATTATAAGTAACACCATTAATTACAATACTTATAGATTGATTAGCTAATCCAATTCCGTTTTCATCAGTTAAATTAATCATGAACCTAGTACCATTCTTATAATACATTTCTATACTAGGAGCATCTAAATTAACAGCTTTTTGTTGGTTGCTCTCTCCAATTACATTATTGCTATTTTCTTCAATAACATTACTATAAGAAACAACATTATTATTTGATTCATTAACAGATATAGAATCATCAGGAGCTGTTAATACTGTAGAATTTGAGTCAACAGTATTTACATCCATTGCAGAGATTGCACTAACTGACAAAAATACAGTTAGAATCACCAGTGCAAAGATTATTACACGTTTTTTCAAAATCATTTACCTCCATTATAAATTTAATTTAACTATAAATTAAAAAATTATTTTCAGTACTTAATTATATTAAGAATATTGTATATAAATCTATTTATTTAATAAAACTGCTTAAATAGTTCTAATTTAAAAAATTAAGTATTAAAACCCCAGAATATTAAGAAATTAATAAAAATTATATTGATTTAAAGGATAATAAGTTAAAATTACAACAAGTAATCTTTTAAGTTTTATAAGATTATGAAATTATAAAAGATTATGAAAATTTCATTTAAATTAAAATAAAATGACAAACAATTTATAAAAAATAAAAAAACTAATTTGAATTGAATTATATAAAAAAACAAACTAAAAAATTTAGTAAATTGAAAAATAAGCAAGAAAAATAGAAAATAAAAAAAGATGTAAATAATTTTACATCATAGGTGGCATACCACCCATACCTCCAGGCATACCACCCATTGGAGGCATTCCGCTAGCATCATTTCCAGATTCATCGGGACCTGGAGAGTTTAATGCATTTTTAGCTGCAATCATATCATCAATACGTAATATCATTTCAGCAGCTTCACTAGCAGCTTTAATAGCTTGTGTTTTAATCCTAAGTGGTTCAATAACACCAGCTTCTTCCATGTCAACAAGTTTACCGGTAAATACATTAATACCAGTAGTTGAAGAGTTTTCATGAGCAGCTTTTAATTCTGCAATTAAATTAATGGTATCCAAACCAGCATTTTCAATTAAAGTCCTTGGAATAACTTCAACTGCATTTGCATAAGCTAAAATAGCTAATTGTTCTCTTCCACTTACAGATTCACCATATGCTCTTAATCCTTTTACTAAATCAATTTCACAAGCTCCTCCACCAATGAGAACTTTACCGTCTTCAATAGTAGCTGCTACAACACCTAAAGCATCATCTAATGCTCTGCTAATTTGTTCAGTTACATAACGAGTACTTCCTCTAAGTACAATTGAAGATGCTTTTGGATTTTCACATTCTTCAATGAAAGTTAATTTGTGGTCGAATATTTTATCAACATATACATGACCTGCAGAACCTAATTTGTCAGCAGTTAAATCTTCAATATCAGTTACATACTGAGCACCAGTAGCTTTGTTGATTCTTTCCATATCGGATTTTTTAACTCTTTTATAAGCCATGATTCCTGCTTTGTTTAAGTAGTGTTGTGCCATATCGTCAATACCTTTTTGACAGAATAAGACATTTGCTCCAGATGCAACAACTTTATCTACTAAATCTTTAATCATTTCTTCTTCATTGTTTAAGAAAGCTTCAAATTGTGCAGGGTCTGTAATATCAATTTTAGCATCAGTGTTGATTTCTTTTAATTCAATAGGATATTTAATTAAAGCAATTTTAGCATCTTCAACATCAGTAGGCATGTTTTTAGATACTGGATCTTTATCCATAACAATACCTTCAGCTAAAAATGAATCTTCAACTGAATCTCCGGAAATTCTTTGGATATTGATGTTGTCAATATCGATTTCACCATCTTCAGCTATTCTTAAAGCTGCATCTACTACTAAATCAGCTAATTTATCTTTAGCATAATCTGATCCTTTACCGGTCATAGCAGTCATAGCTACTTTTTTAAGAGTTTCCCTATCATCAGCATCCATAGCTACATTGTTTAAAATTTCAATAGCTTTAGCTGCTGCATTTCTGTAACCTTTTACAATAACAGAAGTTGCAATTCCATCTTCTAATAATTCTTGAGCTTTAACTAATAATTCACCAGCTATTACAACAACGGAAGTGGTTCCGTCTCCAACAATGTCTTCTTGTTTTTTAGCTGTTTCTACAAGCATTCTAGCAGCAGGTTGAGTGATATCCATTTCTCTCATTATAGTTGCACCATCATTAGTAACAATAACATCACCTAATGAATCAGTTAACATTTTGTCCATTCCTTTAGGACCTAAAGTAGTTCTTACAATATCTTTTAAAACTTTAGCTGCTGTAATATTCATTCTTAAAGCATCTCTTTTAGAATACCTTTCAGTACCTTCAGGAAGAATGAATATTGGTTGATTTGCCATCATATCACCTTAATTAATAAATTTCTATAAAAAAACAATATAAAATCAAAAAGTTTTATATATTAATAATGAGTTTGAGGTTATATAAAAACTTTAGCATATTCAAAATTGCATAACATATATATAATATAAAATGTAATATATACATTACATAATGTAAAAATTAATTTACATTAAAAAATGTGATTATTATGAAACTTAAGAAAATAGTTTTAATATTGCTATTAACATTAGCACTATTTTCCATTTCAAGTGTAAGTGCACAAAATATTGATGTTAATACTACAAACGATATTAATCCATTAAATGAAGTTTTAATAGATGAATCAATAGCCCCATCTAATGAACTTAGAAATAAATCATCTATAATCTCAAATAACTTAGAGAAATATTATAAAAATGATAAAGGATTCTGTGCTACATTTTATAATGAAAATGGAACTCCACTAACTAATAAAAATATAACTTTTAGTGTTAATGGAGTAAGCTATATTAAAACAACTGACAATAAGGGTACTGCCAAATTAAATATTAATTTAGAATCAGGTAACTATACAATAATATCATACAATCCAACCACCAATGAAACAATAACTAATAATATAACTGTTCTATCAAGTATTAACGGTAGCGACCTTACAAAATACTTTAAAAATGCAACACAATACTCAGTTACATTGTATGATAAAACTGGAAAAGCTTTAGTTAATAAAACCGTGCGTTTCAATATAAATGGAATATTCTCCGAACGTAAAACCAATGAAAAAGGAGTAGCTCAGTTAAATATTAACCTAGATCCTGGAAACTATATTGTAACGGTTTACAACCTGGTTACAGGTGAAGAAAAATCCAATAACATTAATGTAGTGTCAAGAATACAACTGCTAGATTTAAATAATGCATCAAATGTAATACTGCCTGGGGGATATGTTATACCTGTAATGTCTATTGGTGATGGAAAGGCTTATGCTCAATGCAGAGCAACAACTCTTGACGAAAAAGGAAACCCCTTAGCTAATCAACTAATAACATTTAATATAAATGGAATCATTTATAAAGGCACTACTAACAAATTTGGTATAATCGATGCCATCATATATATTAATGCAGATTGGGGAACTACATACCATATATGTACTGCAACATTCGGAGAATCATTTGTTTCCCAAACTGTTATAGTTAAACGTTTTATTATTGGTTAACTATAAAATAAAATTAAATTTTGAAAGTTTATAAAAACTTTCATTCTTATTTTTTTAAAAAAAGTATAAAGAGAGGATGTGACGCAAAATTTTTAGTTGAATTTTGTGTTTCTGATTTTTTATAATTTTTTTTCTTATTTTAGTTGTTTTTTGTGTTTATTTCATTGTATATTCTTT
Source organism: Methanobrevibacter sp. TLL-48-HuF1 (assembly GCF_023617305.1). NCBI lineage: Archaea > Methanobacteriati > Methanobacteriota > Methanobacteria > Methanobacteriales > Methanobacteriaceae > Methanobrevibacter > Methanobrevibacter sp. TLL-48-HuF1. The sequence goes on from NZ_CP081485.1 coordinate 324,073, forward strand.
TTAGGTTGTGTCCGATTGTATATAGTTTGAATTCTGTGTTTGTGTTTTTTATTCCTGTTGTTGTGAATTCATGGAGTTTCATATTTTGTTTTATGTGTGCAAATGGTAGTTCTGCTGTTTTTGATCGTTTTTTGTAGATTTTTTGTGCCCAGTCTGTTTCCATTTTCCGTTGCATTCTGATTTTGGAAGGGTTTCCATAGTCTTGGATTGTTCTGTAGTTCTTTTTCTTGCAGCAGATTTCTTTCATGATGCAGTTTTTGCATTCGTTTGTCCAGTAGGTTATTCTTTGTTTGTTTTTGTATTCGTATGTTCTTCTTCGATATAAACTTTCTCCCAAAGGGCAGATATAGGTTTCAATTTCTGCATCGTAGCAGAAATTGTCTTTTTGGAATGGTTTTTCCCATAGATTATATTTTTTTTCTTTTCTTGAGAGTTTTCTGGTGGATATGTATCCGTCTAAGCCTTTTTCTTCAAGATATGTTGTGTTTTCATCTGTTGAATATCCATTATCGGCACTGAATTGGAAATTGGAGGGCAATTCATCATAAATTCTGGTTAAATTGTTTTCTAATTGTTCTATTGATGGAATCAGCTCGAAATGGTCGGTTGGATTTTGTGTAATGTATGAAGATAGGATTATTCCTTTGTATTCGTCCACGATGATTTGTGCGTTGTAATCCCATTCCCATTTGCCTTTTTTATTCATCATTAAGCGAGCATCTGGGTCGTTAATGCTTATTACATCTTTTGGTGATTCTTTTACTTTTTCTTCGAGTTCGTTGAGTTTTTTTAAAACTTTTTCTGGATTTTTTTCTGCTTGTTTTAAAAGATTTAAACTTGAAGAACGCAATTTATCTTTGTTTCTATTATTTTTAGAAGATTCTTGAATTTCTTTTACTGTTTCTTTGAATTTTTCTTTGTCTGTTAATGATTCTGGAACTGAATTTCCAGATTCATCTCCGAGTTCCTCATCTTCTTGTTGATCAAGTTCAATACTTTTTTTGAAGTGTTCTTTCATGATTTTGATTTGGTTTTCATCGATTAATTTATTAATTGATGTTTTTGCTTTGATTTTAGTTCCATCCAAGCTCAAATGATGTATTTTTATTAAATCATTTTCCTTTGCAATTTTGATCGTTGTTTTAAATGCTTCGTCGATTAAATCAGTATAATCGACTTTAAATCGTGCAATTGTCCGATATGATGGTTTTTCCATTGCTGCAAGATACATATATGCAATGTCAGTTCTTGTTTTTCTCTCTATTTCTCTTGAAGACAATCCACCATCAAATACGCTCATTAAAATGAGCCTGAGCAATAATTCTCGAGGATAAGCAGATTCACCAGGCTTTCCACGAAATTCCTGGTTTGCTTTTGAACAATCAATTAAATCAACCACATTTTTAATAAAATAGCACGGATGATCTTCAGGAATCAAATTTCGCAAGTCCATAGGGACCAACATAGTCTGATTAATATTATCATCTTTTAAAACCATGAATAAAACAACCATAAATATTAATATCTATAATAAAAGATTATACTTCATAGTATATAAAATTAAAGAAAAATTAGTCAATTAAAATTAGAAAAAAATGTGATTTCGTGTCACATCCTCAAAGACAAATAAAAAAAAATTATTCATCTTTTAAAGATTGGGCTAATTTTTTACCTAAATCATAACATTGATCTAAAACATCATCATCAGGTATGAAAATAGTGTCAAATTGATCAACAACATCAAAACCTGCAGCTTCCAATTCAGCACTCATTTTTTTATTAGCTCCTCCACCCCATCCTTTAGAACCAAATACTACTGCTTTTTTGGTGTATCCCGTTGCTTTAAAGTTAAGAGCATCCAAATAATAAATAATGTCTCCAACACTTGGATATGCCTTGTTCATAATGGTAGGTGCACCTAAACAGATTGCTTTACTGTCTAAAACATCAGTTACAACATCACTTCTGTCATCTTCATGCAGGAAGTACATTTTAACTTCAAATCCTTCAGACATAATACCTTCTGCAATAGATTTAGCCATTTTTTGGGTTGAATGGTGCATAGTGTCATAAATTAAAGTTACTTTATCCTTACATACACCGTTGGCCCATTCATTATATTTGTTAATAATTAATGAAGGATCTTTAAAGATTTGACCGTGAGAAGGTGCAATCATCTTAACTTTACTGACTAAATCCAGATCAGCTAATTCTTTCATCTTATTATTATACATTAAAGAAGAGTTAACAACCAGATTAGCATAGAACTTTTGTGCATTATTTAATAGGATTGTTTCTTCTACCTCATCACTAAACCTTTCACTAAAACAGATATGTTGACCAAATGCATCATTAGAGAATAATATTCCGTCTTCAACTAATAATGTAAACATGCTGTCCGGCCAGTGAAGCATTGGTGCATTTACAAATGCTAAAGTTTTTCCACCTAAATCTAAACTGTCTCCAGTTCCTACAACATTAAAATCATAGTCTTTTAAAGAGGGTAAATGATTTTTTAATCCGTTTACAGCCATCTGTGAACAATAAACTTCAACATCCGGGAATTTTTTAACAAATTCAGGAAGGGAACCGCTGTGATCGTTTTCAATATGGTTTTGAATAATTACATCTATTTTAAATTCTCTTCCTTCTTGCTGGAATGCATCTTTTACTCTACCCCATAACTGTGCAGAGGTTCCAGGATATACGTTATCAATTAAAGCTACTTTATCTTCACCAAATACCAAATAACAATTGTATGTAGTTCCATCTAAACTGTAACCGTGATAATCTCTTAAATCCCAGTCTAATACACCGACCCAATATACTCCATCAGTAATTTTAGTAGCATCTGCTTTCATAAAAAAATCACCTAAATATAAATTTATCAAGATATATTCTGTTCGTAATTATATTAATAATTAATGGGACATTAACAAAACATCTAGAATGCACAAATAAATATATATCTGATAATACTATTTACATTGATTAAATTAAAATGGCAAATAATAAATAGTAACATAATAACATATATTATATATATTGAAATAATAGGTGATTTACAATGTGTTCTACAGGAGGTCCAATGGCGGACATTGATTTGAAAAAATTAAAAACAAAAAGATACAGATGTTTAGATTGTGGAAACGATTTCAAAGGCCTTGGCAGAAAAGTAATTTGCCCATCCTGCCAAAGTGACAATGTTGAATGTAAAGAGTAAACCTGCAATTGTTTACTCTATTTTTATTTTTTAGGTGGTACTTTGATTATTGATTTTAATAATGATGAAATTCTATTTCTGGAAGGGGAAACTGGAATTGTAGGAATTATAAAAGTAGCACAGGAAAATAAAATGTTATTTATAGCTACACAGGACAATGAAGAAATTGTCCAATTCTTAGAAAAAGATGACTTAATAGCTGTATCTAACTTTAAAAAAGACAGGCGAGCTATTCGCTCTCAGGCATATTTAACTCGTGTGGAAAATTCACCACTTGTAATTCTAAACAAAAATCACCCATCTACTAAACGATTAGAAACTGTTCTATCTGTAGGTGCTAGAGTCTGTCTAAACTGCAATATTACCCCTGGAACACACCCTGAACAGGACGTTTTATGTTCTTGTGATTCACTATCCGGTTTAGAAATTGATAAAACAGAAACTGGGATTAAATTAAACAAAGAATTTGATAATTACACAATTGAAAAGTTTTAGATTAAAATGCAACTTTTAGATTTTATTTACACAATACTGGGACAGGGAATAGTCTTTATAATCATATTAATTATTATATTATTTATAATAGCTATTACTCTTGGTAAAATTCTGCTTAAAAAGAACATAATTCTATTTCCAAGATTCATTCTTTTTGTTGTAGATGTATTTTACTCACCTTTTAAAACAATAGCTAGACTGTTAAAAATAGACGATGACATGATTGACAGAATCAGCATCGAAGTTAGAGATGATGTAAATAGGGAAAAATTTAAAAAAATACCTGCAGAGGAAACTTTAATATTTTTACCTCACTGTTTAAGACACAGGGACTGTCAGGCGGCACTTCAAAAAGAAGGAGTGATATGTACAGAATGCGGTAAATGTTCCATTGGAGTTATTAAGAAAAAAGCAGACAAATTGGGATACAGTTTATATATAGTTCCAGGATCCAGCTTTGTTAAAAAAATAGTTAAAGAAAACAACTTTAAAGCAGTTATTGGAGTGGCCTGTCATGAAGATTTAAATCAGATGATGATGCTGCTTTCTGATTATTGCCCTCAAGGAGTTTTACTTTCTAAAACAGGCTGTTTTGAAACAAAAGTAGATATTAAAAAAGTATTTGAAAAACTGGATTCCAAATACTAATCATCATAATATTTTATAAAGTCCAAAGATTCATCAGCCTGACTGAATTCATCAATAAAGTCATGCAAATCTTTTATAAACTCTTCTTTTCTTTTATCTGAATCTCTGATTTTAGAATAATCTTTTTTTATAGCCAATTCCATTATAATATCATCAGTTTCCAAAGTTAATTCTGGATAAAATATATTTTCATCCATATTATCCTCTTCCAAGTTCCTGATGAGCTCTCGCCAAATGTCCTGCTGCAAGAGCACCAACTAAAGATAATTCTCCAGCCAATACAGTAGCTGCAACAATTTCACCAAATTCACGAGCCTTATTGGAACCTGCAACACCAAGAATATCCAAACCTTCATGAGCAGTTTCCAAACTTGTTCCACCACCAACAGTAGCTACTGGTACATCAGGCAGGTTTACTGAAAAATACAAATCCCCGTTTCTGTTTTCAGCTGTTGTAATACCTAAAGAACCTTCTACTGCATGTGCAGCATCCTGACCTGTTGCTAAAAAGATTGCTGCAACCATATTTGCATAATGAGCATTATATGCCATAGAACCTGCTGCTGCAGACCCTATTAAATTTTTAGCTATATTCACTTCTTCAATAGCTTCAGCAGTTGTTTTAAGTTTTTTATTTACTATTTCTTCAGGAATTAAAATATCTGCAACAATACTTTTTCCCCTTCCTTCAATCATGTTAATTGCTGCAGGCTTTTTATCAACACAAACATTTCCACTTAATGCAATGTGTCTTCCGGTTGTTTCTTCTGCCAATTTATCCAAAATCTTTTCTGAAGCAATAGTAACCATATTCATACCCATACTGTCTCCAGTAGAGTAAACAAAACGTGGATAAACATAAGTTCCAACAATTAAAATCGGATCAATTTTTAAAAGCTTACCATGAGAAGTGGTAGATTCTGCAATTTCTTTAAGTTCCTGAAAATTATCAATAAACCATTGTTTAATTTTTAAAGCATCAGTTGCTGAAGAGGTTTTGATTACCGGTGCTCTAGTCATAATATCTGAAATAACATGAGCGTTTACTCCTCCAGATGCTGTAATTGTTGATGCACCTCTGTTAATTGATGCTACAAGTGCTCCTTCAGATGTAGCTAAGGGAACATAAACCTCTCTTTTACAGTAATCTCCGTTGATTTTTAACGGACCTGCTACACCTACAGGAAGCTGGATTGTTCCAATCGGATTTTCAATGTTTCTTGCAGATGCCTTTTCCATGTCCAGAGAATAATTAGCCATATGTGGCAATTCACAGCCAGCTGTTTTTTCTATAAATTCTCTTCTGATATCTGTGGCTTCCTTTGGTGAAACATATTTGTCTACCTGGTATAATTTCATTTCACCATTTAACAGTTTATCAATAATTTCTTTAGAATTCATTTAAATTGACTTCCTTACTAAATCTACAATTTCTGATGGCATTTTAGCTACACTTACACCGGCATCAGTTAATGCATTAATTTTACTTTCTGCAGTACCTGAACTTCCATGAATAATAGCTCCTGCATGCCCCATTCTTTTACCTGGTGGTGCAGTTCTACCTGCAATATATGAAACTACCGGTTTGGAGATATTGTCTTTAATAAATTCTGCTGCATTTTCTTCAGCATTACCTCCGATTTCACCAATTAAAACAATAGCTTCAGTGTCCTCATCTGCTTCAAATTTTTTAAGAATATCAATATAATTTGTACCGATTACAGGGTCTCCACCTATACCAACACAGGTACTTTGACCAATTCCCCCACGGGTAAGCTGGCTGGCTACTTCATAAGTTAAAGTTCCGCTTCTTGAAATTACTCCAACATTACCTTCTTTAAAAATATGAGTCGGCATAATTCCCAGTTTACCAACACCTGGAGTTATGATTCCCGGAGTGTTTGGACCTATAACTGTAGTACCCATTTCACGAGCATAATTCATTATTTTTAAACTGTCATGAACAGGAATATGTTCTGAAATAATAACAACCAAATCCAAATGTCTTATAGATTCAAATGCCGCATCTTTTGCAAATTTTGCAGGTACAAAAATAATTGAAGAGTTAACACCAGTTTCCTCTTTTGCTTCTTCAATTGAATTGAAAACAGGAACACCTAAAAAGTCCTGACCGCCTTTTCCAGGAGTTACACCTGCTAAAATATTTGTATTATATTCCAACATTTGTTCAGTGTGAAAAGATCCCTGTTTTCCAGTAATCCCCTGAACCAAACATTTTGTATCATTATCTAATAAAATCATAAAACAACCACCTATTTAACGTAAAATTCTTGTTTTGTTTTCAAATGGAACTGCTAAATCAATTACATTTCCATTCATAAAAGCCGTAGCAGAAAATATGACACTTCCAGGCAATACATTACAGTTAGTGCCTCTTTTAACCAGATATACATTTTTATTTCCAAGTGCTGCTCCAATCATTGCACCCGCTATTACACTAACTGATTCTATATTTTCAACAGTAGCTACTATTACAGGATCATCAGTTTCCGGTGAAACATAACCTACACCTGGAATTTTTTTGGATTTAGGTTCTATTAAATCAGAAACATCAGTCATATTTTTCATTCCTTTAGCTGCTTCAATAGCTGAATTGGCAGCATCTCCTACAAATGACTCTCCACCATAGGTATCAAAACCTAAAACGATAGCATCAGGATATCTGTCTTGACGAATACTAGCTTCAGCATAAGATATGCCTTCACCGGCAGTATCCGGACTTTGAGATATTCCTGAAAGGTCACCTAAATTTTCAGCATTGTCCTTTAATATATTTACAATACCTTCATTAACATTTTCAAGTAAATCATCTTCTACAAATGCACTGATAACTACATCATCACCAGTTACATTTGTTAAGGCAGCATCTCTAGCACCTAAAGCTTTAAGTTTGTAAAGGTCAGATTCAATATTTTCTACTAATGTATTACTACAGGACACGTCATTCCTAGAAATGTCTGCACCTATAGCTGTAATTTTCAAAATAACACCTTTTATAATTGATTATAAAAATAAATAAAATAATTTTTATTTTATTGTTATATATTATGTCCTTTATTTAATATATAATTTAAGGAATGATGAAAGGATTTTCAGATTAATGAAATTCAAAAAAATATAATACAAAATCAAAAAGCTTGAAATATTTTGACTCTCTATGTACCCAAAAATCTTATTGTTAAAACAATTAATATTATTGCCTTTAAAACCGAAAAAATCGTATGTCAAAAAAAAATATTAAAAAATCAAAGCATACTCCTTTTTAAAAGAAGTTGTTAATTTTAAGTAGTTAAAAAAGAAAAAAAGTAAGAGAATTGTGAATTCTCTTTAAGAACTGATTTTTATTGTGTTTCCTGTTTGGAAGTCATTCCAGTAGGAAGTTATAATGTATTCACCAGCCATTAATCTGATTCCTAAGCTTGCTATACCGTCTTTATTAGTAACTTTGTGATAGAAGACACCGTTTACGTTAAATGATACGTTTTGGTTAGCTAATGGTTTACCTTGACCATCTAAAGTTAAAGCAGTGAAATTGCTGCCGTCAAGGTACTTCATGGAGAGATCTTTAGTTACTAAAGTTGGCAATACATTAACTTTGTTTCCAATATCCAATCCGTCATACATTGTTGTAATGGTATAGTTTCCTGGTCTTAAAGCTATTCCTAAGCTTGCAACACCATTTTCATCTGTTTTTTTGTGATAGAACACACCGTTGATGTTAAATGTTACTTCTTTGTTTACTGCTAAAGATCCGTCTTTGTTGTAGACAGTTGCTTCAAATCTGGAAGCATTTAAGTAATATTTGGTTAAGTCATTTTGCATGATTAATGATTTTACAGTTATGTTAAATCCTTTTTCTTCGCCGGTTACAGGGTTGTAAGCAGTTAAAATGTAATTTCCAGGTCTTAACATAATGCCTAAATCAGCCATACCATCTTTATCAGTCTTTTTGGTATAGAAAACACCATTAATATTAAATTTGATTTCCTTATTAGCTATTGCTTTTCCAGTGCTGTCAGTAAACTTAGCATAGAATCTGGTATCATTCTGATACATTTTAACTAAATCTTTACTTATAATAGTTGGATTAATAGTTACAGTAATGTTTTTAGAAACTGCATTATACTTATCTGAACCCTTATATGAAACAGTAGCTTTGTACACATTAGACGCTAAGTTTAATCCCATGGAAGCAGTACCGTTAGCATCAGTGGTTTTATTGTAAGTTTGACCATTGATGGTAAAGTATAATGTAGCATTGACTATTGCTTTTCCTTTGAAATCTGTTAATTTAGCAACTAAACGTGTTCCGTCATGATAAATCATTACAACATCATTAACATCTAAGTTTACATTTACATTTGGAATTACAGTTATGTTTCCTTTTTTAGTTATGGAATCATATTTAGCATCACCAGAGTAAGTTGTAGTGATATTATGATTTCCAGCACTTAATCCAAAAATATTTACTTTTGCAATTCCATTAGTTACATTTGCAGTGTATTTTTTACTGTTGATTTCAACAGTGACTGTTCCAGTTGCATCTTTAGGTAAAACCACACTAATAGTGGAGTTTACTCCTTCTTTAAATTCAGGAACAGTAATGTTCATGTTATAGTCTGATATTTTGGATACTGTGAATTTGGTTGTGTTTTGATTAGGATTATAATTGTTGTCTCCAGCGTATTTAACAGTTACAGTGTAATTGTTTGCTTTAAGATCAGCTATTGTTTTAACTGCTTTACCATCTACAATAGCTACAGTGTAATCTTTACCGTCAACAGTAATAATTACATTGCCGGTGGCATCAGAAGGCACATTTACGGTTACTGTTGCATTTTCACCGACTTTAATATCATCAGCATTAACAGTTATATTTGAATCTATTTTGTTAACTTTGAAAACACCTTCAGACTTAATATTGTTATAGTTGTTATTTCCTGTCCATGTAGCAGTGAAGTTATAAGTACCTGCAGCTAATGCATCACCTGCAGTAGTGCCTTTTCCATCAACAACTTTAACAGTGTATAATTTATTATTAATATTAATAATTACATCACCAGTTAATTTAACACCATTAATACCCATTAAAACAGCTTCAATAGTGAATATGTTCTTGTAATCAACATCTGCAATAGATACATCAAGATTTGCATCTGCTTTAGCTACAGATATATTTTTAGTAATTTCAATAGGTGTGTATTTGTTATTACCTGTATATTTAACAGCAATTGTATAATTATTAGCAGTTAAATCTTTAACAACTTGTGTAGCTTTACCATTTTTAATAGTTACTGTGTAATTTTTGCCGTCAACTGTGATAATTACTTCACCAGTAGCATCAGCAGGTAAATTAACTTCAACAGTTAAATCTTCACCAAATATTATATTATTAACTGTGATATTTAAATCTGGAGTTAATTGGGAAACTTTAAATACTGCAGTAGCCATACCCTGAGCTTCATCCCCTACAAATGATGCAGTAACATTATAAGTGCCTACTGCCAAATCAGAAATGGTAAATATAACAGTTCCGTTAACATTATTTTTAGTGTAGTTTTTATTATTTACATTAACAGTAACATTACCAGTTACGTTCGCCGGTAAAATTACACTGACAGTAGCATTTTCACCACAAACAATATCAGTTGTTTCTACAGACATGTTAATTTCATTAAATAATAAATTTTGAACTTCATTATCTAAAACAGCAGTTATATTATGGGCAGTTGAATCACTTTTATAAATTACAGTAAAAGTACCATTTTTCAAAACAGGATTGTTGTCACTGAAATTTCCAGAAGGAGATGACAGATAAACAGTTTTTAAACCTAACTTATCAATACCATCCATTGTAGTATCATTCCACATCAATTTACCAGTAATTTCAAATAATCCAGGTGCAATTTGATTTTCAGATATGCTAAATAAAGCATTATTGGAAACAATTACTTTAGCATTATTAATATTAACATTATTATAACCAAACCAGCAATTATTTAAATTTAAAAAATTTTTTCCAGTTGTATCAAACCAAGTACGGGTGGTTATATTAATAAAATTACAATAGTTCATTGTAATATTATCAGTACTTGCCTTAGAAACCATGGAAAACATAAATTCTGAACCAGAATGATTAATAAAATTACAGTTTGTTACAATCAGTTTATTTCTAGCACTAAATACTGAGATTTGTTTGGAATTTTTAAAAGTACAATTATCAACATAACTAGTTCCATACTTACTAAACTCTATAAAACCGTTACCTATATTTTCAAAACATATATCTGAAATTTTAAAACTATTCACAAAGCTGAATTCAATGAAATAACCATTAGACTCATCATTAAATATAATTACTTTTTCATTATTATATGGTTTAATTGTAACATTATATCCCTTAATTGCATCACCTGGAATCAACGCATCTCCCGCTTTAATTATATAATTTCCCCCCATAAAATATATAATATAATTTGCAGGATTATTTTTAATATAATTAGAAAGTGCTCTTAAAGTATTAAATGGATTGTCTATACTTCCATTACCTCCATCTGCAGTAATGTTTTTATTCACAGCAACATACACTATTTTTTCACTATTTTCAGATTCTGAAATAATTTCATTTCTAAAATTAGCTTTCAAAATAGGTAAATTTAAAACATCACTATTAGGAGTTGGATTAGGATTATAATTGCCATTTATGTTATTATTGCTTCCAGCAATATAAACTGCATCATTTCCAGTTTTAATATAAGCAGACAATCCATTATTTGTAACATTAGTATTGGATACTCCATTTAAATAAACAGCATAATTACCATTTGTAAAAATAGTATTGTTATATACATCAAAAGAATGAGATGAAGAAGTTGATTGGGAATAACTAATACCATAAATATTATTGGAGTCAGCATAATCACCATTATTTGTAACATAAATAATATTATCATGAACTATATCAAAGGTGTCTTGTAATTCCATACCTGAAACTAATGCCCAATTATGAAGAGCAGCACTTCCAGTTACATTAATAAAATTATTATAAATATTTAAATAAGTTGCACCATAGAAATTTTGAGAATAAATTCCCAGATTAGGACCATTATTGTATGTAATTAATGTATTATTGTAAATATTACAATCATTAATAGGTCCTGTAATTTGAACTGGATATGCACTACCTGATCCATTTACAATAATACTTCCACCATTAGTATTCATTTTAACAGTATTATTCCAAATTGAAATATTATTTAATTTATAAATATCAATACCATACAAATAATTAGCAGACCCAGTTTCTGTTGTTGAATCTAATTCTATTATATTATTACCTGCAACAACAGAATTGTTTGATTCAACCATTAAAAAAGAGTCTAAAGTAGGATAAAACAAATTACTGTCTCTTGCACTAACTGATACATTTAATTCATTATTTAAAAATTTAAATCCATTTGATGACTGGACAGCAACACCTGCAACTAAATCAATATCAGTATTTGGGAAAGGTATGCTAAAATCACAATCTTTCAAAGGAAGAAATGCATTAATTTTATTTCCCCTAACTAAATTATTACTACCACCAACCACTTTAATAACATAATTATAAACATTTGTATTGGTAACATTAGTAAAATAACGAATATTATTATTCAATAATTGAACATTATTGGAATTAATTAAATCAACAGCATATGAATTAGAATCAGAGGAAGTTTTATAATCAATTGTAACATTATCAATAATTACATTTGATGTACCTTCTAGTGAAATAACAGTACCTCCACTTACATCATAATTAAAAACTGCATTTTTTAAAGTTAAATCATTCGCTTTTAGAGTAAAACCAATATTATTAAAATTAGCATTATTAAAATCAAGACCAATAGACTTATCAATTACAAAAGAACTAAACCTCAGATTGCTGAAATTACCCATAAAACACAAATCAACATTTTCCCTTAAAGTTCCGTTCTCATCAAAGTATCTTAAATAATTTGAACTATCTACAATCATATAATCATTACTTACCTGTTCAACATCATTATACTCATTTTGTAAATCACAGCTAATATCATTAGTTCCATCTACAAAGACATTGTCTGTAGAGTTTACATCATCAACAGCACTAACAGCACCTACTGATAACATGACTAAAAACATCATTGTGATTAAAATAAATTTCTTAAATTTCATCTTTAATCACCAAAGACAATACATCAGTTTAATTTTATTAAAATTAAAATATGATGTACTAATTAATAATATGAAAATAAATCCTATTTAAACACTTCCATTTAAACTAGAAAAAATAAACCAAACAATTTTTAAAATAAAATTCGGCCATTAAAAGAGAAAAGATTAAATAAACTTCAAACTATAAAATATTATATATAAAATATAATTTAAGATAATTAAAATGTATTTTATAAAGAAATAGATTAAAAAAGCTGATAAAAATGAGATATAAGCCCTTATTAATATTACTTATATTATTTGCATTTATCTGTGGAATAAGCAGTGCAAGTGCAAGTGATTTAAGCAACGATACAGATATGGAAACATATTCTGCTGAAATCACAGGCATAAATAATGAAAATCAGAGTATTCTAACAGATACCGGCAACACAGTTTATGCAAATAATTGGAACGAACTAAAAACATATTGTGAAAAATCAGATAAAAATTATATAATTCATCTGAAAGAAAATACTAATTTTTATCCGGATAATGGAACTGATTATAGCCAACAAATTATAGTTAAAAATAATGTTACAATCATCGGTAGCGAAGGGTCCTATTTTGGAGACACAAACCCTAACCCAATATCCATTTACTATACACCAATAGTAACTGAAGATGATTCTAAAATCAGTTTAAAAATATTAAATACTACTTTTAAATGGATGGATCTTGAAAAAAATATACCTGCCGAAAGTGGTATGTTTATACAAATGGGAGGAAATTCAAAGGATAATTTACTTGAAAATTCTACATTTTATAATATTAACAGTGGAACAGGTCACGGATGTGTTTATTATTTAAAACGCGGATATGCAACTGTAAAAAACTGCAGTTTTAAAAACATAACTACTGAGTTTGGAGTTTTAAGCATATACGACCCGGCAGAAGACCCTACAAAAAACTGTACAACTGCAGGAATGTTAGTTGAAAACTGCTACTTTGAAGACAACTATGCACATGTAGAACCTGGATGTATCAACAATTGTGGACAATTAATAGTTAAAAATTCCACATTTTACAAAAACAGTGCATTTTGGTGGGCTGGAGCAATACATACTCACGGTGGAGCAAATACAACAATATACAACTCCAACTTCACAGACAATGTGGCAGGTTGGAACGGTGGAGCATTATACACCTACAGTTACTTACAAATTTACAACACAACATTTACAGGCAACAATTGTACAACCAACAATGGTGGAGGAGCAATTGGAGCATGTGATTATCTTACAAAATATTACATAACCATAAACAACAGTCTTTTTGAAAACAATGCCAACATATGTAAAAATACCGGACGTGGAGGAGCAATATCTGTTATGGATGAAGGAGGATTAACAATACATAATACAAAATTTATCAATAACAGCGCCCCAATTGGACAGGCAATATGTGCATATTATGTAGAAGGATATGGTGATGATCCTGACATTGAATTAATCAACAATACATTCATAAATCATACTAGTGCTGCAGACACATTAACAATAAAATTAAAAACCGGTACAAATACAACTGCAATTCTTAAAAATAACACTTACTTAAATTCAACTATCAAACTTAAAACATTCAATATTGTTCCAACTCATTCAAACATTGAAATAAACAAAGAATGTGAATTTAAAGTAATCATAGAACTGGAAAATCCTGATGGATATGACAAAGATATTCTAAATAAAACATTTTACAAATTATATGTAAATGAAGTATTTGAAAAGGAATTTGGACCCGAACCTACTTTTAAATTAAATATAACTCAAAAAGAAACATTAATCCATATAATTTCAACAATAGGATACAAAACTTCCAAAAACATAACAATAACTTCTAGAAACACCACAACACTTACACTAGGTGTAAAAGAAATAAATAAAACCGATGTAACTATTATTTCAACAATTAACCCCGATGCAACTGGAAATGTTGTATTTACATTCCAAGGAAAAGAATATCTAAAAAAAATAGAAAATGGACAAGCAACATTAAAACTTACTTTAATGCCGGGAACTTATGACATTAAAGTAAGATACGGAGGAGATAAAAACTATATCCCCTCTAAAGATAATTTAACATTTACAGTTGACAAACTTGATTTAAAATTTAACATAACAGCCAATGATATTGTTTGTGGTGAAAATGCTACTGTTAGTGTAATTTTACCGGCGAACGTAACTGGTAATGTTACTGTTAATGTAAATAATAAAAACTACACTAAACATAATGTTAACGGAACTGTTATATTTATCATTTCTGATTTGGCAGTAGGCACTTATAATGTTACTGCATCATTTGTAGGGGATGAAGCTCAGGGTATGGCTACTGCAGTATTTAAAGTTTCTCAATTAACTCCAGATTTAAATATCACAGTTAATAATATAATATTTGGTGAAGATTTAACTGTTGAAGTTAATTTACCTGCTGATGCTACTGGTGAAGTAATTATCACAGTTGACGGTAAAAATTACACAGTAACTATTAAAAATGGTAAAGCTACACAAGTTGTTAAAGATTTAACTGCTAATAATTATACAATTGCTGTTAAATATACAGGTAATAACAAATACACACCTATTGAAATTACTAAAAATATATCTGTAGCTAAAGCAGATTCAAATATCACTGTTAATGTTAATGACATAAAAGTCGGTGAAAACGCAACAGTAACCGTAAATATACTTTCTGATGCCACCGGCAATGTAATTATTACTGTTGACGGTAAAGATTACACTGTAGCTATTGTAGATGGTAAAGCAGTTAAAACAATAGCTGATCTTAAAGCAAACAATTACACTGTAACTGTTAAATACGCTGGAGACAACAATTATAATCCTAATCAAAACACAACCAAATTCACAGTATCCAAAATATCAGACTATAACATGAACATTACTGTTCCTGAATTTAAAGAAGGAGTAAACTCCACTATTAGTGTGGTTTTACCTAAAGATGCAACTGGAACAGTCACTGTTGAAATCAACAGTAAAAAATACACTGCAAATGTAACTAATGGAATTGCAAAAGTAAATATTTTTGGATTAAGTGCTGGAAATCATAATATCACTACAACTTACTCTGGTGATGCTAAATATGATTCCATAACTAAAAAAGGAAACATAACTGTAATTCCAAATGTAAATGTAAACTTAGATGTTAATGATGTTGTAATGATTTATCATGACGGAACACGTTTAGTTGCTAAATTAACAGATTTCAAAGGAAAAGCAATAGTCAATGCTACATTATACTTTACCATCAATGGTCAAACTTACAATAAAACCACTGATGCTAACGGTACTGCTTCCATGGGATTAAACTTAGTATCTAATGTTTATCAGGTTACTGTTTCATATAACGGTTCAGAAATACATGATAAAGTAAGTAAGAATATTACTGTAACTATTAATCCGACTATTATAAGTAAAGATTTAGTTAAAATGTATCAGAATGATACCAGATTCTATGCTAAGTTTACTGACAGCACTGGAAAAGCAATAGCTAATAAGGAAATCAAATTTAATATTAATGGTGTTTTCTATACCAAAAAGACTGATAAAGATGGTATGGCTGATTTAGGCATTATGTTAAGACCTGGAAATTACATTTTAACTGCTTACAACCCTGTAACCGGCGAAGAAAAAGGATTTAACATAACTGTAAAATCATTAATCATGCAAAATGACTTAACCAAATATTACTTAAATGCTTCCAGATTTGAAGCAACTGTCTACAACAAAGACGGATCTTTAGCAGTAAACAAAGAAGTAACATTTAACATCAACGGTGTGTTCTATCACAAAAAAACAGATGAAAATGGTGTTGCAAGCTTAGGAATAGCTTTAAGACCAGGAAACTACACTATTACAACAATGTATGACGGATTGGATATTGGAAACAAAGTCACTGTCATGCCAACTTTAGTAACAAAAGATCTCTCCATGAAGTACCTTGACGGCAGCAATTTCACTGCTTTAACTTTAGACGGTCAAGGTAAACCATTAGCTAACCAAAACGTATCATTTAACGTAAACGGTGTATTCTATCACAAAGTTACTAATAAAGACGGTATAGCAAGCTTAGGAATCAGATTAATGAGCGGCGAATACATCATAACTTCCTACTGGAATGACTTCCAAACAGGAAACACAATAAAAATATCTTAAAAAAGGGTTATTAAAACCCTATTATTCTTTTTTTTAAAATTGAAAAAATTAATTAATAACATCACTCAAAAAATATAATTAATGTATCCACAAACTAAAATAGCAATACCCATTTTTCAAGCAAAAAAGGAAGATGTAATTAAAGTAGCTGAAGATTGTATTGAAAAAGGTGCTGATGTACTTGAATTTAGAATAGATGCACTGGACAATCCTAACTTTAAAGATATACAGGAAATCATTGAAGAAATCAACTTTCCAATGATAGCTACCAATAGAATTTCATCTGAAGGCGGTTCTTTTAAAGGAACAGAAGAAGAAAGAATTGATATTTTATTAAAATGTGCTCCTTTAGTTGATTATGTGGACATTGAACTTCAAAGTGATGATAAATATATAAAACAGATACATGATACCGGAGTAACTACCATTGTTTCATATCATGATTTTCATAAAACTCCTGAAATTAATGAAATCATGTATATTGTTGAAAAAGAACATAAACTTGGAGACATAGCTAAAGTGGCATTTATGCCTAATGATTTGGATGATACTTTAAAAATATTAGCTATTCTTTCACATTGTGAAAATACAATAGCTATTTCAATGAGTGATTTAGGTAGCTACACCAGAGTTATGGCTTCCAAATTTGATTCCCCAATTACTTTTGCTGCAGGAACAGATGTTACAGCTCCTGGGCAAATTGATATTGAAACTATGAAATCATTGCTTAATATGGATTTAAATCTTATAGAATAGGTGATTAAAATGGCTAAAAAGTGTATTTTAGCTTTTATTTTAATAGTTATCTTAGCTATTTTTTTAGGAATATTTTTAACAGAAGATAACGGATCTGTTGATGTTTATATAGATGGAGAAAATGTAACTGCATCAACACATCCCGGATTAAACACTGAAATTAATACTGATGAACTTAACAATGAAATTTGTAACTATGCTCTTGAATCAATGAACCAGCCAAACACAAATATAGATACTTTAAAATCAGGAATTCATGACATATGCTTAAGTCATGGCCTTGATACCTCCAATATCAATATTGATTCTTCTTTAGGCGAAAATAATGTTCCTGTTATTTTTCAGGTTGATGGAACTTCCATGCTTCCAACCCTGCAGGACGGACAAGATGTTTTAGTTAATAAAACACAAAATGTTCATATTGGAGATATTGTAGTTGCCAATTCTTCAGAATATGGAAACATTATAAAAAGAGTTGACCAGGTTAATGATAATCAAATTCACCTTGTAAGTGATAATAAAAATGTAGAATACAGTCAAATCAATGGTGTTCTATATGAAACAAAAGGAATAAGTACATGGGTTGATTCAAGTGATATTTATGGTGTAGTTATAAAATATTAAAAAATAAGGATAGGAAAAGTGCTTATACAGCACTGTCTCCTTCTTCACCGGTTCTGATTCTTATTACATTGTCAATCGGGTAAATGAAGATTTTACCATCACCGATGTTACCTGTTTTTGCACCTTTTTGGATGGCTTTAACAATAGTATCTACACCTTCATCTTTTGTGACAATTTCAATACGTGTTTTTGGAATTAAGTCAATACAGTAACTGGATCCCCTATATGATTCTTTGATACCTTTTTGACTGCCTCTTCCTTTAATTTCAGAAACATTCATCCCCTGACAGCCAACAGCTGTAAGTTCATTTTTAACGTCCTGATACTTTTCCTGTCTAATAATTGCAACAATACTTTTCATTTTAAAACCTTCTAGTTAAAATTATATGCAGATTCTTCGTGAAGTTTTGCATCTAATCCAACAACTTCATCTTCGTCTTCTACTCTGATACCACCCATAGCTTTATCAAGTACTTTAGCTAAGACATAGCTTATTACAAATGCGTAAATAATAGTAGCTACTACACTTATTATTTGTATTACAACCTGATATGGGTTTCCATATAATAATCCTGCTGCTTCATTAATGTATGGTGCTGCAAAGATACCAGTAGCAATTGCTCCCCATATACCGGACATACCGTGTATACCAAATACATCTAATGCATCGTCGTAACCAAGTTTTGCTTTTAAGTAGTAAATTGCAAAGTAAGATACTAAAGGAGCTACTGCACCAATTACTAATGCTCCAGGAACATCAACAAATCCTGCTGCTGGAGTAATAGCTACTAAACCAGCAATTCCTCCAGAAATTGCTCCAAGAACAGTTGGTTTACCAACAACAATTGTATCTAATATAGTCCAGACGATTAAAGCTGCTGCAGCTGCAACGTTTGAAACAATAATTGCATTTGCTGCAAGACCATTTGCACCTAAACCGGATCCACCATTGAATCCCATCCATCCGAACCATAGAAGTGCTGCACCTAATACTGCATATCCTAAGTTATGTGGTAATAATGAAATGTCTTTTCTTTTACCTAATACAAGTGCGATAGCTAATGCAGAAACCCCTGAATTAATATGTACAACAGTACCACCTGCGAAATCAAGTGCTCCCATATTCATTAACCATCCTCCACCCCATACCCAGTGAGCAATAGGGATGTAGACAAGACAAGCCCAAATCGGGATGAAAATTACCCAAGCTTTTGTTTTCATTCTTCCAACAACACCACCAGAAATCAATGCTGCTGTTAAACCTGCAAATGCAAGTTGGAACATAACAAACAATAGTGTTGGAATAGTTCCGCTTAAATCATCAAGTCCGATTCCACTTAAGAAGAAATTGGAAGGGCTTCCTATAAATCCTCCTAGTGACGGAGTTCCAAAGGCAAACTGATAACCGAAGATAACCCAAATAACACTTACAATTGAAAATGCGATAAAGGTTAAAAACATAGTATTTAAAACATTTTTACGTTTACTTAAACCACCATAAAAGAATGCGACAGCCGGAATACTCATTAAAAGTACTAAAAGACTACAAACAAGAACCCAAGCTGTATCTCCTGCGCTAAATATATCCATTATATCTTTTCTCTTTTTAAATAAATTAATAACAATAAATCAAAATTATTTTTTTAAATTTTTATGAATTTTGATTGAACGGAAGTCGGAAGTCGGAATCCTTCTTCCGATATATAGTAGTTGAACTTACAGGTATATAAAGGTTTTGGTAAAATGGATCTCAAAAAAATATGATGCTTTAAAAAAATTCAATAAAAAATATTAATAATATATAAATATATAAATAAATAACAGTTAATCTTTAAAATTAAATAAAAGAAAACTTTAAATTTGCAAATTCAAAAAGAAAAAATGTGTTATTATGAGAGGGCAAACAAAAGCAAAATTAATTGTGTTTTTTATTGTTGCAATTATTGCATTTGCTGCAAGTTCAATAGCTGCAAATATTATTTTAATAGAAAATCCCAATGACAATACTCTGCTAGCTATTGAAGATGATAATTTCACACCTCAAAAAGTGGATTATGTTCCTACATACATCCCGAAACCTAAAATTATTAATGATACTAATTTAACCAACAAAACAAATTGGATTGATGATACAAATATTACTGACATTTTTAATAATACAAAAGAAAATTTAAGTGATTTATGGAATGAATATTCAAATTGGTGATTATAATGGGTGAAAAAAAGAAATTCATTAGAGATAGTGTCTATGGAGACATTAGCTTAAACAAATTTGAACAAAAAGTATTGGACATGCCTCAATTCCAACGTTTAAGAAGAATTAAACAATTAGGATTAATTAACTTAATTTATCCTGGTGCAAATCACACCCGTTTTGAGCATTCAATCGGAACAATGAATCTTGGATCCAAATTAGCTAACGAATTAGAGCTAAGTAAAGATGAAATTGAACTTGTTAGAATCTCTGCTCTGCTTCATGATATTGGACATGGTCCTTTTTCACATGTGTCTGAAGGAGTATTGTCATTTCCTCATGAAGAATTAACAAAGTATGTTATTTCCAAAACATCAATGCGAGATTATCTGGAAGAAAAATTTGATATTAAAGAAATAAATAAGATAATCTCCGGAGAAGGCAAATTAGGTCCGATTGTGTCTGGAGAATTGGATGTAGACCGAATGGATTATCTTTTAAGGGATTCATATAATACCGGAGTAGCTTACGGAGTCATTGATTATGAAAGAATAATCTCTAATCTGAAACTAACCAAAAACTTAGTATTAGATATAAAAGGAGTTCAGGCTGCTGAAGGAGCTTTAGTATCTAGATATTTCATGTATCCAAGTGTATATCAACATCATACAACACGTATTGCCAATTCAATGTTTAGAAGAGGTTTAAAAAAGCTAATAAACTCAAAAGAAATAGACGAAAATGACATGTACAAATATGATGATATGGATATGGTCAGCATTTACAGAAACAGCGAAAACCCATTTGTACGGGATATGATTACCCGTCTGGACAACAGGGATTTATTTAAACGGATAAAGGTTATCAGACTGGAAAACTTTAAAAATCCTGAAAAATTATACAAAACCTCACAGGAAACACTAAGGAAAGCTGAAGAGGAAATAGCTTATGATTTTGATATGGATAAAGATTATATAACTATCAATATAGCTGAATATCCCCGTTTTGATGAAATGAAAACACAGGTAAGTGTTGACGGAAAATTATATCCTTTAACTAAAATTTCAAATATTGTTGGAGCACTAAGTAAAGCAAGATTCAACATTCCGGATATCAGTGTTTATGTACCAAAAGAGGATAAAGCCAAATTTGAAAAACTTAAATTAGAAAACTACCTGGATTTACCTGAAATCAATAAGGATAAATTCCATGGCATTCATTATGACCAAATCAAACTATTTTAGGAGAATAATATGATAGTAGTTGGAATTACAGGAGCTAGCGGAGTAATTTATGGAATTAAATTACTTAAAGCTCTAAATGAACTAAATATTGAAAACAGCTTAATTATAAGTGATGCTGCTAAAACTGTAATAAATCATGAAGTAAAAGAATCAATTGAAGAGATAATCAGTTTAGCAGACAATTATTATGAATTTGACGATTTGACTGCATCAATCAACAGCGGATCATTTAAATTTGACGGACTGGCTATTGTACCATGTTCCATGAAAACATTATCATCAATAGCTAACGGATATGCATCTAACACCATTACACGAGTAGCTGACGTAAGCTTAAAAGAAAGAAGAAAAACAGTTATTGTTCCTCGTGAAACACCTCTCAGAAGCATACACCTCGAAAATATGCTGAATTTATCAAAAGAAGGAGCTGTGATTTTACCTGCAATGCCTGGATTTTACTCTGACAGTGATACCATTGATGATCAGATTAATTTTATTGTAGGTAAAATCCTGGATTCACTGAATATTGAAAATAACATCTATAAAAGGTGGGAATAAATGTTAAATGATATGGACTTTATTAAAACTTGTGATGTTCCCGGCCCTACCAAAGAAGCCATAAGAGCAATCATATTATATAAATCAGCTGTAACATCTGATGACAATGTGGTAGATGTCGGCTGTGGAACTGGAGGAATTACCTGCGAATTTGCCCAAAGAGCAAAAAAAGTAACATCCATTGATACAAATCCGGAAGCAATTAGCGTTACCAAACAAAATCTTGAAAAATTTAATTTAGGAGATAATGTAGAGTTAATAAATGATTCCGGAAGCAATGCACTAAAAAATATTGACAATATAGATATAGCTGTTGTTGGAGGCAGCGGCAGGGAACTTGAAGATATTTTGGAAATTATAGATTCCAAATTAAATTCAAAAGGAAGAATAATCATTACAGCTATTCTTGTTGACACTAAAATAGAAGCTATAAACAAATTAAAGAAGCTGAATTACAATCCTAAAATCATGGAAATTAATATTTCAAAGGGGAGAGTTCTTGATCGCGGGGTTATGATGATAAGTGAAAATCCAATAGCTGTCATTAGTGCAAGTAAAAGATAAAAAAATTTTTTGGAGATTATAAAATGAAAAGAGAATGGAAAATAAAATTTTCAATATTGATGATTATTGCAGCTATTGTTATTTTTGGAACCAATTACCTTGTCCTAAAAGACACGCACAGTATTGTTTCATATGTCTGGCTCCACATCGGATTTATTCCTATAGACATTATTATTGTTGCATTTATACTTGAAGATATAATGAGCAGAAAAGAAAAAGAAGCTATTTATGAAAAATTGGATATGCTTATCAGCACTTTCTTTACTGAAATAGGTAATGAATTAATAGAAGAATTCAGCAGTGCAAATGAATTTAAAGCTAGCACCAGTTATTTAAAAGCTATTCCTAATTGGGATGATGAAGAATACGACAAACAGCTGAAAAAATTAAAAAATGCAAATATTGACTTTAATGTAGATATTGAAGGTGACAAAAGAGCAGAATTCTTAATAAATCTTAGAACATTACTGAAATCCAAAAGAGAATTTTTAATTAACTTAATCAACAATCCACAGTTATTTGAAAAAGAGGAGTTTTCAGGATTATTGATTTCAATATTGCACCTTGATGAAGAATTAGAACACAGACCTGATTTGAATCAGATTACAGATACTGATTTCAATCATTTAAATGGAGATATCAAAAGGATTTATTCAAAATTAATATATGAATGGCTCTATTACTTAAAATACCTTAATACCCATTACCCATATATGATTTCATTAATTATCCGTACAAATCCATTTGATGAAGATGCTGATGTCTATATAAAAGATTAGGAAAATGCATTATGAATAGTAAAAAACATCATTCCTGCATCATTTTATGTGGCGGGCAAAGCAGAAGAATGGGTCAGGACAAAGGATCTATGATTATTCAGGACAAACCTATGATTAATCATGTCCTTTCAACTTTAAATAATGAAATAAATGAAGTGATAATTGTTTTAAACAATAAAGACCGTATTGACAAATATAAAAATTTCATCAAAAAGGAAGATTATAATTTTACAGTAACCTTTGCTGAAGATGAAATAAAAAATATTGGGCCGATGTCCGGAATATTGACCGGGCTGAAGCACATTACTTCCAATTATGCCTTAATACTGCCTTGTGACAGCCCCTATGTAACAGAAAATTTAATTGAAAATATTTTTAATGAATTGGACTCAAGGTATCAGGCCATTGTTCCGTATCATGACAATGAAAATAAAATAAAAACAAGTGAACCTCTCCATTCAATTTACAGTAAAAATATCATTCCTGAAATTGAAAAGTTAGTATCCAATGATATACTGCATATTAAGGGACTGATAGAAAAAATAGATACGAAATTTATATTAATAGACAATAAAAAATTATTAAAAAAAGAATTTAGAAATCTTAATCGTCCAACAGACATTTAAAGATATTCAACTAATTCTTTTGTTTTTGAAATTGCTTTATCAACACAGTAAAATATGTCTTCTTTTGTTAACGGTAAAATTCCGCCTTTCTGCATAGCACAAATTTTAGCATCTTTAGTAACACCTACATTTAAACGAGCATCAGCTACTTTTTCTTCATTTAAAGTAGGGTCCAAAATCAATTTATCTCCTATTTTAACAAAAGTACACATAGCTACTTCATTATTGATAGGTAAATCTATAGTGTTTTCATAGTCAAATACGACTTCATCATCAGCAACACTTGCAGATGGTAATTTAGTGCTTTTTAAAGCTGCCATTACAGCAAGTTCACAGGCATCAAAAAGATTTCCGCAGTTATCTATAATATGCAAGTCTATAAATAACATCCAAACATGTTTGCCTTCTTCAACACATAACTTATCCAAATCAACAAGTTCACTTTCACGAATTCCCCTGTCAACAACACGTGCAAGTTCAATTGAATCTTCACTTGGTGGTCCGGGTTCAAAAGTAGGGTCAGCCATTGGCAGCATTTCACAGTTAGTCATTAAAACTCCTAAATCAGGAGTATCCGGAAATGGTGCACCAATTTGCGGTTTGATACCGACAATAACCTGAGTATCTCCTATTTTAACTCTTGCAGAACCTTCAGCTTTGGATATTACATCGGTTTCAATAGAAATATCCCTATATTCATCAAGTTCCCTGCCATCTTCCCTTTTATCATTGACAGCAAGATTAATTATACTTTCCTTTGTAATTTCAGGTACAATTTCAACCATATTAATCACTCATCTCAGCAGAATATTTTTTCATTAAAGCTTCTTTTTGGATTTCATTTACTTTCCTGCATCCTTCCATAGCTAAATCAATTGCTTTTTCAAATTCCTCTTGAGATAAATCACCATCACTTTGTAATAAAGTAATTTCACCAGTTCTTGGCATCATAGCTATAGGAACATCAGCCTGTCCTTCCTTATCTTCAACTTCAGATAAATCCAGAACAACTTCATCATTTACTTTACCTGCAGCACATCCTACAACAATATCTTTCATAGGAATTCCGGCATCAACAAGTGCAACAGAAGCTGCAGTAATTCCAGCACAACGTGTTCCTCCTTCAGCTTCAATTACTTCAATGTAAATATCCACCATAGACCTAGGATAATTTTCCAGCATTAAAGCTGGTCTTAATGCATCAGCAGTAATTTTGGAAATTTCAGAAGATCTTCTGTCTGGTCCAGGTCTTTTCCTATCATCAACAGAAAAAGGAGCCATATTATACCTGCATCTTATTACACCCGTATTTGGTTCAAGCAATCTTCTGATATATGATTCTCTAGGTCCGTACACTGCTACTAAAATTTTATTTCCGCCAACTTCCAAATAAGCAGATCCGTCTGCACGTTCAAGAACACCTGCTTCAATTTTTATAGGACGTAATTCATTATACTTTCTGCCATCCTCTCTTATCATTTCAGACATCATATCAACCTCATAATCATCAAAGAATTATCTGTTATTTAATATATAAGAATTGCCAGAATTATTGCCGTAGGATAAATGTTTATCCTTTTTATTTTTCTTTTTTAATTCTTCAATTACTTTATAAAAATCAGTACTGTCTTTTTTTGATTGTTCCTCTTTTTCTTCCTGTTCTAATTCTTCTTTGAAATTTTGAAGTTTAGGTTTTTCCAATTCTTCATAATCATCACTATAATCGTCTTCCTGTGGCAATTCACCATCAATAGCTAAATATAGTTTATTTTTAACTTTATTTGTTAAACCGGAAGTATGAGCCTCGGCTTCAATCATATGGATAATTTCTTTAGTAAGCTGTTCCATATCTTCATCACCTTTGACCCAAACAAGGCCATTTTGACCAACAATTATTTTACAATTGGTTTTATCCTTAATCATGTTGATCATAGAACCTTTTTTACCAATCAGTCTAGGAACTTTAGTTGGAGTAATATCTACAATTATTCCTCCTCTGAATTTACCCATTCCCCTACCTTTTAATCCAAGTTTGACTTTTTTAACTTCGTCAACATCAACAACTCTTAAAAATAGAACATCCCCAACATCAAATACTTTATTGAGTTCTTTTTTCTCTCTTCCAAACACTTCAAAAGCAGGTAAAATTCCGGAATATGGTGAATTGATATCTACATCCCACATAGAGAACCTGACATCTTTAATTTTACCAATAACTACATCTCCTTTTTTAGGAACATATTTACTTTTAAGAGGAATAACTCTAATTTTTTTATTCCTTAAAGAAACTAGTCCCATTAAAGAAGAACAAATTTTACCATCCTCTTTAAAGGTACCTCTTCCTGAGTAGTATTCATCATCTGTCAATACTTCACCAGGAATAACTAAATCTTTATTTTCCACATATATCATAAAAATCCCATAAGTTGAAAATTAATTTAATTATTTGATAGTTTTTGTTTCTGCTTCACCACTTGAAATTTCAGCCATTTTAGCGGCGAAATCATCTTGAAGGCCACCAGGCATCTCAACAATACCAATCCAGGAACCATCCTGTTGCCATTCCTCATTAAGAATTTCACCAAAATGATGAATTGCAGAGTATGCTCCTCCTGCTGAAGAACCTGGAAGTCGAACAGCTACTTTAACTTTTTCAAACCTGATTGGAATAAGTGGTTTAATAGCTTTTAGGGCTGTTTGTACCTGTTGATCAACTGATATGAAAGGATCAAATTTAACTTTAGCTTCATTAACAGCATTTTCAATCCTTTGTGCAGGGTGAGGAAGACCTGATTGAGGATTAATAGCTTCCCTAGAGATTTTATTAATAACAAGTCTTCTTTTATCAGCCTGCATTTGTCTTTTTTGTTCAGCAGTTAATTGAACATGTCCTTTTTCAAGTATAACTTTAGAAACTTCAATCGGATCTGTAGTTTCAAATATTTTAAGCATAGCTTCTTCAGAAGCTTTATCTCCTTTTTTAGAATCCTTAAAAATTTCTTCAACAGCTAGAAGGTCTTCAATAGCTACATCCTTCCCATCAGGATTTCTAAATTCCGCTGCTAAATCCGGATCCACTAATATTTCAAAATGTTCCCCACAATATTCATATTTAGCTATTATTGCATCATCTACATTTACCATTGAAAAACCCCCAACTAATTAAATTATTTATTCTTCACTTTCTTCTTTAGATACTACTTCATCAATGAAAGTTTGTACTTCTTCCTGAGAAAGTTTAGTGTATACTTCTTCATCACATTTAATAACAGCAATTTCAACATTGTTTGCAGTAGTTTCATGTTCAGTTGCTTCATTGATTGCTGTTAATGCTAACTTAATAGCATCATTTAAATTCATGTCATCTTTATATTGATCTTCAAAGATATCCATAGCTGCAGATCTGCCTGATCCAATAGCAGTTGCTTTATATTCAATTAATGCTCCACTAGGGTCCGTTTCAAATAATTTGCAGCTACCGTCATATACTCCACCAATGATTAAAGCAGAACCAAATGGCCTTACTCCACCGTTTTGAGTATACATCTGTAACATATCACATAATTTTTTAGATAAGCTATCTACCCTAATAGGTTCACTGTAGGTGATTTTGTTTATTTGAGCTTCTACTCTTGCTCTTTCAACTAAAGCTCTTGCATCAGCAACAAGACCTGAAGTTGCTGCTCCAATATGTTCATCTATTTTAAATATTTTTTCAATAGATGTAGCTTCAACTAAATTGGAAGTAGTTCTTTTATCAACTGCTAAAACAATACCTTCAGAACATTTAATTCCTATTGAAGTGGTTCCTCTTTTAACAGCTTCTCTTGCATATTCTACTTGGAAAAGTCTTCCATCTGGGCTAAATACAGTAATTGCCCTGTCATAACCAGCATTTTGTAAAGGTTGCATAAATTAATACCTCACATTTTTTAATATTATAATAAATTTAAGTTCAACTACTATAAAAATACAATTATTTTAAAAATAAACCAAATTCTCCATGAAATGGTATTTCATTACATATCTGTAATGATATAGTTTTTTAAATCTTTTTTCCATAAATTCAATTCATATTTATATGTGTATATTATTAATAAAGTTTTCTATTTTAAAATAACTAAAAGTTATTAAAAACTTTTCCATAACCAAACAGCAAAAAATTAAGAAAAAAGCCACTTAATAATTCAGTATTTAAAAGAAATTTTTTATCAATTTTCACTTTCAGTGTTTTTGATAAAAAAGAGTCTAAATCTCGTGGTTTTGTTTGTAACCTTTTTAAATAAATACATAAACAATTTTAGACATATAACCAAATATACGGAAATATGATAATTATTTCATAATTAAAGCAATATTCACATTTAAAATCAATATTAAAGATTTAATGTCCAAATAAAAACTAATCAAAGGACAATCCATAAGTATATATACTTAAAATAACAATAATGTTAATTGTAGAATATATAATCCATATATTCTTCTATAATCTGTTTAAAACAGAAACTATCAATTTTCACTTCCGTGTTTTTGATAAAAAAAGAGTCTGAATCTCGTGGTTTTGTTTGTAAACTTTCCAATAGCTTACAAACGTTTTTAGACTCATAACAACTTTTTTTTAAAATAATTTTTTTCACAGTTTACATAATAATAAAAGTAATAAAAAAATTATAAACTTTATCAAAAATAAACGGATGATGTAAAATGATAAAGTTAAATTTAAGTTTCACCTCTCCAAGAGGTGAATCATGTGTTAAATCATATAACAATAATTTTAGATGTAATTTTAATCATATTACATATTATTAATCTAATAAGATAAACGATTAAAATAATTGATAGATGAATATAAAAGTTTTTGATTTTTTACGCCCACGAGCTGAAGTTTTGCGTAATTTTTCCTTTTTATTTTTCAATAAATTTCTGACAGGCCTTGATAGTTCCGGATAAACCGATAGTGGAAACTGAAATATCTTTTCCATTATATTTATAAATTAAAGCAAGAGAAGATCTTACTTCATCAACATACTCCCTCTGGCAGCGAAGAATGGCCTGATAATGATTATACTCATCTGTTTTTTCAAGCTCATAAAACTTCATAACCCATAAACTAAAATTGCCTGTTCCGTTTTCACCAAAAAAGCGAATACATCCGTTCCAAACAATATTAACCAGATCATCTTTAGAAATAACACTTTTAACTTTAACATCTAATGCCAGATAGCGGTTATTTTTCCTAAGTGTAGGGGGAAGAACCTTAAGCTTCATCATTAACCTCCCTAACTCCTTTTAAAATCATGTTTTTTCTGTTTTTATTAAATTCCAAAATGTTTTTAGCTGTTATGAATGATTTATCAATTTCCCTTTGAGTTAGTCCAATTGAAAGAAACACTGAAGCGAAATCCTTAGTTGTCTTAATATCAAAAACAGACTCTGCTCTTGAAGATAAAATTAATGGAAAGTCAAATTTTCTATGTAATGAAATTATGTCCTTAATATTAGCTATTGTTTTAGCTCTATGTGTTAAATAAGATTTCAAAATATCTATAAAGCAAATTTCAATAGCTACATTATTTTTCAAAGCTTCTTTAGCTAAAACCTGATTAATGCCACTATCATATCTTTTTAAATAAGGCCTTGATAAAACATCCAATTGAATATTTTCCAAAACAGCCCGATTTACTTTTAAATCGCCACCGATTACACTAATACAAGATGATTTATCCCTAAACTTTCTAGCTATTTTTCTAATATCATTAACATTATTGGAATCTATTTCCAAAGTATAATTTACATTAATATCCAAATTATCCTGCAAATCCTCTTTAAACTCCAAAGCTCCCATAAATTTATTTTGATTATAAGAAAAATTAATATGATTCCAGCCATACTTTGAAGCTTCCATAGCTAATTTTAAATTATTATCATAGCTATTTCCTTTAACATTTAAATCAAAAAACATTTTAAAAATCCTATTGAATCGCTATATTAAATATTAAATTTTATTTATTATTAATATTATGGAAAAAGTATTCAAAAAAGAAAAAAAATTTTTGTAGAGTGAAGCTACAAAAAAACTAAGAAAAAATTAATGGAGGAGAATTAAATATTGCATAGACAACCAGAATCATAAATACAATATTTATAAGAACTCCAAATTTTATAGATTTATTAATATTTTTTTGCTTATAATACTGGAAAATAATATAAAAATAATCTGCTGAGATTAAAAAGAATAATAAAAACATGAAATAAGTAAATGGGAAGAAATTTACATTACTTCCAGTTACTAAAGTTCCTATCATAGCCAAAACAAGCAAGAAAATAAAAATATTACCATATCTAATATTCATATCCAACACATAATTTTAAAATATTTATTCTTTTATTCAAAAAAACCAGAATAAATTAATACATTCATCAAATTATTACTTAAAAATTGATGATTATTATATTATCTATAATTAGAATATATAAATACTTTTATAATTTTAGAAAAAGATGAAATAATCATTGATAAACAGCTTAAAAAATGAACAAATAAATAAAAAAAATAAGTGATTATAGTAATCACTTAAACAGAAACCGATGCCGGCAAGGTACCGGTACTTCCATATTGAAGTAAAATAGCTATTTCAATATCCAACATTTTAGATGGTGAAATATCCGGAACACCACCAGTATAAATTCCGACATAGTTTGGTACCTGACCGTTTCTATCAATCCAGGAAGCGAACCTGTTAGACATATCCACATAATTAGCCTGAGCTATTGAATTTGAATAATCACGACCGCTAGGATGAGGTGCATAAGACGGATTTCCAACAGAAATTGTTGCTCCGCTATCTCCCTGACCAATTAAAGCCACTGATTTTGTTAAAATATACAGACACTGTGCTTTAGATAAAGATAATGACTTATAATTAACCGGGAAATTGCCGCCATTATTTTTAATAGCCTGTGCTAACCCAGGTGCTTCAGAAACTGGAAAACTGCTTAAAGACAATGACTGAACTCCAGAATCACCACTTACAGAAGAAGATGATGAAGAAGCATCTGAAGAAATCTCTTCATTAGAACCGCTAAACATTCCAGTACCGATAGCTGCAAAAACAATAATCAAAACAACGATTAATGCAACTAAACCTATTATAATTATATTTTTACCATTCTCATCATCTCCAGCAGATGTTGGAGCATGACTTAAAGTTCCTTTATTTTTAATCTGACTGCCACAATATTTGCAAAATTTTGAATTGTCAGGTAAATCTTTTCCACATTTAGGACAAAACATTAAAACTCCTCATTCATATTTATAGAATTCAACAGACCAGCTTACAGTTTCATAATAATCAATATTGAAAGTTTCTGAAGATGATGATTCATATGTAAGAGAATCATATCTGCTTGCAACTGCACTTCTAGAACCCCAATCAACACCTGCTGACTGACCATTAGAACCAGAAACATACAAATGATTAGTAGCATAATTTTTAATAGGATATGCTGTAATTTTAACCATTATTTTACCCGCTGGAACACTAACAGCCTGAGAACCTGAACCGGAACCTGAATATGAACCGATTAATTTCCATTCACCGGATTCACTTGAACTAGATTCGGAACTTGAAGTAGAACTAGATTCATTAACAGAAGATGTGGAACTAGCTGAACTATCAGAAGAATAGTCACTTGCTTGATCTGCACCTCCGTCATTTAAATTTATTGCAAAATAACCAATTGCACATATAAGAACTATAATAAGTGCAGTTAAACCAACAATCAAATATTTTGTATTATTTCCATCTTTTTGTTGAGTTTGGACTTCATTTTTTTGGGCTAAAGATGCACCACACCGAGTACAAAACTTAGCCTTTCCATTATTTTCAAATCCACAATTTTCACATTTCATAATATCAAAAAAATTTAGTTAATCATTATTATTTTTAACACAAGATACATATTAATTTAATTATATGATTTTTATCTTATGCAATAACTTCCCCAATAAGATGCTCTTCAGAAGCATATATTACAACCATATTTTCACAGTCCAAATATGAAAACAGATATCCGTATTGGCTTTGGCCATTTGTATCCTAATTAATCCATTCTCTCCATAACCCTCTTTCTTTTCCACCAATATTCTTTTTAGCTGCATTTTGAGATTCAAAAAAGGAGTTAAATCAATATATGAATAATCAGTACCTGAACTTACACCCAAACCAACCATATTTTCATCCCCGTCCTGATAAAAACTAGCATGTGAATCCCGCCATAAGGCATTGGCTCACCGTCCCTTCGCAAATCAATATTTTCTTCAGAATCTGCAGGAATATTGAAACTAACTCCACCCATTGTTATATCAGCGAAATTTAAGCTGAATATTCAAATTACTAAAATAAAAATGGCTACATCAATAAATCCGCTGATAACAAGCTTATTATTTCCTAAACTCTCATTATCTGATGATTTAATTATTGGAGATTTATTATTTTCAATATCAAAACCACATCATCATCTAATTTTATGCCACAGCTTGGACAAAACTGCATTAATTACACATTTTTATTAAATTTCCATCGTAAAAACACTTTTTAACATTACAAAAAAACAGAATTGTTATTATATTGTATTTACACTTTATATTCCAATTAAAATATTAAATATTTCTTTTTAAAACCAGTGCACAGCTTTAAATAAAATTATAAAAAGTAAAAATAAAAAAAGATTAAAGAAATTAGTTTCCGAGTGTTTCTCTAATTCCCTTAATAGTGTATCTGGCATAGAAGTAATTTAAGATACTGGCAGCAGCACGTCCGATAGCCAATCCTGCCCAAATACCAATTAATCCCCAGTCTAAGTAAATTCCAAAGAAAAATGTAGCTCCGACAGTAAAAAGAACTTCCCTTATAATTGTCCATGATAAACTGATTGTTCCTTTTCCAATTCCCTGATAAAAGAAACTTGAAGCCATTCCTGCACCGGTTAAAGGTAGACAAAGACAGGCTATTTGTAAATATCTGGTTATTTCCGGAACCAAATGTGCAGTTTCAGCAGTATATGCAAATATAGTGGCTAATTGAGTTGCAAAAACTACTAAAACAATAGTTACACATGTTCCAAATATTATTCCAAATTTTGCACCGAATTTATGCGCCCTTGAAATATACTCTCCGTTTTTAGCTCCAAATGAACTGCCTACAACTGCTGTAACTGCTGTTCCAATAGCTGTAAGTGGCATTATTGCAAACAAGTATAATCTTTGACCTGATGTAAATGATGCTATTCCAAATTCTCCAGCAATTGAAGAAATAAATATCATATACAAAGACATTGCAATGGACATTACAAGCATATCCATTGATGCAGGAATACCTACTTTTAAAATATCTTTAGCTATGCTGGAATCAAATTTAAATTCACCTAAATTAACATCTACATATGTGTCCTTTTTAACTAAAATCCAGTACAATATAACAACAGCTGAACAGACTGAACTTAAAATTGTTGCAATAGCTGCTCCTGCTGATCCCCATCCTAAAATGTAAATACATATCGGATCTAAAATTGCATTTAATATTACGGAAACAACAACAGCATACATTGCTCTTTTCATATCTCCTTCTCCACGAAGGATACCGCTTGCACCATTTGCAAATATAAAAGCAAATAAACCTAAAAATAAAGGAGTTCCGTATTTAATTCCCTGAGCTAATGACTCGCCACTTGCTCCGTATAATTTAAGCAAAGGTTCCTGAATAATCAATAATGCAATTGTTAAAACTATGGAAGCTACTAAAAAAATCAGCAAAGAATGTGCTGCTGACTGACTGGCTTTCTCATGATTTTTAGCTCCAATAAAACGACTTATGCTGCTTGTTGCACCACTTCCAAGTCCTACACTTACCCCATTTAATATCATAAAAATTGGAGTTATAAAACCAATGCCTGCAATAGCTTCCTGACCAAGTCCTGCTATCCATATCCCGTCAATAATATTATAGGATGCTGTTAAAAGCATAGAAATCATAATTGGAATCGCCAATTTCTTAACAGCTGTTTCAGGATTACCTCTCATTACTTCAACATTTTTATTACCCATAATTACCCTATTTCCTCATTTTATCCATTTCTTTTTGAATTTTCTCTTCCATCCAATCATCGTCAAATCTGTCATGAAGAACAAATACTTTAATATAATGAAATATTAACCAGACACCCCAAAGAACAGTTACCCATAAAAACCACCACTGGTGTAAATTAGTCCAATTTCCATGAATTTCTGAAAGATTAATAAAAAATAAACATACATTTACAATAATATAACCGTATAAGTATCTGTAAAATTTTACTTTTTTATTAACAAGGCTTTTAGCTTTTTTATAAAGTATCTCTTCATCCATTATTTAAACCTCAGTCATTTACTAAATTGTAACTCTTTCTAGATACATCCCGTATTACAGCCATAGATTCATCACTTATTTTAGCAAGTCCTACTGAATTATGCCAGTAATCCACCTCTCTTTTTAAAACAGGGATTACTTCCTCTCCTTTTTTAGTTAATTTTAAGATATATTTTCGTCTATTATCCTTATTTATTATTCTTTCAATATAACCTTTGTCTTCTAATTTTCTAAGAGTTTTAGCTACAGTTCCTTTACTTTGACAAAATATATCACAGAGATCCTCCTGTGACAATTCAATTTCAGAATAATAAATTTTAAGCAGATAATAACTATCACGAAGATTAGTCAGTTCCTTTGATTTTGACCTTGCAAACTTAATTCCATTCTGAGATATATTGTACATCAATAAAATTAAAGACATATCATCAAATATATCCTTTTCTTTACCCATACCCATATTAACACATCATTTAAAAAATATCTATTTTTCTTTATTACTGTTCATTTCTACCCACATTATTTTAAAATAGATATATTTTAATTGTACAGTTAAACATATAAATGTTTTTAAGAAAACAGTTGTTTATGCAATCGTTTTTTTAGATTAAACAAATGTTAAAAAGTTCAATTAAAATATTTCAAAGCTTTTTACCCCCCCCCCCAAAATCAAATCAACAAATGCCTGAAAAAATTTTGAAAAAAATTGTACAACTTCCAAAAAAATAACCAAACTTATAAAAATTGTTTCAAAATAAACAGTTGAATGTTGATATAATCAACATTCCTTTCAAAAAAGCTAAAATAAACATTATATATAAACTACAATAAAATAGCAAATGAACATATAACAAAATTTAAATAAACTAAACAAAATTATAAAAAAATGGAAAAAGATAATATTAATTGTGTTAAAGATGACCATAGGAAGAACATATAATAGTACAAAACATTTTATATTATGAGATATAGAGTATACTAACATGTCACAAAAAGATGACGAACTTTTGAAATTAACTTCATATGTTGAAATTTCAAAGTACAGAGAAAAAACCTTAAAATCTATTGGAAATAATGTTAAAATACCAACAAACATTGCAAAAGACAGCGGTATTAGAACAAACCATATTTCTAAAGTTTTAAGTGAACTTAAAAGTAAAGAAATCGTAGAATGTATAAATGAAGAAGCTAGAAAAGGAAGATTGTACAGATTAACTGATACAGGTAAAGAAGTATTGGAATCTATAAATGAAAAAGAGGAAGAAAACTGAAACTGCACTTTTCATACTTCCTTTAACAATTACATTTTTCTTTTCTTATGTTTCTTTAAAAAAAATAATTTAAACCCTGTTTTTAATACCTTCCTTTAAAAATTCCAAATTTTCACGATTATTAACATCTGAAGCTTCATCAAAGCTATCAAATAAATAATTAAATATAATCTGATTTTTAACATCCATTTTCACAGAGTCCATAGACTCGTAACCTATAGACTTATAATCCGGATTTTTTAAATCTTTTTTATATTGCAGTTTAATAGCTTCCCTTAAATCATAATCTATATAATCTTCCAGCTGACCAATTATTTCCTCGGCAAAAGTATTGCCCAGCACCATCAAAATCCCAATTTTTTCATCATCAAAAGTTGTTTCTTCAAGCAAATTCTCAAAAGAAGCATAATTTTGATATCCATGAGGAATAAACCTTCCTTCAACAGTATGAGCACAATATTCATTCATTAAAGCCAAATCATTAGACAAACAATACCAGACAAAACCTTCTAATGTAGAAGACTGCTTTACTTGAAACACATCACAAAGCAAACTTTCAATTATGTCAAACAATAAAAAATGAGTCAATTCATGAATAATAGTAGCTATCTGAAATGAATCATCCAAACGGTCATCATAATACAAAACATGACCAAATTCGAATCCGAGTTCTTCACCTCTGGCCTTTGGTCTACATTCGGCAAATACTTCTGCTATACTTAATATTTTTTCTTTAGGATTATGACCTACAATCTTTGAAAATTTTAATTTCTTAAAAATATTTGATAATAATTTATTATAATCTTCATCAGAAATTTCAGCTTTAGCTAATAATAATTTATTATAATCAGTAAACAGCTTTTCAAAGCTATCAATAGATACCGGACGAATTTGCTTATTGCAATTACTGCAATAGCTACTATCATCTGAATTTAATTCCCCGCAAAATGGACAGATATTATCCATAGCTATTCTATTTCCACAGTGAGTGCAATAATTATTTGCTTTAAGATTAGGAGTTCCACATACATCACATTCTTTCATAACTACACCTTATCTGAAAACATTTCTTATAGACTTTCCAGCATTTGACAATTTAATTTTACGATTCATGGCTTTTTTAATGTTTTTACCGCAATTAGGGCAAAATTCAACATCATAATCTACAATTTTTCCACAACTACAAACCAATTTAGATTTAACAAAACGTTTTGGATTCAATTGTCTGTCGCAGCTGCTACAAAATTTGGCAGATATTGGATTTTTAGTTCCACAAACACAAATTAAAGCTTTGTTTTCATTTTTTAAGTCAATTCCACAGTCAACACAGAAATCAGCAGTAACATCATTTAATGTAGAGCAAAAACATAATTTTTGAATATTTCCATTAGTTTTTTCAAAATTATCTAACGGAAATCCACAGTTACTGCAAAACTGACTGAATTCATCATTTTCCTGTCCGCAAAAACAAAAAATAGGATAATCACATTCAAATTCGAAATTACTGTAAAGATCTCTTAATGGAGTTTCTTCATCTTCAACTAATTTTTTCCCACACATTTCACAAAACAAGTTTTCTTTAGAATTAACATGTCCGCATTCACAGGTAACGGTTGTAAATGAAAAGGTAGGTTTTGGTTCAGATTTAAAAATTCTTCTTAATTTACTATGTGTTCTTTTAACACCACAATGATAACAGTAATCATTTTCTTTAAAATTTAAATATCCGCAGGAACAGATTTCATATTTAAAATCTTTTCTGGTGCTTTCAATATAAGGTGAAAAATCTATATCCAAATCAAAAAATCCGATGTCATAAATTGGAAGTGTAAACATATAATCATCTTCATTATCCGTAAATGCTGTTCTAGCTCCACAATTCCTGCAGTATTCTTCATTAAGGGATAATCTTTTGCCACAATTGCCACAATAATTTTGTAAACCCATACACATCATCATTTAGTCAAATAAAGATAAATTCTTCTTAAAATCCACCCTATAATCCCCGTAGGAATTACAAATAATCCTGCTATAACTATACTTACACATATCAACAGCAAAATCGCAACAACAGGATTAACCGCAAATTCACTTAAAAAAAATTCAGAATCTACAAATAAGGAAATATAAACAGAAACTGTAAAAAAGAAAACAGCTTCCATTGCTAAAATTACTCTTAATTTGCTAATCCTGTATTTATTTTTTCTCTCATCAAATATATGAAACAATTTGAATTTAAAAGTTGGTTTAGTATGCACATTATCTTTAAAATGTGATTCATTAAATGTATTATTAACCTTTTTCTTTTGTGAAATTTCGCTTGTTTCTTTTGAATACATGGAATTCATAATTGAATTATGTTTTTTAATTGTATTAATGTCCATGTCAACAAAAGAATTGCCGCATTTTACACAAAATTTGGCATAATTAGCATTTTCAAAACCGCATTTAGGACAATATTTCATTTAAAGTTCACTCATGTTTCTTATTTCATTAACAAAACCATCTAAAACTTCTTCCCCTAAACCTTCAATGTATTTTATAGAACCGGCACATTCATGGCCTCCTCCATCAATACCTGCTGAAGGTATCATTTCAGCTAGTTTAGGAACAATATTATTGACACTGAATCCAAATTTTTCATTAACAGCATCCGTAGCTCTTATTACACCAAAATCAGGACCATGTCCTAAAGTTATAATTGGTTTATCCTCACCTAATTCCTGAACAACACTATCATGAACAAAACCGCAGGTTTTTCCAGGAGCAGGGAATGTAAATTTATGAGCATATTTTTCAACATCAATCATATTGAAGTAAATACCATTCTCAAAATGAGCTTTCTCAATATTAGGAATAGCTGCTTTAAGTTGAGTATCAACACGTTTTAAATATTCTTTATACAATGCATCAATCATTTTTTCATGCTTATCAATATTATCAACAGCTAAAATAGTATCCATAATTCCTCTACCATTCATAAACCTAAGGAAATAA
Source organism: Methanobrevibacter sp. TLL-48-HuF1 (assembly GCF_023617305.1). NCBI lineage: Archaea > Methanobacteriati > Methanobacteriota > Methanobacteria > Methanobacteriales > Methanobacteriaceae > Methanobrevibacter > Methanobrevibacter sp. TLL-48-HuF1. The sequence goes on from NZ_CP081485.1 coordinate 362,889, forward strand.
GCTTCAAAGTCAACACATTCAGCTATTTTAGCTAAATGTTCTTTAGTAAATCCTTTTTCTGCTGCCAATTCAAGATACTGATAAACTTCACCACATTCAGCATGATCTCCTAAAGCTGCAATAGCCGGAAGATGTTTGATTAAATCTTTAATTTCAGGATTTATAATATGTGCCACTTCAGTAGCCAGTGCTCCTGCAGTTAGCTGAGAATCTCCCCCAACCAGATAAGGATTTACATGAGTATCAACATATTCATCAACAACAACAGTTCCCCCAATAATTTCCCCATCTTTTTCCTCTTTAGTAAGCAATTCTCCAGGAGAGTGATGATCAATTACTACAACTTCCACATCATAAATTTTAGCCTGCATTAAAGCTACAATATCCTCTTCTGTAGAACCATTATCCAGTAAAACAATTAACGGCAATTTTTGGCCATGTCTTTCTTTGTCTTCAAGAGCAAAAGACAAATCCTTAACTACATCTTCCAATTCATAAAACGGAGCTTTACTTGGAGACCTTTTGAAATAATAATATTGGGCATCATTACTTGGATTTACCTGTTCAACAAGAGGAACAATAGCTTTTTCCATAGCTACTCCAGAACAGATACCATCTGCATCGTTATGATGTCTTAATAAAATAGATCTGCCATCTAAAATAGCTCTCCTAATCTTTTGAGCTGCTTCCCTCATTTTAGGTTTCAATCTGTTTAAAACATCACTTTTAACCAGGAAATCAACATCATCAGGTTCTGCCCTTTTATTTAATGCATCTTCAATCAAATCCTGAAGTTTGGCTTTTTTCTCACCTTCCAATTTGGAAATAGACTGAGATTCAATTTGAGGTTTGCCACCATGCTGATTAACTTCACCTAAAACTTCTACAGCATCTCCAACATCAATATCAGGATATGCTCTGACTCCTGCTTCATCAAAAGCAGCTACCCAAGTAATATTTGATTCATCAGTAATTGTAAAAATAGTCGGACCGGAAGTTTGCTGAACCTGTAGGACTTCACCGTCAACACGAACCAATTTACCCATTTTTTCTTCCAAATCAGATATGATAGTTCTAGGAATGCTTTTTGTCTGTTTTATAATATTATAATTTTTAACATATGCTGGAGCCAAATCAATTTTTCTTTCCCTTGATTTAATGGCTGTTATAAATACAATAACATCATCTCCAACTTTATAATTAGATATATCTCCTCTCATAAGTCCCCAGACATTATTATTTAATGTTACAAAAGCACCATATTTTTCAACACGGGTAACTCTACCTTTATAAAGTCTGTCTCTGTCCATATCCCTCATTTGACATAATGCATCTAAGACATAAACATCTTTAACTTCATTTTCTCTCTCCCGTATTTTATCACGTTTCATTCTATCTTCCTTCCTTTTAGTGTGGCAATCTCTACATAAATCATATTTTTCGCTAATTGGTTTTCCACAGTCATTACATACATTAATCTGACCACTACCATGACAATTAGGGCATTCTTCAAAAACTTCAATTTGACCTTTTCCATGACAAACTTCACATGGAATATCCTGATCAGCCCCTAAATCAAATTTAGCTTTTGCATTACTATTAACTCCTTTAAAATGATTTCCTACATCAAAGGAATCTTGGTAACCAGTTCCGCCACAGCTATCACAGTCTTTATAATCTACAACTACAGAACCTGTTCCCCTACATTTTGGACACTTTTTTTTCAATTTAAAAACCTCATTTTAAAGTAAAAATTTTATCTGAATAAATTTGGATTATCATTAACTAACTTATTTCTTGCATCTTGATACTGAATAGCTTCATCCATTAAGCTATTTGCCTTATTACCATAACTACTTCCTGTAGAATTATCATTATTTTTAAAATAATAAATAGCATGAACCAAATTAGATGCAGCATCTTGCTTTAATTCTACTTCATCAATAATAGTAACTATATATTCTTTATGGACCTCTTTAAAATTATCACTACTATTTTGTATAACTAACAAATCCCTTGAACTTTTATTAAAATTATCGCTTGCATAAAGTGCTTTTTCTAATGCATCATCATAATTTTTATTATTTATTAAATTTACTGCATCATTATACTCTTTATCACCATTAGCTATATTATCACTAATTTCAGCCATTGAATTATCAAGAGAATTCATAGAAAATCCAACATAAACAATAGCAATAGCCATTATAACTAAAAGAAAAATAAAAATTAATGTTTTCTTATAATCTGACACAATATAATTTTTATAAAAACAAGTACTTAAAATTTTTTTTATAAAATATTAATATAAAATTCGCTATTTAATCAGAATATGTGTGCATAATTAATACCATATTTTTCATAACATTAAACATTAATTAAACAAAATAATAATAGCTGTCAAATAAGCTGCTCATCTATGAAAATATCCTATTCCACAGTAGGGTGTCCGCCAAAATTGATTTTTGATTTTTCGTCAAAAAAATTTTTGGGCTTAATTTTTATTATTTTTAATATATTTCAATTAATTTTTGTTTATTTTATTTTATTTGGTTTAATTATTTTTTAAATTATTGTTTAGTTTTATTTTATTCTTATTTTTGATTTTTAATGGTTTTAAGACAGTTAAGTTTATATACTTTGTTGTACATATTTTATATTAGATATAAGTTGTTTTGGTGTTGTTATTTATGGTTAAAAGAAAGTTTGATAGGAATCAGGCAAAATTGGGCATTAATACTCTTGATTGGAATGTTCCGGAGAATCATATTTCTCGTTTTGTTGTTGAATTTGTTGAAGAAGTTTTTCCACTTTTAAATATCAAAGAACCCAAGAAAAAGAAAGGAAGAGACTCCCTTCCAGTGGATTCCATGTTAAAATTGCTTATTTATGCCAAAATCCAACATATTGATAGAACATCAATAATTGCAGATATGGCGCGATACCATGATATATTTAAATACGTGTGCGATGATATTAGACCTTCTGAAAGATCAATCCAAAGATATCGAAGAGAATATGGCCATTATTTTGAAGTATTGCTGCAAATGACATTAAAAAAGGCCTTTGATGAAGGATTCACTGAATTTAATCACGTTGCCATTGATGGAACCATCAAAAAAGCATACAATTCCAACAACAACACCATTACAAAAAAAGAAACTCAAATATTGATCGATTACTACGAAGGACGACCTATTGACCCTGAATGTCTTGAAAAACTTCACAAACCTGCTCAAAGATTATTGGAAAAGAAAGACATAGATGATGAAGATAAATTAGAACTATTATATGGAATAAAAACACAATTTACATTCACAGGACAGGATAAAATTCCAGTAAATGATATAGAAGCAAGATTTATGAAAGGAAAGAAAGGAAACTTCATGGTTGCTTATAATATCCAATCTGCAGTCGATTATGATACCAAATTAATCTGTGCAATAAACGTCACACAAAACCCGACAGACCACTACGAACTACCAATAATCGCAGAAAGAGCAATAAGAAACATTAACACCACACCAAAGTATATAAGTGCCGATACAATATACTTAAACCAAATATCACTATCATACTTAGCAGATAAAAAAATAGATGGTTTAATACCAAATAGAAAGCAAAGTAAAGAAAAAATAGGAAAATTAAATCCAAATCCATACCATAAAGACCATTTTGAATATGATTATGAATTAGATGCATTCAAATGCCCAAAAAATCAATATATGCACTTTTTCGCAAAATACATCGAACCACACAAAGATCCAGAAAAACCAGACAAAATAAAAAGACTCTACAACAATTATGAAGCCTGTAAAAACTGCAAAGCACGAAACAAATGCTTAACAGGCAAACAAACACACAAAACCATCACAGAATACGGATCAGAAATGCAAAAAGCAATGAACGAAAAAATGGAAAAACAGGAATATAAAGACGAATATAGCAAAAGATCAAGCGTTGAAGGACCATTTGGAATATTCAAAGAACAATTCCAAATAGAAAAAGAAGTAGTCATCGGAATGGTAAAAACAGAAGAAAGAATAAACTTAGATGCATTAGCATATAATTTAATACGACTACACAACATAAAACAAGAAATAAAAAACACAACAGAAGATTTAGAAGATTTCTGCGAAAGCACATCCATTAAAAACCAATTAAAACTTGATGTAACAATATTTTAAAAAAAATCAACAAGTCAGCCAAAATTCAATTTTGGCGGACACCCAGTAAAAAAAAAAGAAATAAATTTTAAGAAAAGCATCTTAAAATTTATTGGCTGGCCCAAAGGCCGTGTAAGTTACAGAATTCCCTTGCAATTGCTTCGTTTGCAGCAAGTAAATCTGCATCAACAGTAAATGTAGCTTTTGGAACATCACCTGGTTTGAAATGTTTGATATATCTTTCATCACCAACGATTAATTCAACAAATTGGATGAAATGGTCATCGTCCATCGGATGTTGAACTTCACCAACAGCAACTGTAACTTCGTTCCCATCAACTGATATAACCGGAACATGTTTAGGAGCTTTATCTCCTTCAGTTTGAGGTTCGATTATATTTTTAGAAGAGTCACAGCAAGCTTTTTCTTCGTGTGCATCTACTAAAACTTCAACTATGCTTCCGCAGTCTTCACATTTGAATATTTTTCCATATTCTACCATACAAACATCTCCTCATAATAATTTAAAGAAAGTTTATATTTTAAAGTATATAACACTATTGATTATTTTCACACTACTATTTGAATTGCATTCTACTTTTTGAACAAACACATATCAGAAAAGAGGTTACCGTCAATTTTTCCATTTATAAATCTTAGTTCTATTGTTTTTTCTGCATCGGCGATAGCTATCAGTTTTGCTCCAAGCTCGTAGGCATCTTTATGGTTGAAGATTGATTCATCGACTATTTGTTTGAGTGTTATTTCCACTCTTGCGCTGATGTTGGTTTTTCTGGCAACATAATATATTAATTTATTATGTATTATATATAAAAGTTTATTATAAAAAAAATATATAAGCAATAATAAAATTATTACTTACACGATACAAAATAAGTTTTTTCTTAAGAGTTATTACCCGAGATTTATTTTTTGAAGTTTTTATTCCGGCATTTCATCAAGTTCCTTTTGCAAGTCATGAATCTGCATTTCTTTGTAAAATCTTTCGAACTTTCCGACTTCAATAAGATATGCAGAAACTTCAAGAGCATCCCTATAGGTATAATTAGACTCTTTTATAATTTGCTTTTTAGTTTCATCCATGTAGGATGATGTATTATTAACATTGGCCATAGCTATTACAACCCATATATAATAATTAATATAATATTTTATTATTACATTTATATAAATTTATCATCATCTACTTTCACTTATGACTGCATCATCAACTATATGAACTTACTACAATATACTTAAATTCCATCCTCATCCCTTTTGAATATATTATAATCTTTTAAAATACATAAACTTAATTCTTTTTGGTTTCTTAAAGCATGAGATGTATTTACTGGAGAATGATTTAAAATAGACATATCAATTAATTCATCGAGAATAGAAAATATTTTTCTATCATTTATCGAAATATTCAAAGATTTTTCAATGTCTTCTTTCATATATTCAAATGCTTTTTTATTTATCTCAATTTTATGATTTTTAACTTTAGGATCAATATCTTTTATTCCTTTTTTCTCATTATTTTTACAGGAATCATAAATGTTTTCAACATCTTCAAGCGAAATATTTGTCCCACAAACATCATTTATTGCTCTTTGAATCTCAGTTGGTTTAAAATTATCTATTTCAAAATCATTATCCCAAATCCAACTCCAACCAGTTACTAAATTATCATTTAAATCATCATTTGCAACAAAATCTCTATCTGAATCATCCATATCCGATAAATCAATTTGATTTAATAAATCTTTAGTATCAAACATTTTACCTGAAATTAATTTGTTGATAATATCGTTTTCTCTATCCCCTATAAAACATGGAATAGCTTGCCATAACTTTAAATTAAAATTAATTAAGTTAAAAAAGTTATTAACAACCGCTTTAAAAGGTTTATTGTTTGGAGCATTAACAAAAGTTTTAGAACTATAAAAATTTAGAATTCCTCCAATGTCAATAATTTCTATCCCTAAATTTTTATGATTAAAACCATAGAATTCAAAAAACTTTGGAATCATAATTTCTTCAGTTTTTCCTTCTACAAATAATAGAATTTTGGGATGATAATCCAAAGTTAAAGAATTAGCTAAATAGTATGATTTTCTTCGTTTCAAATTAAACTCATATTCACCAGTATTTTTATTGGTAAAAACTTCATTTCGATATCCTCTTAGAGTAGCACCCTTCTCATCAGAAGGAATGACATTTTTCACTTTTTCCCAATCCCCCTGAACTTCATCCACATCAAATATTTCTCTACCAAGATAATCTTCTATGCATCTTTTAAGCATCATTGCCCACTGCAAATATTCAATTCCCAATCTTGTATAACCAATACATTTGTCTTTTTTCTTCCAATCAACACTTTTCCACAATTGTATTGCATAGTCACTGCCCAAATATTTATCTAATTCATTGCATATTTTAGCATAAACCGAATATAACTCATCTTCATCTGCATCAATAATCTTTAAAGTGTCTTCCAAATCAAATTCATCTAATCTTTTATGAAAATCCTCATAATTTGTTTTAAGAGAATAATTTCTCATATTAGATCTACCATATGGAGCATATATTTGAGTTGCAATTAATATATCAATAAATTTATCCATAGCTGGAATTGGATCTTTTATTAATTTATCATTATTTAATAAAAACACTAACGAATAAATCTGAAAAGATGAGTAATATGAATATATTTTACAAATTCCAATATCTTTATCATAGAAGTTATCAAATTCCAGAAAGTCTTTATCTTTTGGAATATGAATGTAATCATCATATAATTTCATGAAATCCTCATTAACATAATCATCAAAACTAGGGGCCATATAAACATTACTAACTTCATTATACACTGCCTTAAATCTAAATATAGGATAAAAAAGACCTCTTTTTTCAAATTCTTCCAATTTACTTTTTTTAATATTAATTCCTCTATTATTGCAAAATTTTATGAAGTCCTTCATTTTTAAAGGAGGGTTTTCTAAATATAATCTCTTTTCAAAGTAATATCTTAAAAATTTTGAATCCATTATTCTCACTCCTCCAAATAATCTAATTAAATTATTTTCTTAAAATCACATCAAATCTATAACTAAGAAAGATATATCAAATTTCCTTCAATAAATCAATCAATTATTAATTAAAAATTTATTTAATAATATTAAATAAGTTTATGTATGAAAAATGAAAAAATTAAAGAGTTAACATTGAATGTTAACTGCTGTACAAATCTGTAAATATCCATGATGGATCATAAGCAATAACATTTCCATCTTCACACCAAATTGATCTTACATTGCCTGAAGTTGTATCAGCTACTGCTGCAGGATCACAGTTAATCCACTTTCCTGAAGTATTTTTCTTATGTCTTAACCTTAATCTTATATGACCTGTTCCTGAGACTCTGCATTTAACGTGAACAAACTGAACATCATAGCCTAAGCTTTTAGCTATTCTGTAATATACTTGTCCCCAGTCCACACAATTAGAACCTTTACCCTCTTTAGCATCTGTTATTGTTTTCTTATCTGTTTTTTGTGAATCAAAGTATTTGCTGTACAATTTCTTCTTAGCTATTGCTGCTAAAGCTTCATCAATACTATTACCTTTAAAAGTATAAGTCTTTATAAATAACTTCATTGTTGAATCGTTATAGTCAGGTAATGTTGACTTGCGATATACAATTGCAGGAAGTCTTCCGTTGGCCCTGATATAGCTTTCAGTTCTAATTGCCATGTCCACATATTCAGCTTTATCAATTTGTTCCTTGTTTTTTAAGGTTACATAGTTTGGAAGGAAATCCAATGAGTTGTTGTCTTTAATAGCTGCCATTGTATACATTGCCACTAGCTTATCATTTCCTAGTTTCTTAGCTTTCTTTTCTATGTCTTTGCAATTACCTTTTAATGTTAATATCTGGTAATGGTCACGTTTTTTGTATTTCTTTTGGTTTTGAACAAGCCAGTATGCTATTGAATTCATCGCCTGGCAAAAGCTTGTCCAACTAATACTATTCTCTAACATATAGTATAATTTATATTAGACTCTTTCAAAAACTTTGTTGATTTGAAATTTTTTAATGAAAATTAGTTTGTAATTTTTAATTTTGCTTAAAAATAGTTAAATTTAATAAATAGGTGGAGTAAAAGTTTTTATTATGCCTAACCAAAAAACAAATACTCCAAATACTATTTTAGATGTTAAACAATATATATTTTGCGATTTCAATGATGGATTAGTCCTTTCAGATCCTCGTTTTGTGAAAATTTTTAAATCCTGTCAAAAGGCTCTAAAATCTTTTGATTTAAGTTTTAAGAAGGATGTTCCTTATTTTAAAATGAGTTTAGCTCGATGTCCATATTGTGGAACTCGCCATGTTGTAAAATATGGTTTTACAAAAAGAACATTAGTATTTAAAGAAATAGGTAAAACTAAGGTGAAGGTTCAGCGTTATATTTGTAAACGATGTAGTAAAACATTTCAAACTGATTTAACAAGTCTTGTTGATATAAACAGTAATTTTACGAATGAATTGAAGAGTGAATCAGAACATTTAATTTCAGATTATCTGGGAAGCCTGAAAAATGTTTGTAAATCATTTAAAAAATTCTTTGGAATCACTGTTTCACATCAAACAATTGAAAATTGGTTATTTGTTAATGAAAACATTTTAGAATTTGATTTATGGCGTTGCTCGGGCTATTATGTCTTCGATGTAGAATGGATAAAAATCAACGGAGAATGGAAATATCGACACACATTACTAGATTCTATTTCAAATTGTATTGTAGCCGATGCAGTTTACGATACTGAAGATGAAAACACTGTTGAGAAGTTTTTAAGAGAATCAACAGCAAATAAAAATAAAATCGCAATCACAACAGATTTGGATAAAAAATATGCATCAATTATCGCAAAATTAGGTTTTAAACATCAATTATGTATTTTTCATACTAAAAAAAGTTTAAATAAACAATTAAAAACTTTTAAAGACAGAAATCATATTTCTGACGAAGAATATCAAGAATGTCACAAACAACTGAAAATGATCAAAGATTTATTCGATTTAAATGATTATAATGAATTCAAAAAGGAAGTACACTCATTAATTAATAGTAAAGATGATTTTCATCCAGTTATTTATAAAATAATTAGAAAATCAATCTTTCCAAGATATAAAAGCTTCATTCACCACTTAAAAGATAAACGAATTGAAAAAACAAGTAACAAAATTGAAAATGCCTTTCAAAAAACAATGCCAAAATCCAGAAAACGAATATTCAAGACCAAACGAGGCGTTTTAAAACGAATATATCGCAGAGATCTAATTTGGAATGACAATCGCAAAAAGGATTTTGAAAATCAACAAAGTTTTTGAAAGAGTCTTGCAAACATATATTTATTATATTTTTTATTATATTATTTATATAAAATATATAATATATTTTTACTACGGATTCATTAACATTAACAACCACAATTAACAAATTGTTATTTTATTTTCATCACCTTTTCTTGCAGTTTATGGAAATCCTTATTTTTTTATACGCCCCCAAAAATTTATAAATAATCTATAACCAACTTTTAATTTAATGAATATGAGACCGTATCCACAAATTTAATTAAACATCCCATTCAAACATTATTATAGAAATGTTATGAGAGATGCAGTATAAGCAACTGATATTTAAAGTGATATAATGATGATTCATATTAACAACCAAGCAGAAAATTAATAATCATAAACCTTGAACAGATTTAATTAGACTTTTCATAATAGTTGTCAATAGCTGCCTTAAGTGCATCTGCAGCCAAATTGGAACAGTGCATTTTAACTGGTGGAAGACCGTCCAATTCTTCTGCCACGCCATTACGACTAATTTTTAATGCTTCCTCCAATGTTTTGCCAATAGCTATTTCAGTAATCATACTGCTTGTAGCAATAGCTGCTCCGCAACCGAAGGTTTGGAATGAAATATCGGTGATAACATCATCCTTAACTTTAATATAGATAGTCATCAAATCCCCGCAGGTTGGGTTTCCTACTGTTCCTACTCCGTCAGGATTTTCCATTTCTCCTGAATTTCTTGGATTTGCAAAATGATCCATAACTTTTTCACTGTACATATTTAACACCTTAATTTATTTACTTTGACCCATCATTTCTTCATATTTTTCATCAGAATTCCATAAAGGAGACATTTTCCTTAAAGTAGCTACTGACTCTTTAATTGCTTCTACTAAACCGTCAACATCATCGAAGTGAGTTTGAGAACCTAAAGATATTCTTAAGGAACCATGTACATCAACATCATCAAGATTAAGAGCTTTTAATACAGGAGATGCTTCTAAAGTTTTAGATGAACAGGCTGACCCTGTTGATGCCTGATATCCTTTTGCATCTAAAAGGAGAATTAATGATTCTCCTTCAATAGATGAGAATCTGAAATTAATGACATTAGGCAGTCTTTCATTCCTATCACCATTAAGATAAGATTTAGGAACTGCATCCAATACTTTTTCAATAATTTCATCTCTTGTTTTAACTAATCTTGCATAATTTTCTTCCAGATTATTATTAGCTATTTCACATGCTTTACCGAATCCAACAATACCTGGAACATTTTCAGTACCTGACCTGATTCCTCTTTCCTGGCCACCACCATGAATAAGAGGAGTTATTCTAACACCTTTTTTAATATATAATGCTCCAACACCTTTTGGACCATGGATTTTATGAGATGATAAGGATAATAAATCAACATTTAATTCTTCAACATCCACTTTAACTTTACCGAATGTCTGGACTGCATCAGTGTGGAAAAGAATTTTACGTTCTCTTGCTAATTTACCAATCTCAGCAATTGGCTGAAGAGTACCAATTTCATTATTACCATGCATAATGGTAATTAAGATTGTTTCGGGAGTAATAGCATCTTTAACATCCTCTACTTTTACAATACCGTTTTCATAAACCGGCAGGTAAGTTACTTTGAAATCTAAAGTTTCAAGGAAATGGAGTGTTTCTTTAACTGCAGGATGTTCAATTTCAGAAGTAATAATATGGTTTCCCTTACCTCTTAATTTTAAAGCTATACCTTTAATAGCTAAATTATCAGATTCTGATCCGCCACTGGTAAATATTATTTCTTTAGGATCTGCATTAATAGCATCAGCTACTCTTTGTCTTGCTTCATCTAAACCCTTTTTAGCTTCACGACCAACAGAGTACAAAGTAGACGGATTTCCATAGGATTCTCTGAAATAAGGCTCCATTTCTTTTAGTACTTCTTCACTAACTGCAGTAGTTGCTGAATTATCCAAATACATCTTATAATCTCCTTTTATTTTTTATTAAAATTTAAATTTTATCTAAAGCACGTGAAAGATCATCAATCAAGTCATCTGCATCTTCAAGACCAATAGACAACCTTACAAAGTCCGGTGTAACACCAGTAGCTAATTGTTCTTCTTCTGAAAGTTGTTGGTGAGTAGTACTTGCAGGATGTATTGCTAAACTTTTTGCATCACCAATATTTGCAAGAAGAGAGAATAATTCCAAGTTATTGATAAATTCCTTACCTGCTTCCTCTCCGCCTTCAATACCAACACCTAAAATACCTGCATAATAACCATTTAAGTATTTTTTAGCAGTTTCATGTGAAGGATGAGATTCTAAACCAGGATAACTTACCCATTTAACTTTAGGATGTGATTCTAAGAATTTAGCTACTTTTAAAGCATTTTCAGAATGTCTTTTTACTCTCACATCCAAACTTTCAAGCCCTTGTAAAAACAAGAAACTGTTAACTGGTGCCTGAGTTGATCCCAAGTCACGTAATAATCTTGCTCTAGCCCTTAAGGTAAAAGCTATATTTCCAAGTTCTGGAACATCCCCAAATGCATCCCAGAATACTAATCCATGATAACTTGGATCAGGTTCTGTGAATTGTGGGAATTTACCATTACCCCAGTTAAATTTACCTGAATCTACAATGTATCCTCCAATAGAAGTTCCATGACCTCCAACATATTTAGTTGCAGAAGCTGCAATAACATCAGCACCATGTTCCAAAGGTCTTACTAAACCTACACCAATTGTATTATCTACAATTAATGGAATATCATGACTATGAGCAATTTCAGCTAAAGCTTCGAAATCAGGTACATCTAATTTTGGATTACCGATAGATTCACAGTAAACAGCTTTGGTTTTATCAGTAATCGCATCTTCAAATGCCTGTAAATCAGTTGAATCCACAAATTTAACATTCCTTGCCAAATCTTTGAAGGTGTAATCAAATAACTGGTAAGTTCCGCCGTAAAGATTATCTGCAGATACAATTTCATCACCTGGAGAGGTAATGTTTAAAATTGCATAAGTAATTGCTGCAAGACCGCTTGAAGTACCTAATCCAGAATTACCTCCTTCAATAGCAGCTATCCTTTTTTCAAATACTTCAGTTGTTGGATTAGTTAATCTGGAGTAAATTTGACCAAATTCCTGTAATCCAAACCTCCTTGCTGCTTCTGCAGCATCTTTAAATACATATGAACTTGTTTGATAAATCGGTACAGCACATGCTCCAGTAACCGGATCAGGTTCTTGACCTGCACGTACACCTAATGTGGATGATTTGTATTGTCTTTTTTCTACCATATAATCACCTATAATTCTTTTAAATTTAATATTATTACACTACAACCCATATTCTTAAAAATCCCATATTTTATATCCCTTCTAAACTAAATATGATGTGCGTTATGATTTTCAATATAAATATATCACATGTTATAGTGATATATAACAATAGTTATTTAACATATATAAATGTTTGGGTAAACCTAAAAATAGGGCTTACGAAAAATAAATGAAATTATAATGTGTGTTATAATATCATATAACAATAGACATTTAAAATATATAAAGGTTTTTATTAAAAAAAGAAAAAGAGAATTTGGAATCCTCTTTTTTAAGCAATTGTAATATTGTTTCCAACCTGATATTCGTTCCAGATAGATGTGATGATATATTTACCTGGATTTAAACGGATATTTAAGTTAGCTATACCGTTTTCATCTGTTGTTTTATGGTAGAATACACCATTTACGTTAAATGATACATTTTGGTTAGCTAATGCTTTACCTTGACCGTCAAGTGTTTTTGCAGTGAAATTACTGCCGTCTAAGTATTTCATGTCAAGCTCTTTAGTAATTAAAGTTGGCAATACTGTAATGCTGTTGGAGACTCTGCAGCCTTCGTATTCAGCAGTTACAATGTAGGTGCCCGGACGTAACTTAATACCCAAACTGACAACTCCATTGTCGTCAGATACTCTGTGGTAAAAGACTCCGTTGATGTTGAAGGTTATTTCCTGATTAGCTGCAACTTTACCGTCTTTACCAATAACCTTAAGAGTATAACCGGATTCATTTAAGTAATATTTAACCAAATCAGAGTTATCAACAAGTAAAGATTTAACTGTAACTTTATTTGAGTTTTCCTCACCAGTAACAAGATTATAGTTGGTTATAATATATTCTTTAGGAAGCAATTGGATGTTTAAAGTAGCTATACCTTCACCATTAGTATTTTTAGTATAGAAAACACCGTTAATGTTAAACTTAACAGTAGCGTTAACTAAAGCCTTACCGTTGCTGTCCAGGAATAGTGCAGAATACTGAGTTGCATTTCTAAACATTTTAACAATATCCTGGCCAATAACAGTAGATTTAATTGTTATATTACATTTAACAGAGATATTGTTGTAATTTGAAGTTCCATTAAACAGTACTAAACCTTCATATACTCCAGGCATTAACTTAAGTGCCATTGAAGCAGTTCCTTTATTATCAGTAATTTTAGTATAATTTACACCATTAATTACAAATATTAAAGTTTCATTAGCTATCGGATTACCTTTATAATCAGTTAAAACTGCTGTAAATCTGCTTCCATCTTTATAAAACATAACAATGTCATTTGCTTTTAAGTTAACATTTTTATTAATATCTACAGTCATGTTAAGCTGTTTAGTATAATTAACATAGTTATTATCTCCAGAATAAGATACAACAACATTATAAGTACCATTATCCAATACATCAGTGGTAATTTTAGCAGTTCCATTAACTACAGTTGCATTATACTTTTTATTTCCAATGATTATTGTAACATTTCCTGTTGCATCTTTTGGCAGACTTACAGTTATTGTAGCATTTTCTCCACTTTGAACCCTGGAAATATCAACATCAATGTCATATTTAGCTATTTTGCCTACATTAAATGAGGTTATGTTTGTACTAGCTCCATAATTAGCATCTCCACTATATTTAACTACAATGTCATATTTGCCGACAGGCAAGTCACTTACAATTAAACTGGCTTTACCATCTTTAATATTAACCGTAGTATTTTTATTGTTAACACTAACAACCACATTACCTGTTGCATTTTTATTGACAAATACATCAATTGTAGCATTTTCACCTACAACAATATCATTAACGTTGATTAAAATAATTGAGTTTTCTTTAGCTACAATAACTTTAATATTAAATATTTCATTACCAGATTCTACAGTAATTGTATCATTGTCAGATATTGTGTAATTAACACTAGCTGCATTATTAATAACTTTAGCCAGATTATCTGATAATGTGCCATTAATCGCACTGAATTTAACATTAAATTCAGGAAGAGTTTTAGTTAAATCATAAAGTTTTCCATCGTTGCCTTGATATTTATCAAATGTTGCTTTTATAACTTGATTTCCTGTGATATTTTCAATAATGTTTGGAGTTACACTCATAATAATCCAATTTGAAACATCTACATCCTCACATGGAGTATCTTCATCCCATTTACCTGCACCAACCACTTTTGAAGGATCATTATTAGTTCCCCACCAGTTGTATTGTGCATTAGCAGAAGGATTGTATCCGCAATTATAAATTACATAATTGGAGGAAGCATTTTCCAATAATACTGAATAATGAATGTTTAAATTACCATAATTATAAATTGCATTTCCATAATATCCATTACCTGCAGCATTGTCTTCAAATATGGAATTTAATATGTTTACATCACCTCTAGCCAAAATAGCTCCACCATCCTTAGCAGCCATATTATCTCTAAATGTGGCATTAGTTATGTTTACTTTAGAACTTAAAGACCATAAAGTAATAGCTCCTCCATTTCCTACAGTAACTCTGTTAGATTCAAAAATAGAGTTTTCAACTATAAGGTTTCCACTGGAAATATAAACAGTTCCCAATCTTGCAATATTATTGTCAAAATCAGAATCAACTATTTTTACAGTACCTCCCGTTGAATAAACAATTCCATATGATGAAGTGCCTGAAGCGATATCATTGCCTGATACAGTTGAATTAATCAATGCAAGATTATTGCTGTTGTATATTAATCCATGCCCAATATTATGAATTATTTTAGAGTTTTTGATTGTCATTACTCCAGTATTGTAAATAGCACTCATAGTATTAGCTAAAGCATCAGTTATTTCATTATCATAAATGCTTATATTATTTAGTGTAAAATCAGCTCCTAAATTATAAACTGCACATCCAAAGTTGCTTTTTGCTTTGGTTAATTCCAAATTAGCTAAATTAATAACTGCAGATTTATTTGTTGTAGAAATTATTTTGCCATTATTATCAGCATCAATAATGACTTTGCCTGAACCAATTATATTTACAGACTTAGTTATTTCCAATCCATATTCCAGATAAGTTCCCGGCGCTATGTAAATTGAATATCCGTCACTTACTAATTCTAAAGCTTTTTTGATTGTAGCTACAGGACTGGTTTGGCTACCATTGTTTTCATCATTTCCTTCCTTAGATACCCAGACATCTCTTTTAACTTCTTTTATAATGACATCAATGACTGAACTTTGATTGGCAGACTTTACAACAATTTTATTGCTGTTTTCTATAGTATATGAAAAAGTAACTAATCCGTTGACAGTATTTAGAATATTTCCATCAAAATCAATTGTTGTTTCCGGAATATGTTTTGTTAATGTATGAATTTTACCACCAACACCTATATAATGGTTGAAATCAACATTGACATTTATAGTTTCACCTTTTTCACCGGAAATACTTTCAGGAGCATTCATTATTACCCAATTTTTAATATCCTTTCCTGCAGGTGTGTTGGTTCCCCACCAGTTATAATCAAGAGAAATTTCGGATTTGCCGTCTTCTTCCACACTTGTATAATTAACAAATCTGTTGTTAGTGATAATACAATAATCCACATTTAAAGAAGATCCGTCTCCAAGATAAAAAATACTGTTTTCAAGGTTATTTCCGTCAACAACAGAATTTGACATTTTTAAAATAGTATTTTTAGAAATTGAAATTAAATATCTGCTGTTTACATTGTTTATTAGAGTGTTAACAATATCAACAGAACCTGAAGAAAGATACAATACTCCCAAATCAGTATTAACACTGTCAAATGTACAGTTATATATTTTAATATTATTGCCATATACTTTTAAAACTGCAGATCCGTCATTTTGTGAAAATACAATGTTATTAAATTCCACATTATCTGCTTTGCAGACAAATGCATTATTGGTCAAAATAACTTTACCTAAACCTGTAATAGATACTTCCTTATTTATTGTTATCTGACTTTGAGAATAAGTTCCTTCCATAACATATATTGTAGATGAATTTTTAGCCAGTTCAATTGCTTTAGCTATTGTAGCTACCGGAAAGTTTTTACTGCCGTCATTTGCATCATTACCATCAGCTGACACCCAAATCGCATCAATGACTTTGGAAATAATCTTAATAGTAGCTATCTGGTTACCTGATTTTACAGTAATTGTATCATTATTATTTACAGTATATGGAACACTAGCTATTCCATTAACACTATATGCAACATTGCTTAACAAAGTTCCATTGATTGTACTGAATTTAACAGTTATTGGAACATTTACAGCCAAATCATAAATTTTACCACTTGCATCTGTATAATGATTGAAATATACTCCCACATCAATTGTTTTACCTTTTTGAGCAGTTATATTATCTGGTGTGGTCATTATGATCCATTTACTGATTTTATCATTGGAAACAGTATTATTTCCCCACCAGTTATAATCCAGAGCAATTGCAGCATTTCCTGATTTAACATTGAATATTTTGTTAACTTTATTATCAACAATGCTGGAATAAGATACATCAAGAGCATTTCCATTTGTAAGCTGGAAAATTTCACTCTCAGAGCTGTCTCCAGCAGTATTGTTTGAAATTACCGTGTTTTTAATATTAATATTAGCATTTGCACTTGATCCGTAAATAAGATACTGACCAAAACCAGTAGAAGTCATACCAACAGTATTATTCACAATTACAGTATTGAAAATAGTTAGTTTTCCTCTTGTTTCTATTACTGCCTGCATTGGACCTGATGAACCTCTAATAACAGTATTATTTAAAGTTACAACTGCATTTGAATCATCAATATAAAATATCCCCCTTAAATATGCATACTTATCATTTTCTACAACATTATCAGCTAATTTGGAATTTGAAATAGTTAATCCGTCAAAAATATACTCCCCGCTTCCAGAAACATGAATAATAGCTGATCTGGAAGCAGTTCCTACTACATTTTCAAAAGTACAGTTTTTAATTTCTGCATTTGCAGTAGTTCCTATGTCCATAGCACCATATCTGGCTCCAATATCTTTAAAAGTACAATTAATTACTTTAAGAAAACCATCACCTTCAATATATAATGCTGCAGATCTTGTTTCTTCAGATATTAAATTTGCAAAAGTAATGTTTATAAATTCCAAATTGCATCCGTCTTCAGTACATGAAAATGCACGGTTTCCAGTTCCTCTTATAATAACATTATTTCCTTCACCAATAAATGACAGCGTTTTATTGATTTCTAAAACTTTTTGAGAATACTCCCCATCCATTATATGAATAGTATAACCTGATTTTGCTATTTCAATAGCTTTAGTTATGCTGGCTAATGGTTTGTCTTTACTGCCGTCGTTAGTATCACTACCTGTAGTTGCTACCCATAACTCATCAATACTTCCGTCAAGATTAATTTTAATATTTTTAGTATTGGAATCTTTAATTAAATTTTTACCAACACTTAACGTTGCAACACCATTAGCTTTAGGGCTAACACTAACTTCTGCAGCTCCTTTTTTGACAGTTATACTGTTCTGATTCAAGGTAGCATATTTTTCATCGATAATTGCATTAAGATTAAATACAGGCAGTTTTGTATTATTAAATACAATCTGATAAGCAGAATCTCCAGAAATAGTATTATTACCGACAATACTTAATTTAGCTATTGTAAAATCACATTTATACAATATTCCAACAGAACCATAGGTAGCTGCATTTGTACCCCAGTAATTATCCCTACAGCTTTTAATATATTCAATATTTACATGATTGATATTGTTTATAAAAACATTATTGTCAATAGTGTTTACATTCAATCCATTTTCAAGTAATGCATTGGAAATATTGTTATTCATTATTACATTACTGTTTATAAAAACAGAATTATATCCGCTGACTCTGAATATGTTAGTTGCAGTATTATTGATAAAATAAGAATTGGTTACAGTTAATGAACCTCCATCAGCCCATATTAAACTTTTATATCCTGAATTTTGAAAAGTAACATTATCCAGTACAAGATTACCTCCATTTTGATAAATTATTCCTTTATCATCTGCATTATAATTCAAATCAGTTATTATAATGTTTTTTAAAGTTAAAGTACCTTTATTAACAGCAAACAGCCTTACATCTTTGGAATTGCTTCCATTTATTATGTGTGATGCACCATCAACAGTTGTATCTTTATCAATTATGATACCTGATGATAAAGAACCATCACTTGAAGAATCATATTTATAATCCTTATCCAAACTTATGTTCGGATTTGCCTGAATATTCGAATTCAAATCACTAAATGTTCCAACATCCTCAGGAGCAGTTAAAACATCCTCAGAATATGTGGAATTAACTTGCAAGCCATCATTATATCCAACATTATTTAAATCTTCATTAGCATTAACTAATGACATGGAAAATGTTAAAATAATCATGATAACTAAAATAAATCTTTTTTTAATCATCATATCCCCGTTAACTTCATTTTAAATTAATATACATTGAAACTTAAAGTTTTTTATTGAAATAAAATAATTCTTAAGTTTAATCAATATATTTATAATACAAGCATATTTATGATTTGTCAAAATATTTTGAGCAAATTAAGGAAAAATGTTGCAAAAAACAATAATTTAAATATAACACAAACATAAATTTACAAGTATAGGAGAGTGTAAAATTATGAAAACTGTAGCAATCGTAGGAAGTCCTAGAAAAGACGGAAACTGTGATATTTTAGTAAACAAAGTATTGGAAAAAATTGACGGTGAAAAAAGCATTTACTATCTTAATGAATTAGATATTGGTTTTTGTAAAGCCTGTCAAGCCTGTCAAAAAGGCGACTGTGTAAAAGATGATGATGCAAGAAAAATCATTGATGAAATGCTTGAAGCAGATTTATTTATTTTCTCAAGCCCAATTTACTATGGTCAAATGAGCGGACAAGCAAAAACATTAATTGACAGATTCTATCAAGTTTCACAAAATCCAAATAAAAGCTTAGAAGGTACAAAAGTAATAGAAATATTTACCCAGGCTCAACCAAGCGATGCATTTGCAGCCTACATTGATTCAATGAAAGTTATACCATTTGGATACATGGGTATGGAAATAATCGATACCATTGTTGCAAAAGGAGCTGCTGGAAAAGGTGACGGATTAGAAGAAGCTATTGCACAAATAGAAAAAATAGGAGATAAATTATAAATCTCCTCTAATCACTTATTTCATAACCTAAATCAGTTAGCTGATTTCTTATTTTATCAGACAATTCATATTGTTTGTTGTTTCTTAATTCTTGTCTAACATCTGAAATTAAAGTTAATAATTCATCAGAAGATCCTGTATCTTTTAAAACAAAATCAATACCTAAAATAAAACCAACATCATCTAAAAATTCACGAATAGCTGAAACATCTTCATCAGCTAAAGAATCAATTTCACTTTTGGAATCATTTATTAATCCGAAAATAGCTGCAATAGCTTTTGGAGTGTTGAAATCATCATCCATACTTTTAAAGAATTCTTCTTTAGCAATTTTTAATGGAGCATAATCAGAAGTGGCATTTTCTATGATTTCACATTCTAATGATTCATAATATTTTTTAATTTTATCTAAACTTTTTTCAGACTGATGAAGTGACTCTTTTGAAAAGTCAATTGGACTTCTGTAATGAGTAGACAATACAAAGAACCTGAATACATCAGCATCATATTCTTTAAGTAATTCACGAATCGTAATGAAATTATTTAAAGATTTGGACATTTTTTCTCCTGAAACATTTAAAAATCCGGTGTGTAACCAGTAATTTACCATAGGACTTTTTCCGCTAACTGCTTCCATTTGGGTGATTTCTGCTTCATGATGAGGGAATATTAAGTCAAGCCCACCTCCATGAACATCATATTGCGGTCCGAAGTAGTATTCAGTAATAGCTGTATCTTCAATATGCCATCCAGGTCTTCCTTCACCCCATGGAGAGTTCCATACAGGTTCATCTACATTTTCTCTTTTTTTCCATAATGCAAAATCAATCGGATTTTTCTTAGTAGTTTTAGCTATTTCCCTATGGGATTCCAATTCTTCAATGTTTCTATTTGATAATTTTCCAAATTCCTTAAAATTGTCTATTCCAAAATAGACTCCGTCTTCAGTTTCATAAGCAAAACCTTTATCAATTAATCTTTGAATCTGATCAATTATTTCGCCCATGTGGTCAGTAGCTCTTGCAAATAAATTAACTCCTGTGACATTTAATTTAGCCATGTCTTCAATATATCTTTTTTCAAACTTCTTAGCTATATCACCTGCAGGAATTCCAGTTTCTTTTGATCTTTTAATTATCTTATCATCAACATCAGTAATGTTCTGAATATAAAATACTGTATAACCTTTATATTCCCAGTATCTTTTTATTGTATCAAAAGAAATGTAAGTTCTTCCATGGCCAATATGAGCATCATCATAAACAGTAGGTCCACAAACAAATAAATTAATTCTATTATCATTCATGGTTTCAAAACTTTCTTTACTACGAGTTAAAGTAGAATAAATTTCCATAAAAATACCTCAAAAAAAGCAATATAATTAATAATGAAGGCAAGCTAGGGATTTGAACCCCAGTATCATGGTCTGCAGCCACGCACCTAAGCCGCTCGGTCAGCTTGCCATAAAAAATAAAACAGTAATTAATAGTTTGACTATTATTACATATATAGTTTACGATTTACATTCTGTAACTTCAGAACCTAAACAACCTTGACAATCTTCATCAAGATCATTTTTATCAATGTTTAATTGTTTTAAAACATCCCCAATTTCAATATGTTTGCAAATAGAACATGTTCTACCAATTATTTCTGTTTTTTTAGCTTCACCATTATGTAATTGAATAGCTAATTCATTAACCATTTCTTTTACATTTGAACTTAAAACAACACCACTACCTCTTTTATCAGTAATATACTGAGATACAGCAGGTTGAGTTATATCCATAAGTTCAGAAACATCCTTTTGTTTCATACCTAAAGCCAATAAATCTTTAGCTAATTCTGATCTAATTGCAGGTATTACATACCATACAACAATTTCACAAGGCGGTTTCATGTTAATCTCCTATTTTTTCAATAAATCATCCAATTCGTCTTCATCATCTTCAGCTAAACAAATTGAATTTTTTTCATATAATATCTTAATGTGTTTATCATTTTCTTTAAGATGCTTTGTAAGAGTATTAATTGCATCAGCTACTGGATCTGGAAGCTTATTATGATCTAAATCAACAGTTTTATGGTGAATTTCAATATTTTCTGCATTTTTACTTCTAACAATTCTTCCGGGAACTCCGACACATGTGGAATCCGGAGGAACATCTTTTAAAACAACAGCACCAGTTCCTATTTTAGAATATTGGCCAACAGTAATATTACCCATTACTTTAGCTCCAGCACCAATAATTGCTCCTTTTTCTATAGTTGGGTGTCTTTTAGTTTTTTGTGTGCTTGTTCCTCCAAGAATTACTCCCTGATAAATAAGTACATCATCACCAACAATTGCAGTTTCTCCAACAACAACACCCATTCCATGGTCAATAAAAACACGCTGACCTATAGTTGCACCGGGATGGATTTCAATACCTGTTAAAAATCTGGCTAAATTTGAATTCATTCTAGCCAATAACTTTAAAGAGTGATTCCATAGATAATGGCTGACTCTATGCATAATAATAGCATAAAAACCAGGATAACATAAAAATATCTCTAGAGTACTGCGTGCTGCCGGATCCTTCTCCTTTATTGTCTTGATTTCACTCTTTAATCTACCAAGCATTAACAAACCCCAAATTGTATTTAGAATATGTATATCTATAAAAATATAACATATAGTATATACATTTTCTATAATACATAATATATAAATTTATTCAAATAACCAGTCAACAGATAAATATCTTGAACCGTCATCAGGTAAAATAGCCAATATTCTTTTACCTTTATTTTCATCCCTTTTAGCTACTTGAATTGCAGCCCATGTTGCTGCTCCAGATGAAATTCCTGCAAAGATTCCTTCTTTTTTAGCTAAATCAAGTAAGGTGTTACCTGCATCTTCATCTTTAACAGGAATAATCTCATCAATAATATCAGAATCATAAATAGACGGAACAAAACCTGCACCAATACCTTGGATTTTATGAGATCCTTTAACTCCTTTTCCTAAGGTTTGAGAAGACTCAGGTTCAACAGCTATAATTTGAACATCAGGATTTTCCTCTTTTAATACTTTTCCAATACCTGTAATAGTTCCTCCAGTTCCTACACCAGCAACTACAGCATCAATTTTACCTTCAGTATCTCTTAAAATTTCTTTAGCAGTAGTTTTAGAATGAATTCTTGTATTAGCTTCATTATCAAATTGATGTAAAACAATACCATTTGGAATTTCTTTTTCCAATTCATCAGCTTTAGCTATAGCTCCACCCATACCTTCTGAACCTGGAGTTAATACTAATTCTGCTCCAAAGATACCTAACAATTTCCTTCTTTCAATAGACATGGTTTCAGGCATGGTTAAAATTAATCTGTAACCTTTAGCAGCTGCAGCAAAACCTAATCCAATACCGGTGTTTCCACTAGTTGGTTCAATAATTACAGAACCTTCTTTAAGCAAACCTTTTTCTTCAGCATCTTCAATCATTGCAACTGCAACACGGTCTTTTACACTTCCAGTTGGATTGAAAGATTCCATTTTTACATCTACTTCTGCATCTAAATCTTCAGTTATATTATTTAATTTTACAATAGGAGTATTTCCAATAGCATCAATAACACTATTTAAAACTCCTCTTTTTAATTCTGGGACATTTACCATAATTATTTCTCCTAATTAATCTATTTAAGGTATATTATAAAGGGTTATCATTAATTGTTATATTTTGGAATACCTAATATAACAATAGTTATTGTTTATAACTAATGTTATATAACAATGTTTTTATTTATAAATGTTTCGGAAAATCAGCAGTAATCACAAATATCTGATATTGGACACATTTCACATTGGGGACTCATCGGTTTACAGATAGTCTGGCCAAACTGAACCATTAAATCATTTAATTTAATCCATAATTCCTTAGGAGCTATTTTAGCTAATTCCACTTCTGTCTGTTCAGGTGTTTTGGTATTTACCAAACCAATCCTATTGGAAATTCTATGAACATGAGTATCAACAGGAATAGCTGGAAGTTCAAATGCATAAACCAGAACACAGTTAGCGGTTTTACGGCCCACCCCAGGAAGCTCAACCAGCTCTTTTAAATTATCTGGAACTTCTCCCCCATACTGATCAATTAAAATCCTTGAAACTTCCTTAATTCTAGCTGCTTTTACACGGTAAAATCCGGAACATCTGATTAACTCTTCAACATCCTCAGTTGGAGCATCCACAACTTCATAAATGTCTTTATATTTGCCAAATAAGTTTTTAGTAGCCTGATCTGTGTTTTCATCTCTGGTTCTTTGAGATAAAATTGTTCTGACTAAAACCTTGTATGGATCATTATTTAGAAATTTTCTAATTTTATATAACTTATTTAACTCATCAACAATTTTAATAACCTTATCAGTTTTTGTTAGTTCCAACACCAAACCACTTCCTAAATTAACTCCAGTTCAACTCCAATTTCTGCCATAGCTTCAATAAAATTAGGAAAAGACACATCAAAAACTTCCCCATTCGTAATTTCTATATCATGTTTCAGACCAACTAAAGAAAATGCCATAGCCAATCTATGATCTTTATGTGAATCAACAGTACCTGAATGGATTCCGCCTTCAATAGACATGCCGTCTTCAAATTCTTTTAAATTACATCCTAATTTCTCAAGTTCTCTGCATGTAGTATCTATTCTATCTGTTTCTTTAACTCTGGCATGTTTAACACCAGTAATGTTAGTAGTTCCATTAGCCAGAGCTGCTAAAATAGCTACTGTAATTAATAAATCAGGAGCATTTGATAAATTAACATCGATTCCTTTTAAATTACCCTCAGATGAAATTTCAACATAATCATCAGATATTTCTATTTTTGCACCCATCTGTCTTAAAATATCCAATATTAATTTATCTCCCTGTTTAGAATCTTTAAATAAATTTAATATTTTAGCTTTCCCACCATAAATAGCTACAGCTGCCAGCAAATAAGACGCTGATGAATAATCCCCTTCAACTATATAATCACAGGATTTATATTCCTGTTTAGCTATGTTAAATTCATCAATGCGACAGTTTTTAAATTCCTTATCACAGTCATCATGGCGTATATAAAATTCATTTTTAATTTTAACACCAAATTTAGCCATTATATCACAGGTCATATTTACATAAGGACGTGACTTGAATTCAGGAAGTACAAATAAATCAACACCCTTTTCAGACAAAGGGGCAGAAATTAGAATTGATGAAATAAATTGGGAACTGACATTACCTAAAATACTAGTTTCACCACCCACATAACCTGGTTTAATTAAAATAGGTGCTTTTCCATTGCCGTTGATGGAAGTTGCATTTACACCTAATGAAGCTAATGATTCGGTTAAAATTTCCATAGGTCTTGTCTGTAAAGATTCATCTCCCGTTAAAATAACTTCATTGTCAGCTAAACTAGCTATACTGGTCATTAATCTTAAAGTAGTTCCTGAATTACCTAAATCAATAGGAACTTCTGATGAATTATGCAATTTACCATTGGTTCCAGTTATTTCCAGATAATCATCTTTTTTAGTAATATTTGCTCCTAAAGCCCTGCAAACATTAATAGATGATAAAACATCCTGTGAAAAAAGTATATCATAAATTTTAGATGTTCCATTAGCTAAAGATGCCAATATAACTGCTCTATGAGAATAACTTTTAGAAGGTGGTGCTTTAACCTCACCTCCAATATTGGAAATATTTTTAACTTTAAGATTCATTGTTATCAATTCTTATTTACCTTATAATAATTATTATATTTATCTGATTAATTAAGTTAAATAAAAAATTACTCTTTTCTTTGAAGTACAATAGCTATAAAATTCAAATATTTGCAGGCTCCTGCATCAATAGCTTTTTTATCACCTGCAGCATATTCATTGTTACAGTTAATCCAATCCTGCCAAAGTTCTTCATTTCCTTTCATCTGTTTAATTGAAATAATCCTTGATTTATCAGATTTATCAATTATATCTTCCCAATAATCCATATCATGAATATAATCTAGCTGTTCTTCATTCCAGGAAAGCAATAATTCATCAGGCAAATTATCATGACAGTCTTTTTTCATACCAGGAACTGCAATATACACATAACCTCCAGGTTTGATAAACGGAATTATTTTTTCATCTAAAAAGCTTGAATCTCTTCCAAAGTAATTATAGGAATCTGCACAAATTATTGCATCAAAAAATTCATGAGCAAATGGCAGATCATTAGCATCCGCTTTGATAGGAATTATTTCATCACCTGAAAGCCCCATTTTATCAAAAAATTTCTTGTTTTCTGTAGGGTCACTCCACAAATCAGTAGGGAAAACTTTAAAGCCATATTCTTTTACAAGAAATACTGAAGTTAAACCATTTCCGCTTCCTAAATCCATCACAGTAGCAGAATCTGAAATATTATGATTTACTAATAATTCTTCAACTAGTTTTAAAGGATTCGGACCCATAATTTTATTTTCAACTAAATTTTTATCATACTTTATTGATTTCTCATAATTCAATGTAATCACTTAAAAAAATTGTTAATTTAATAAAAACAAATTAATTTTAGATAAAAGAAGAATAAAAAGTTTACTGTTAAAAAAAATAAGAATTGAAGTAAAATTATCTCATTACTTCAACAATAACATCTAAATTTTCAGACTGCAGGATATCTACTTTTTTACCGGAAGCTCCTACAATTTCTTTTGAGATGTTTAATAAATCTTTACCCACAACAATATCTCCAATAGCTAATTCGCCAGATTCTTCTAATTCATCAGCTATTTTTTCAATATCAGTGGATTTTAAGTAACCGATGATTTTTCCGGCATCTTTTTTAAACATCGGTCCGATTTGAGACATGTCAGGTTCAACTTCAATGATTTTTTCATGAACTTCAGGTTTTCCTGTTTTAATAGATAAATCATCAATTTTAAGAGTTCCTTCAATATCCTGTGAAAATTCATCGAATATTTCAACTAAATTCTCATCATTAGTATAAACATTAACTTCAGACAATTGAGCGTTAAGAGGTATTTTTGAACTGGATTTGAATCTTCTTACTTCATCAATTAAATCTACAGTGATATTACCTTTGTTTTCGTAATCTTCACTTACTAAATCCTCATTAACTTCCGGCCAGGAGGTTTTATGAATAGACTCGCCGTCACCAAAGTATTGGTAAACTTCTTCTGCAAAGAATGGTACAATTGGAGACAATAATTTCAATGAAGTTTCAATAACATTTCTTAAAGTGTATTTAGCTGCTTTTCTTGATGAATCACTTACATCATCATTGTATAATCTGTATTTTACTGCTTCAATGTATTCATCACAGAAATCATGCCAGATGAATTTTTCAATTGATGTAATTGTAGTTGCAAAGTCATAATTTGCAAATGCATTATCTACAACTTTATTAAGGTTATTTAACTTAGATAAAATCCATAAATCAAGAGGATCAAAGTTACCTTTTATTTCATCGTAGCTTACCTCTTCATCAAATATCTGCATACTGATGAATCTGAATGCATTCCAGAATTTTCTTAAGAATCTGTAACCATGTTTAATGTCCTTCCAGTCAAATATTACATCTGAACCAGGTACACTGTTAGCTGCCCATGTTCTTAAAGCATCTGCACCGTATTGCTCAATTACTTCATCAGGAGCAATTACATTTCCTCTGGACTTACTCATTTTGTATCCGTCTTCACCAAATACCATACCATTGATTACAATATCATCAAATGGTTTTTTACCTGTTAAAGCAAGACAACGAAGTGTTGTGTAAAATGCCCATGTTCTGATAATGTCATGTCCTTGCGGACGGATATTAGCTGGGAAATTGTTTTCATAACCTTCGTTAGGCCATCCTGCAATTGAAAGCGGTGAAATAGAACTGTCCATCCAGGTATCTAAAACATCCTCTTCTCCAATAAATTCCTCACATCCACAGCTGCATGCTTTTTTAGGTTTATCATGAGTCGGATCAACTGGCAAGTCTTCAACATCAGGAAGCATTACTTTTCCACAATCTTTACAGAACCAAACAGGTATAGGAGTTGCAAATAACCTTTGTCTTGAAATACACCAGTCCCATTCCATAGAATCTGCCCAGTTAATCATACGGCTTTTCATATGTTCAGGAACCCAGTTCATTTCTTCTGCTGCATCTTTAGTTTGCTCGATTAATTTATTTACAGCTACAAACCATTGTTTTTTAACTAAAATTTCAATAGGAGTTTTACATCTCCAGCACTGACCAACATTCTGGTCAACTTTTTCCTGTTTTAAAAGGTATCCTTCTTCTTTCAAGTCTTCAATAGTTTTAGCTTTACAGGTAGCCAAATCCATTCCTTCATATCTTCCGGCAGCTGCAGTCAATCTGCCTTTTTCATCAATAGCATCAATAATTTCCAGATTATGTTTATTTACCCAGGCCACATCTGTTTTATCCCCGAAAGTACAAACCATTACTGCACCAGTACCAAATTCAGGATCTACTTCTTCATCAGGATAAATTTTTACTTTCTGATGAGATAAAGGTACTTCAACATATTTATCAACTAAATGAGCATATCTTTCATCATCAGGATGAACTACAACAGCTACACAAGCAGACATTAACTCAGGACGGGTAGTTGCAATCATAACACCCTCATCTTTAGGATTGGCCTCTTTACCTGAAACTTTAGAACTGGCTATATCATCATAAGAATCTTCCATAGCTGGCGGGAAATTGACATAGTTTAAAAAGGTTTCATTATCACTATACTCTACTTCTGCAAAAGCAATAGCTGTTTCACAACGAGGACACCAGTTAACCGGATGAATACCCTGATAAATTAATCCTTCATCATACATTTTTAAAAAGGAATATTGTGTCCTTTTCATGTATTCCGGAGTCATAGTAATAAATTCACGGCTCCAATCCTGTGAAAAACCTAAAGATTGCATTTGATTTTTCATTTTAGCTATGTTTTGAGTAGTTAACTCAATACAATACTCTCTGAATTTAGCTCTTGAAACATCATTTTTCTTAATTCCATGAGTTTCTTCAACTTTAACTTCAGTAGGAAGACCATGACAATCCCATCCCTGAGTAAATAAAACGTCCAAGCCTTTTAATCTCCTGTATCTTGCATTCATATCAATGTAAACCCAATTTAACACATGCCCTAAATGAATAGAACCAGTTGGATATGGTGGTGGAGTATCAATTATATATCTAGGTTTAGTTCCATCACCGAGGAATTTATAAAGCTCCTCATCTTCCCATTTTTGCTCCCAAATCTTTTCTTTTTTAAAATCATAGTCTTTAGGAATATTCTCACTTGACATATCTTTTCTCCAAATAATTAAATAAAAATAATATTATTAAATATGTATTTCTTTATTTAAAAATATATAAGAAAAACTGCAGGTTCTCATGAAATTTTGGCGAATTGAATTATATTGAAAATTAATATTTTAAATGTCTCTTTTTATTTTAAAGTTATGAGATTTAACTTTTATTTACTCTGCTGAATTTTTTTCGACAAAAATATCCATATATCTGACTGATACATCTAAAGCCGAATCCCAATAGAATTTAATCTAAGAATTTTAATTTCACCGGCAATGCAATGTTTTCAATAAATTCAGCATCATAAGATTTAAAATTAAATAAAACTGTGATTAAAATAAATCACCATACAATTTCTGCTGTAAAAAAATTAGAAAATTTCGACGAAATCAATAAAACAGATACTTTAATAATGATTAACTACACTAAATAATAAATGTATAAAAGAATATAAAAGGACTGTTAAAAATGGAATTATTATGGTTTTATGTTGCAATCGTACTAGCTATAAGCGACACAGTCCACACCCAAATCGTGTGGAAAATCTTTAATAAGTTCTACCTTATTTTAGGAGGAATAATTAACAATTCAGTAAATGCTCCATGGAAAACATGGATTATACATGAATTAATGGAAGCAGGATTCCACTTTATTTTTGTGTCAATAGTATTTTTAAATTTAGAAATAGGAATATTAGCAGCATTTATTCATTTTGTAATAGATGTAAGCCACACATTACTTATTAACAGTCATATGAATGAATTAGAACACAGGTCATTACATTTTGTAATTGAATCATTATTCTTCATAGCTATTTATGGATTATAAAAATAATTTTATTGGAGTATATTAAATGCCAGTTATTACATTCAAATATCAAGATTTAAAAGATTTAGGAATAGATATGGAAAAAGACGAATTAATAAACACTTTACCAATGATGTCAAGTGATATTGAAGACTTTGATGATGAAGAAATTAAAGTGGAATTTTTCCCGAATCGTCCGGACAATTTATCTGTAGAAGGAGTTGCCAGATCTTTTAAAGGCTTTATCAATCAGGAAACCGGACTTCCAAAATATGAAGTTGCACCATCAGATGAAAGTGTAATTGTAGATGCTGAAGTGGCTAAAATCAGACCTTACATTGCCTTTGCAAAAATCGAAGGTGTTGATTTTACCGGTGATAAACTTAAATATATTATGGATTTTCAGGAAAACCTTCACTGGGTAATCGGAAGGGACAGGAAAAAAGTAGCTATTGGTATTCACAATGCAGATGTTGTATCCCAGCCATTCCATTATATAGCTACTCCTAAAGCTGAAAATGCATTTGTTGCTCTTGAAAAAGATACTCCAATGACTCCTGAAGAAATATTAACCCAGCATGAAAAAGGAGTTGCCTATGCTCATCTTCTTGAAGATTTTGATAAATATCCTTTAATTTTAGACAAGGATAATCAGGTACTTTCCATGCCTCCAATCATTAATGGAGAACTTACAAAAATTGATGAAAATGTAAAAAACATTATTGTAGATGTAACTGGAACTGATGAACGTGCAGTTAATCAGTGTTTAAACATTATCTGCAGTTCATTTGCAGAAGTCGGCGGAAAAATAAAAAGTATGGAAATTAAATACGAGGATAAAATCATAACTACTCCTGATTTAACTCCTCAGGTAAAAAATGTCCATGTTGATGTAGCTAACAGTTTAATTGGCGGAACTGACTTAAATGCTGAAGATATACAACAGCTATTATCTCAAGCACGTTTTGACTCAGAAATATTAAATGACAATGAATTGAAAGTTTATATTCCATCTTACAGAATAGATATTCTTCACGAAGTGGATATTGTTGAAAACATTGCTGTACAATACAGAATTAATGATGTTGAAGCTAAACTTCCAGACATTTCAACAATAGCTTACGAACATGACTGGTTCAGATCAGAATCAATTATGAGAGAAGTTATGATCGGATTAGGATTTCAGGAAATTATGAGTTTAATGCTTACTAATGAAGATGCACACTTCACTAAAATGAAACAAAAAGAAATCGACCATGTTCAGGTAGCAAGACCGATTACAATTGACAGAACCATGATTCGTACAAGCTTAATCAACAGTTTAATGGAATTCTTAGAAGACAATAAACACGAAGATTTACCTCAAAAGATATTCGAAATAGGTGATGTCTTATATATGGATGAAACCCAAGAAACCAAAGTAAGAGCTTCTAAAAAACTAGCTGGATTAATCTGCCACTCAAGTGCAAACTTTACTGAAATCAAATCTGTTGTAACCAGCTTACTTCAAAACTTAGGTTATTCCATGGAAATCAGTGACAGCGACAATTCCAGTTTTATAGCTGGAAGAGTAAGTGATGTAAAAGGAACTTCAGCTAATGGAAATGTATCCGGTTTCTTTGGTGAATTCTCCCCTGAAGTAATCACTAACTTTACTCTAGATTATCCGGTAATCGGATTTGAAATTGAATTTAACCCACAGGAATAATTCAATTTTCTAATTTCTCTTTTTTTAATTTTATTTTATCAGAGGATTTAAAGATAAATCAATTTCATAAAGCAATTTTTCCAATTATTAGGCAATTTAGATAATTAGCCCGTTAATACCACAGTTTTTTCATTTGAACATCAATTTCAGAGTAATTTACATCAGGATTATTTTGAGAAGAATTGTTAACTGAAATGTTTTGTGAATCTTCACCATGTTGTGGCATTTGTTCAGCAGCTATCAAAACACCGCCAACAGCTATAATTACAATTAAAAATAAAACCCATTTATTCATAGTTATTCTCCAATTAAAGTTATGTTAACTATCCTATTATGTCTTGGTCCATCTAATTCTATAAAAAATACTGATTGCCAAGTTCCTAAATTTAATTTATTGTTATATATTGGAACAGACTCACTAGAAGAAAGTAAAAATGATTTTAAATGAGCTTTAGCATTATTATCAATATTATCATGTTTATAACTAAATTTATTAGAAATTATATTGGATAATGCAAATTCCAAATCTTCAAGTAGGCCTTCCTCATTTTCATTTACGCAAATAGCTGATGTAGAATGTTTAGAAAATAAATTTACAATTCCATTGCTGACCTTGGAATTAGTTATTATTTCATTAATTTTAGATGTTATGTCAATAATTTCAAAAGTCTTATTTGTATCTAAATTAATCTCAATATTTTCAATTAGCATTATAAAAATATTATATGAAACTAGTATTTAAAAATTAAAAAACAAATCAATACAGTGAAACTTAAATAGTTTTTTAATTTTTTGGCTTTGCAGACTTATTCTTGAGTTAGTAATTTATTTTCAAAGCAGAAAAAATCTTTCAGATTTTGGTTTTGAAAAATCAATGCTAAAAAAAATAAAGAAATAAACAAAGATATCATTCTAATCATCATTTTAAGTATTTTTCTCCATTCAATCAACTTACTATTTATTTTCATTAAAGACTTTTGCAAATATAAGTTATTATATGACGTATTCAGTAATTACTCAAAAACTCTCCCCCCAATTACATAAACGCAAATGTTTCAGGAGGTAAATAAATAATATTGTCCTCTTTGACAATATTTGATTTGGTATTTGAAATAATTATACCGTGAGGAGAATTATATGTACTAATAGCACGTTTAATTTGACTTTTATCCTTTTTACCACAGCTTACTTCAATTGGAATAGGTTTTTCTAATCCTCTTTGAACAATAAAGTCAACATTTTTCCCACTACTTTTTTTATTGCTGTCATCATAGTATATTTTATAATTTATGTGATTTTTATTATCCAAATCATGGAAACTTGAAGCTACATAAGTTTCAAGCAGTTTTCCCATATATGCTGTTTCATCCTCAAAGGTAGCATTGCCTATATTTAATATAAGATTATGTTTTAAACTTGATGTTGCAAAAAAATATTCATAAGGTTTTGTTGTTCGTTTTACTGATGAAGTAAAGGGTTCAATATGAAATATTAATTGTGTTTTTTCAAGAATATTTAATACTTTAGTGACTAAAGCAATCTTGGCATCAAAATGATTTGAAAGAGAACCTTTTGAAACTTCACCAGGATTTTGAAAAGCAAAAAAATTCAAAATCTGAAAAGCAAGATATTGTGTATCATTATTTATACCTTCAATATTGGCCATATCCGTTGTAACAACTTTATCCACCATATCAACAATTTTTTTAGTTATATCATTAGTATTTTGATAAAATGAAGATGGAAAACCTCCAAATTCTAAGAAATTCTTCAATTCATACATATCATAGTTTGAAAAACTTGAATATATATTAATTATTCTTCTTTCTAAATCGGCAATATTTTGCACATTTCCGTCAAAAATCATTTGAATTAATGACTCTGAAATATCATTTTTAAAATTTCCATATTTTAATTTTAAATGTTCTGAATATGTTAACGGGTAAATTGGAATATTTAATAATCTCCTTGCAGCATCAGGATTATAAGAAAGTTTTAGTGCAGATGATCCACTGAAAATCATAAAAATATTTTTAGTGCCGTCAAATATTAATTTTCCATTTAACGCCCATTCTTTATCATACTGTGCTTCATCAATTAAAAGGAATACCGGTTTAGATAATGTTTCAATTATTGAATTATGATATGTTTCCAAATAGGAATTAACAACATTAAAAATATCAGCATTACCTATTTTTTTTAATCGGTCACAGGAAAAATACAAAATATTTTCAGGAGATATCCCTTTTTCTTTTAGAAGATATTCATATACCTGAAATAGCAGAGTTGTTTTTCCAACATCACGCACCCCAGGTAAAACAATAAAACGATTTATATCTTCCCCTTCAAGAAAATTATCAATATATTTTATAATATTATCATAATCAGAACGTTTGTTAAATTTTTTATCTTTGTATGTTAACTCCTGATTTAATTTCATAGGTACTGACAATATTTGATTTCTAATATATTTATTTTGCAATTCGTTCATTGTTTTGCCCCCTCAAAATAATAATTATTATCATATATAGTCATAGTTATTTATATATACTACTATTTTTAACAGTTATAGTTATTTATATATAACTAACCTTTTAATCACCATAGTTTTAAAATTTAACTTTACATCTTCATTTAGTTTATTTGTATCCAAATTAAACCTAATATTTCCAATTATGAAAATATTATATAAAACAAGTATTTAAAAATTAAAAAAAGAAAAATGAAAAAAATGTTTATCACATTTTATTTTTACGTTTATATCCTATTACAAATAAAACCAATAAAGCAATTACTGCAAGAATAATAACTCCAGAACTGTTCTGAATTGCTTTAGCTATTTTATTTGGAGATACTAACTCATAAGATTTTCCTTCTTTTGATGAACCGTCATCACTTGGAGAATCACTGCTGCTTGAAGATTTTGCTGAACTCTGATCTCCGTTAGCCATAGCCTCTTTACCGCTTAAAGATTCATATTTCTGATAGTAATCAGAACTATTTGTTCCAAGGTACTGTGAAAATTCATCAGAGTTTTTCACATTTGCAGAACCGCTGTCGCCAGAAGAAGTTGAACCATCACTAATTACTGAAGAATTGGTATTTCCACCAGAAGCATCTCCAGAACCAGAATTATCACCAGTTTTATCACCTGAATTATCACCATCAGTATCAGAAGGTTTGCCGTCAGATCCTGTGTTATCTTTATTACCAGAATCAGAACTTCCGGAATCATCCTTTTTATTATAGGAAGTTACTTTCTGTTTTATTTTTTTAACTTCCTGATTATGTTCTCCGCCAACCTGAATTTCAACCTGATGGTCAACATTAGGATCTGCTTTAATTACTGCTTTACCATTCTCCAAAGTTGCAGTATACATATTACCGTCAACTTCAACCTGAACTGAAACAGTTCCGGCTTCTTTTACTGGTGTATCTCCTTCAACCATTTGAATTCCTATACCATTAGGTAAAGATATTGCATTTAATCTTAGGATTTTTGCAAGCAATAACGGACAGACAAATGTATTTTCAGGGTCGTCAGAATTGAAAAAATTCGGACCTAATGTAATCATATTTTGTAAAGGATTGTTTTTAGCCTGAAAGTTTTCATTATGTGCAAATGAATTATAGGACACATAAACTCCATTATTAGCTACTGCACGATATGAATCCCCAAATAAAAGACCATTACCAGATTCAAAACCACCTAATTCACAGTTGGGGTTTTGAATATTGTGGATAAGAGTATTTGCTTTAATTTCATCTCCCCATGACTGACAATTTATATAAATACCATTTGTATTGTAATTAAGGAAATTATGAGTATAGGAATTGTTAAAAGATTTGCCGTATAATGAAATTCCGTTAAAACTATTATTGCAGCAATAATTTGAAGTTATATTGGAATTATCAATATCATAAATCTCAATTCCTGATCTGCCATTGAACATCATTGTGTTATTGGCTACATAACAACTGGAAACATTTTTAAGCTGAAGCCCGTTTTCCTGGGCATTATTTAAAACATTTCCAAATAAAGTTACATTCTTTGAGTTTTTAACCAAAACATTATTTCCGGCATCAACAATAGAATTTTCCCTAATAATAGTATTGTCCGAATTATCAACAATAACTCCATAATCTGATGATGCAGCTACAATATTAAATCCGGATAAGACACTGCCTGCACTATTTTTTGTGAAATAAAATCCAAAAGTTTTATCAATATTTAACTCCTGAGCTTTATTGGACAGCTCTCCAGATGTATAAACCGTACTGTTAACATTAGAGACAATATTTACTTTTTTGTCAACAACTAATGAAATCCCCTTATATTCCTTGCTAACAAAATTAAAGGTATCTCCCTGTCCAGCATTATCCAACATTGATTGAATGTCATCATTGGATAAGTCGGAAGAAACATCATAGATAGTAGTTCCCATAACAATGTCATCATTACTGTATTGTAATTCATCAGCTCCGTAGACAGATGAAACTAGGATTAAACCTAAAAGACATATGATAAAAAGATTTAACAATTTTTTATATTTCTTTTCAACCATGTCAATCCACCATCAACATACATTATAAATCAATAATTATATTGATTAAAATTGTATATGAAAATCAAAGCATATAAATATTTTCAATAATTTAAAACACTATAAATCAGATTAAATGAAAAAATAACCATTTTTAAAGTAAATATAATTAAAATTCAAATCGAAATATTTATCATATCACCAAACAAAGGATATACCATTAAATACATAACGTATTTAATATCATTAAATGAGGTAGAATAATGAATAAAAAAGGATTGATATTATCCATATTCTTAGCATTCATTGTTATTTTATCTTCAGGCTCTGTTTTTGCAGAAGACATAAGTAATGCAACTTCTGACGACAGCGTTTCAAGTCCAATGACAAATAATGCAGTTTATGGGGAAGTAACAGCATCTTCCAATTATACTGTTCATACTGGTTCAAATAGTACAACTATTCAAAATACTATAAACAGTATGCATGACGGAGATGTATTGAATTTTGAAAAAGGTGAATATAAAGACATTTGCATATATATTGATAAAAATATTACTGTAAACGGTAATGGTGCACAATTAATTGGTTATCAAACACCAGGAATTAACAATACAAATATTCCAGACATTGTTAAAAACACAACAAAAACTGGCGGATATGGAATAACTAATTTTGCAACTGTTTATATTCTTAAAACAGCAAATGTAAAACTTAACGGATTAACCATGGTTGGTTTAAACAGTACAACTTATTCTAATGTTGTACTTTATGCCTATCAAGCTAAAAATTTAGAAATACTTAATAATACTATAATAGGATCTTCATGGGGTATTTATTTACAAACTTGTGTAAATACTACAATAAATCAAAATACCATTAAAAATCAATCAACAACTGGTATTTTAAACTTTGGATCTGCAAAAAGTATAATAAAAAATAATAAAGTTACAAATGCTATAAATCATGGTATTGACGTAAGACACGGAAGCGGACCAAATGTAACTGTATTCAACAACACAGTTATCGGTTCAAAAGAAGGAATATACCTTATGCATTCCGGAGGACACAATGTATATAACAACACCATTATCAACTGTACCATCAGTTCAATAACCTGTTATGGTTCTTCTGATATTTATATATACAACAATACAATGTTCAAATCCAGAATGGGAGTATTGTTAGGTTCCGGATTTTCAAATATCACCATTGGTGAAAATACCTATAAATTAGCTAATTTACCTTACCCGCCTACTTTTGTATATTATGTAGGAATTGCAGATTCTGCATATCAAAGTCCACAAAGTGTAAGTGGAACTTATAGTGATATCAGTACTTACTCTCCAGCATATACCAATAAAACTGACATTGAAACTCCTAAAGACATTGTAATTGATTATAGTGGAATATTAAAACCTACAGGAACTACATATACTGTTCCTGTCGGCACCACAAGTGAAAATATTCAAAAAATGATTGATTCAATGAAAGAGGGTGACACTTTATCATTTGAAAAAAACGGAATTTATGAAAATATTTGTATTTATGTTGATAAAAACATTAAAATACTTGGAAACAACGCAACATTAATCGGATATGAAACAAAAGGAGTTAATAACACCAATATTCCTTCAAAAGTATGGAAAAAAACCAATGAAGGAGGATACGGTTGTGTTTACTTATCAGTATTATATTTATTCAATACTGATAATGCAGTTGTATCTGATTTAAACATCATTGGAAAAGCTCCAGGATATAATCCAAATACTGTTAGTACAACCACTGACGAATATAAAACCACTTCCCTTTACTCAGAATCTAATAAAAACATAACAATTACCAATTGTGATGTTAAAGGATCTTCATGGGGTATTTTCTTACAATACAATAAAAATGCTGTTATTACAAATAACAACATCCATGACCAATACACCACTGGATTAATAAACTTTGGATCAGCTAACAGCATTATTGCAAATAACACAGTTACCAATGCTGTAAACCACGGTATTGACGTAAGACACGGAACCGGACCAAATGTAACTGTATTCAACAACACAGTTATCGGTTCAAAAGAAGGAATATACCTTATGCACTCTTCCGGACACAAAGTATACAATAACACTATTATTAAATGTACTTTAAGCTCCATAACTGCATACGGTTCAGGTAATGAAGCAATATTCAACAACACATTAACAGGAAGCAGAATAGGCATAATTGTTGGTGGTGGATACTACAATGTAACTATCAGTAATAATAATTACAATTTAGACAGATTACCATTCCCTCCATCATTCCCATATTACATTGTTCAAGCAGATAATAAATACCAAGATGCTGACAAAGCACAAGGAACTTACTATGACTCTGCAAAAGAACCACAAGCAGTTATTATCGTTGATGATGTTACAATGTATTATAAAAATGGAACTAAATTACATATTAATTTAAAAGACAATAACGGATACAACTTAGCTAAAACCAATATTACAGTTACTATAAATGGTGTTTCTTACAACAAAACCACTGATGACAATGGTGTTGTTGAAATGAACATTTATTTAAGACCTGGAGTATATACTGCAACAGTTGCTTATGCTGGAAATAAAACACTTGGAGCAAACTCTGTAGATACCAAAATTACTGTTTTATCAACTATAACTGGAAATAACATAACTAAAATGTATCAAAATGGAACTCAATTCTTTGCTACATTTGTAAATGGCCAAGGAAAAATATTAGCTAATACAAATGTTACATTTAATATCCATGGTGTATTCTACACTAAACAAACTGATGCTAACGGAACAGCTAAGATGAATATTATGTTAAGACCTGGTCATTATATTTTAACTGCATATAATCCTGTTAATGGTGATGAACAAGGATTCAGTATAGATGTTAAATCTTTAGTTGAAGCTAGTGATTTAACTAAATATTACTTAAATGCATCTAAATTCCAAGCAACAATTTATAACAAAGACGGTTCTTTAGCAGTAGATAAAAATGTAACCTTTAACATAAACGGTGTTTTCTACACAAAAACCACTGATAAAAACGGTGTTGCAAGCTTAGGAATAGCTTTAAGACCTGGAAACTATACTATTACAACTATGGTTGACGGTTTGGATATTGGAAACAAAGTCACTGTATTACCGACTTTAGTAACTAAAGATTTAGATATGAAATACTTAGACGGCAGTAACTTCACTGCACAAACTTTAGATGGTCAAGGCAAGCCATTAGCTAACCAGAATGTATCATTTAATGTAAATGGTGTCTTCTATCACAAAGTCACTAATAAAGATGGTATTGCAAGCTTAGGAATCAGATTAATGAGTGGTGAATACATTATAACTTCCTACTGGAATGATTTCCAAACTGGAAACACAATAAAAATAGCTTAAAAAGAGGTTAAAAACCTCTAATTTTTTCTTTTTTTCAAAAAATAATTTTAAAATCAGTAACTGTTTCTTCTGGAATAAGCTATATAGACAATGAATATTCCTATTAAAAGAAGAACAATTTGTGGAAATATTGCAAATAAAACAACTGGGATCAATTTTAATTCTGCTAAAATCCATAAAAGAGCATAAATTATAATTAAAATTCCCATAAGCATAGCTATTTTATTAGCTATTTCCTTAAAATCATATGGAATTCCACCTGGTATTGGCATTATAACACCTTTACAATTCTTTTATACCTTCAGAAGTACCAATTATAACTTTATCAACCATCTGAGTAAAAATACCATTTTCAACAACACCCGGAATAGAATTCAAATCTATTTCCATATGCATCGGGCTTTCTATTTTTTCAAATTTGGCATCAATGACAAAATTTCCATTATCTGTTATGACCGGTCCGTCTTTACGCTCACCCATTCTTATTTCACATTTTGCACCCATATCTTCCAAAGTTTGTATAACTACACGTGATGCATCAGGAATTACTTCTACAGGTACTGGGAAGTTTCCAATTTCTTCAACATACTTTGATTCATCTACAATTACAATAAATTTCTTTGCAGCATAATCTACAATTTTTTCTTTAGTGTGAGCTGCTCCTCCGCCTTTAATAAGATTAAGGTTTTTATCTACTTCATCTGCACCGTCAACAGCCAAATCAATGTCATGTTCTTCCAAGCTGGTAATTGGTATGTT
The DNA here is from genome assembly GCF_023617305.1 of Methanobrevibacter sp. TLL-48-HuF1. Taxonomy (NCBI): domain Archaea; kingdom Methanobacteriati; phylum Methanobacteriota; class Methanobacteria; order Methanobacteriales; family Methanobacteriaceae; genus Methanobrevibacter; species Methanobrevibacter sp. TLL-48-HuF1. Next base: position 403,591 of record NZ_CP081485.1, read on the forward strand.
CCATTGTTTAGCAAGCAGTAATGATTGAAAAGATGTAGGAATTCCCATAACATTTATTCCTTCATCAGCTATTCTTTTACCTACTGCTTCAATGAAATAATGAGTTGTAGATCCTGTTCCAAGTCCTAAGACATCTCCATCTGTAACATATTCTGCCGCTTTATAACCTGCTTCTTTTTTAAGATTCATATTAACATATCCTTATTTTTAAATAACAAAACCTAATGTAAGTTTATTAAGTTTATATCCTTTTTTACATTCACCTTTATGTTTTCCATGATTTTTTAAAACAATACATTTGTCCCCATCAACTAATCCTTCAGGGAAGCAATAATCATGATATTCACATTCTTCGTCACAATCAACAGATTCATAAGAAAATGTAGACCCTTCAAAAACACTTTTTGAGGAAGAAAGTAATGTTATATTAGACCTGTCAACTTCTACCGGAATAACTATATTTTCAGCATGAACTGGGCACTTTTGTTCATTATCACGAACATCAATGATTTTATATTTCCTATTTTTTTCTAAAGAGTCAACACAAGATGCTTTAAATCTACAACTTTCACATTCATCTACAGAACCATAAAAAATAAACTCATTACCCTTTTTTGCCAAATCTTTACCAATTAATGTAATCATTTTATCACTCCAGTTTTTAGAGCTAATTCATAAGCTGCATCTTCAGATATGCCATTATCTCCTAAAATAGTATATCTCTCCGGCCTAATAGTATGTGCCATTGTTAATGCATCAATAACATTTTCATCACTAATTCCCAATTCCTTAGCAGATGTTGGAGCCCCAACAGCTTTTAAACTATTTCTAATAAATTTCCAGTCCCCACCGTATAAATACATCATCAAAATAGTTCCAACACCACATTGTTCACCATGTAAACAAGGCTTATCTAAAATCTTATCTAAAGCATGGGAAAATGTGTGTTCTGATCCACTAGCCGGACGACTGGAACCTGCAATACTAATAGCCATTCCACTACTAAACAAAGTTTTAACAACAAGACGTGCACTTTCTTCCAAACCCGGTTTAATACTATCAACATTATCAGTAATCATTTTTGCAGACATTATAGATAATGATGCTGCAGATTCACTATATGGCTCATTTTTTAAACGATGAGCTAACTGCCAATCCTTAATAGCCGTAAAATTTGAAATCAAATCTGCACAACCTGCAGATAATAATCTAAAAGGCGAATTTGCAATAATTTTACTGTCAGCAATAACAGCTATTGGTGCATGGGCTTTAGCAGATGTTGCAGTTTTAGGATTTTTTATTGAAGCTAAAGGAGATACAATACCATCATGTGAAGCAGTAGTTGGCATTGAAACAAAAAATACATTTTTATCAAATGAAGCTAATTTAGCTACATCAATAACTTTTCCACCACCAACACCTAAAACAGTAGTATTCGGAGCAATCATTTCACTGACTTCATCTACTGAATCATAAGATACTTTCTCAACAATTTTAACATCTACTTCAATGTCCTTATCTTCAAGACTTTCAATAACATGTTTTGCTGCAATATCATATGTATTCGGACCTGTTAGAACTAAAACTTTATTGTCTAAATGTAAATCCTTACAAATTTCACCAGTTTCATATATAACATCCGGTCCGATGTATACTTCACGAGGCATTTGTATTTTTCTAGTATTCATAATATCTCCCAAACATATTATACATTTGTATATTTTTAATTAGTAGTTATAAATAGCTTATCATTTAGGTATGACAAAATTTTCTTTAAATAGATTTAATAGGCATTAACAACTGATATATAATTATTATAAAAATTTAATTAAGGTGATATGGTGGAAAATTTTAGTGAATGGTTTCATGACATATTAGAAGAAGCTAACATAACTGATTCAAGATATCCTATTAAAGGAATGGCTGTATGGATGCCTTACGGTTTCCAAATAAGAAAATATACAACAAATCTAATAAAAGAAGTATATGATCATGATCATGAAGAAGTTTTATTTCCACTTCTTGTTCCAGAAACAGAACTAGCTAAAGAAGGATTGCATGTAAAAGGATTTGAAGATGAAGTTTACTGGGTTACTCATGGAGGTAAAACTCAATTAAATGAGAAATTAGCCTTAAGACCAACTAGTGAAACATCAATCTATCCAATGTACTCACTATGGATTAGGTCCCATATTGATTTGCCATTGAAATATTATCAAATTGTAAATACATTCAGATATGAAACAAAACATACAAGACCACTTATTCGTGTTCGTGAGATTACTACCTTTAAGGAAGCACATACTGCTCATGCAAGCAAAGAAGAGGCAGATATTCAAGTTCAGGAACATATTGTAAAGTATAAAGAAATCTTTGATACATTAGGTATCCCGTATACTTTAACTAAAAGACCTGAATGGGACAAATTCCCCGGTGCAGATTATACCATGGCTTTTGATGCAATTATGCCAGACGGAAAAACCCTGCAAATCGGTACTATCCATAATCTAGGTCAAACATTTGCAAAAACCTTCGATATAACCTTTGAAGATAAAGACGGAGAACATAAACTGGTTTATCAAACTTGTGCAGGTTTATCTGACAGAGTAATAGCTTCTGCAATCGGAATTCATGGAGATGAAAAAGGATTACGTCTTCCACCGGAAATTTCACCAAAACAAATAACAATCATTCCTATTTTATTTAAAAAAGGAAAAGAAGAAGTTTTAGCTAAATGTGAAGAACTTAAAAAAGAGTTTGAATCTGCAGGATTACGTGTAAATATTGATGACAGAGACATCAGACCAGGTAAAAAATTCTATGACTGGGAATTAAAAGGAACTCCAATAAAACTTGAATTAGGTCCTAGAGATTTAGAAAACAACAAAACAATAGCTATGCGTAGAGATGAACTGGAAAAAATTGAACTTGATTTAGATGAAAATCTTGTTGGCAATGTAATTAGTTTAATTGATGAATTAAATGAAAACCTTGCTGAAAGTGCAAAAGAATTCCATAAAGACCACATTAAATTTGCATCTGACATTGATGAAGTTAAAGAGTTAATTGAAGCAGGAAATGTTGTAGCAGTTAACTGGTGTGGAGATACTGCCTGCGGACAAAAAATAGAAGAAATCACTGGTTATTCTGTTTTAGGTATCTATGAAGAACTTGAAGGAGAAAGTAAAAAATGTATAATCAGTGATGAAGATGCTAAATATGTTGCATTAATAGCTAAAACCTACTAGAGATGAAAATATGGATGACATTTATGGAATAATACCTGTCAGCAAATTTAAAGAATGCAAAACCAGATTATCTCCATTTTTAAGTGAAGATGAAAGGGAAAAACTCCTGAAAGTTATGCTTAAAGATGTTACTGATACTTTAAGAAAATATACTGATAAAATAATTATAATCAGTGCTGATGAAGATGTTTTAGAATATGCTAAAAGCTTAAACTTAAGTGTTTTAAAAGAAAATGAAAATTCAAATTTAAATAAAGCATTAAAACAGGCTATGGAATACTGTAAAGGCAAAACTAAAAAAGTAATCATAATGCCATCTGACATTCCCCTCATCGGTAAAACCAACCTTAAAATGGTAATCGATTCAAGTAAACAGCTTGATTTCATCATTATTCCTTCAAAAGGAGGGGGAACAAACACTATAATTATGAAACCACTGGCTATCAGAACTAAATTTGGAGATTTCAGTTATAAGGAACATGTAAATGCTGCAGACAGAAAAAACTTAAATCCTCAAGTTCACGACTCATTATTTATGGCTCTGGATGTTAATACAACTGAAGATTTAGGAGAAATAATGGTTCATGGTGAAAATACTGAAACCAGACGTTATTTAAAAGAGTTAAAAATAAATGTTGAGTCAGTACATGGCAGCGAACGTTTGAGAGTCACAAGAGGCAGTTAAATGATTGTAATGTCAATAGCTGGCGTTGATCCATCTGGAGGAGCAGGTATTTTTGCAGATATCAAAACATTTCAGGCACTTGGTGTTTATGGAACTGGAATTGTAACTGCACTTACTGCCCAAAATCCTCAAAAGATGTACTCTCTAAAAGCTATTGAAACCAGCTATGTTGAAGAGCAGATTGATGCTATTTTAGACACCTACAATGTTGAATATATTAAAACAGGAATGTTATATTCAACTGATATCATCAAGTCCGTTTCTAAAAAAATCAGAGAATATAATCTGAAAGCTGTTGTTGATCCGGTTATGGTAGCAACATCCGGAGGAGAATTAGCTAAAAATGATTTAAGTCAGAATTTACTTAAATATTTACTTCCAAAAGCTATTCTTACAACCCCAAATGTTTCTGAAGCTGAAAAATTAACCAATATTAAAATTACTAATGAAGAAGAAGCTAAAAAAGCTTGTGAAAAATTAGGAAAAACCTGCAACAACATTATAACCGGTGGACATCTCAATGGGATAAATACCATCAATATTGACGGAAGTACCAGTATTTTTAAGCAAAAATTATTAAAAACAGATAATTTACACGGGAGCGGCTGTAACTTCTCAGCAGCTATTGTAAGTTATTTAAGTCAGAAAAACGACTTGAAAACAAGTATTTTAAAAGCTTCAGATTATACTTACGAAAGTATAAAAAATGGAAAATATGGAACCCTAATAGCAAAATTATAGCTATTAGAAATCTTCCACATTTAATTTATCAAGTACTTCCTCTTGAATTTCAATAAATTCTTTGGATTCTCTTTTTCTAAGTCTTGGCATATCTACATCAAAGATTTCTTTAATTTTACCCGGATTTTTGTCCATTATAACAATTTTATCTGCAAGATAAATTGCTTCATCAACATCATGAGTTACAAAAACAATTGTATTTTTAAATCTTTTCCAAACTCCAATCAGCTGTTCCTGAAGCATGTGTCTATTTTGCATATCCAATGCAGAAAATGGTTCATCCATTAGTAAAATAGGTGAATGATTAAGCAAAGATCTAATAATTGCAACTCTTTGTTTCATACCACCTGAAAGTTCATGTGGATAACTATCTTTAAAGTCAATTAAACCTACACTTTCAAGATATCTTTCTGCAGCCTTAAGATTTTCCTCTTTAGTTCTGTCTTTTTTGAGATTAAGGCCGAACATCACATTTTCCAAAACTGTCAACCATGGAAATAAGGAATATTGCTGAAAAATAACTGCTCTGTCACCAGATGGTTTTTTAACAGTTTCACCATCTGCTATAACTTCCCCAGAAGTTGGTTGGTCAAGCCCAGCTATCAAACGAAGCAGAGTTGTTTTACCGCAACCAGAAGGGCCTAAAAGACAAACGAATTCACCATCTTCAATATTTAAATTAACATCATCTAAAACTTTTATATCATGATCCAAACCGCGACCATGAAAAGATTTATTTATATTTTTAATTTCAATTGCCATTTTAAACTACCTACCAGAATACTCTTTTTTCTATAAGTCCGAAGACATAATCAAGGACTAAACCAATTAAACCAATAACCAACATACCTACAACAGTAGTACCAGTATCAAATAAATTTGTAGCTGTTAAAATTAAATATCCTAAACCGCTACTTGAACCAATCATCTCTGCAGAAATAGTACACATCAATGCTATTCCCACACCAACTTTAAGTCCGGAAACTATAGGAGGCACTGCAGAAGGTAAAATAACCTTTGTAAGCACTGTTTTATCATCTGCACCTAATGTTTGTGCAGATTCAATTAAAACTTTATCAGTTCTTTTAACTCCGTCAATTGTGTAAATAAGAATTGGAAAAACACATCCTATAAAAATAATAAATATAGCCGGAGCAGTTCCAATCCCAAACCACAATATTGAAAATGGAATCCATGCTATCGGAGGTATTGGCCTTAATATACTAATTACAAAACTGCATAAAGTTTCTAACTTACTATACCATCCAAGCAATATTCCTAAAGGAATAGCTACAACAGATGCAAGTGCCATACCACCAAATACTTTAAATAAAGTATCCATAGTGTCAACAAAAAGTTCTCCAGATTGCATTATATTCCAAGCAGAATGACAAACACTGCCCGGACTTGGTAAGAAATAAGGATTAACTAACTCTAAAACAGAAGTTATGATATACCAGATAATTATAATAAAAATTGGTAAAATTATCGGTGTGAACTTATCTTTATTCATTAAATCACTTACATAAAATTTTTTTTACAATTATTAATATTGATTGTATATTTATATAAATATTTCACATGATTTTAAGTAGATACTCACAAATCAAAATTGTATCCAAAGGTATATATACTGCAAAAAGTAAAATAAATGTTACATACAATAAAAGTGAGGTGTAGCTTTGGAAGCAAATAGAAGATTTTTTTCAAAGATTGGATTTAATTATTTTGCACTTGGAATAATCATATTTGTGCTGAATATATTCATCGGATTACTCATAAGCATAATTAATCCAAATCTTTTATCTAATCAAACAATGATGACATTTTTCTCAGCTATTTGGACTTATCTCTTACCTTTACCAATATTTATTTATATAATGAGAAAAACAGAAGCAAAAACTCTTGAAAAACATAAAATGACCATTAAAACATTTATAATATGTATATCCATTACAATGTTTTTAATGTGGATCGGAAATATGATGGGAGTTATTACAACTGCAGGAATCGGCTCATTAATACAGCATGAAGTAGCTAATCCAATTAATGATGTAATAAACAATTCCGGTTTAATTGCAAACCTAATTATAATAACTATAATAGCTCCAATATTTGAAGAACTCATATTTAGAAAGTTATTAATTGACAGAACTATAAAATACGGAGGTACAATTTCAGTACTGCTTTCAGGATTATTATTTGCATTTTTCCATGGAAATTTAAGTCAATTTTTCTATGCATTCCTTCTTGGAGGATTTTTTGCAATAATTTATATAAAAACAGGACAAATCAAATATACAATTGGATTACACATGATTATAAATTTCATAGGATCAGTTGTCAGCTTATTTGTTTCACAACCATTATTAGATTTAGCTAATGGAAGTGTAATTTCACCGACAAGTGCATTTGGCGTTATTTTATACATATTAATAACTTTAGGATTAACAGTTATGGGTTTAATCTACTCCATCAAGTATTTTGATAAAATCAGATTTGACGGAAGTGAAAAAGAAATAATTCTAAAAAATCCGGCCAGTACAATCCTTTTAAATCCGGGAATAATTTGTTTTATATTACTGATGTCTTATACCATATTTACATCAATAGCTTAAAAAAAATAAATTAAGAAGTTTATGCAGTTTCTACTACATTAACTTCTATTTCTCTTGGTTCTTTTAATACAGAACGTGTACTTAAAGCTCCTAAAAGCATAGTTGATAAATTATGTATCAGTGAAGATGTAGAAGGAGTTATAATTCCAAACATACCTAATGCAATTAAAGAACCGTTAATAGCAATTATACTATGATAATTAGTATCTATTTTATTTAACATACCAACACTTAATCTTCTAAGTGTTACTAAGTCATATAAATCATCAGACAGTAAAGAAACATCTGCAACTTCTCTGGCAATATCTGAAGAGTTTTTCATTGAAACAGATACATCAGCAGCAGCCAATGCAGGAGAATCATTAATTCCATCTCCAACCATAATAATAGTTCTGCCTTCTTCTTTTAAACTTTCAACAATACTTGCTTTATCTTCAGGAAGCACCTGAGAGCGATATTCAGTTATGCCTAATGCTTCAGCACCACTTTTTGCACCACTTTCACTGTCTCCAGTTAACATGATGACATTTTCAATGCCTAATCTTTTAAGCTCTTCAATAACATCCTTAGCTTCTTCCCTTACAGGGTCGTTAATACATATAATACCTTCAAGTTTATTGTCAATAGCCAGATAAACAACTGAATATTCACAGATTTTTTCGTCAATGAGTTTTTCATCTTCTTTGGATATTTCTACACCTTCATCATCAAACAGGAAGTGTCTGCTTCCTATAACAGCACGTTTGCCATTATAACTTGTTGCAATACCATGAGCTACAATGTATTCAACTTCACTATGGTCTTCCTCATGTTTTAGGCCTTCCTCTTCAGCTTGTTTTACAATAGCAGTAGCAATACTATGTGCAAAATGCTCTTCAATACATGCAGACATTCTTAAAATTTCATCTCTGGAATAATCTCCAAGAGAAATTACATCAACAACTTTTGGAGTTGCATTAGTAAGAGTTCCAGTTTTATCAAAGATTATTGTATCTGCAGTTGCGTATTTTTCAAGGAATTTTCCACCTTTAACCATCATCCTATTATCTGAAGCTTCTTTCATTGCTGAAATAACAGATAATGGAGTTGTTAATTTAAGTGCACATGAAAAATCAACCATTAAAACAGACAGTGCTTTTGTAGTATCCCTAGTTATTAAATAAGTAAGGAATGTTGTAAGGAAACTGTAAGGCACAATAGAGTCTGCCAATTCCTCAGCTTTACTTTGAGCATCTGCTTTCAATTCTTCTGAATTCTCAATAAGGTTGATAATTTTATTTAATCTGGTTTCTTTATCAAAAGAATAGACTTGAACAATTAAATTGCCCTCTTCGACAACGGTACCTGCGTGAACTGTTTTTCCAGGCATTTTATGGACAGCCAATGGTTCTCCAGTCATGGCTGCTTCATTAACCATTCCTTCACCATCAACAACTTTACCGTCCACAGGTATTACATCACCCATATGAACTTTAATTTTATCATCTTTGTTGATTTCAGATATAGGCTGTTGTATTTCCTCACCGTCTTCATTTACTACCCATACAGTATCAATATTTAAAGTTAAACTTTCTTTTAAAGTATTTTTTGTTTTTTGTAGTGTGTAGTCTTCAAGCAAATCAGAAATTGACAATAAGAACATCATGGAACTTGCCGGATCGAAATCTCTTTTAAGAAGTGATCCGGTAACTGCTGCTCCGTCAAGTAAAGCAACATCCACTCTGAAACTTGTTAAACTATCTAAAGCATGCCACATATATTTAGCAGCTCTATAAACAGTCAATAAATTTCTAATTGGAATAGGCAATACAATTTTACTTAATACCCTTCTCACAAGCATACCTGATAAATTAACCCAAAAATTATTAGTTAGCTCATTTGAACTCATATACATATCCGGTTCAATTTCAACCAGATCATCAGCAGTTATTTTATCAAGTGCTTCAAAGACTTTATCTCTGTTTTTAACATCATCATAATAGATTAAAATACTTCCGTTTCTATGAGATGTAAAAACTTTTTTAATAAAATTATTTTCTAAAAGCAATGCAGAAATACCATAACCTTCTTTTTCAGTGAAGGCTGCTTGACCTGAACGAACTCTAATACGAGTTCCGTTATTATACATTACTTGGTATTTCATGTTTTAAACCTTATTCGTCATCTTCAACATAAATTGCTTTTTTATCATCTTTATTAGCATCGACAACAATGTCTTCTGCATTTTGAACCATGTCCTGGTAACATTCTTCAGCATCTTTTTTTGCAGCTAAAACAGCAGCCATACCTTTAGTACAGCCTTCTTTTACAGCTTTAGATTCGAGGATTTTTTTACCTGCAATAGCTGCAGCTATTCCTCCAACAAAAATTAATGCATGTTTATGTTCCATTACTTTATCAATGTATTCTTCCATATTATTTCCTCCAAATATAATTATTATAAAACCTAATTTATTAGGTCTACCTAAAATTTATATCTGTCATATTATATAAATATATTAGGTATTCCTAAAAAAAATAATATGGAAATTAAATAAATTTAAAAATAAGAAAAAATAAGAAAAAACAGATAAAAGAAGAATAAATTTATTCTTTTTTATCATCTTTAAATAATTCGGCAATACCTGCAACTGAACCTAAAACACCACTAGATTCAAGAGGTAAAAAGACTTTACTTGCTTTTCCATCAGCTATTTTCTCAAGAGATTCCAAATACTTAATAGCTATTAAACCATCATCAGGATTTCCTTCATGGATCGCAGCATATACTTTTTCAATAGCTGCTGCTTCCCCTTCCGCTCTAAGAATTGCAGCCTGTTTATCTGCTTCAGCCATTTTCTTAATAGATTCTGCATTACCTTCAGCTTCAAGAATAGTTGCTTGTTTATCTCCTTCAGACTTTTTAATTTCAGATTGTTTATAACCTTCAGCTTCAAGAATAGATGCTCTTTTCATCCTTTCAGCTTTCATTTGTTTACTCATTGCATCAACAATATCCTGAGGAGGTTCAATTTTTTGAATTTCAACACGAACAACTCTACTACCCCACTTATCAGTAGCCTCATCCAATACTTCACGTAATTCTGCATTAATCATTTCACGGGAAGTTAATGTTTGGTCCAATTCCAAATCACCAATAATATTTCTTAAATTGGTTTGTGCAAGTTTGGTAATAGCCTGATAAAAGTCAACAACGTGATAGGTTGCATTAAAAGCATCTACCACTTCATAAAATATAACACAGTCAACGACAACAACAGTATTGTCTTTAGTAATAACTTCCTGAGGAGGTACATCTACAACCTGCTCTCTTAAATCTACTTTTTGCAATGTTTCAATAAATGGAATTAAAACAACAATTCCACTACCTACAGTTCTCTGATACTTACCTAATCTTTCAATAACCCCTTTTTCATAAGGTCTTAAAATTTTAATACATTTAATTCCAATAATGGCCAACAATATAACAATTAAAATTGCTATTTCAATCATATTATCCTCCCTAATCTATTTTTTTAACAATTAACTTAATGCTGTCAATTCCAATAACTTCCACTTTATCATTAATGTTTAAGTCATCTTCACTATATCCGGACCATTCTTCACCAGCTACTTTAATAACAACATTAGTTTTATTTAATTTCTTTAAAACAACACCTTTCTGCCCAATAAGTCTTTCAGCCGTTGCATTTTTACCTGCTTTTTTTGTTACTTTTTTAGCAAACTTTCTAGTGGATAATATTAAAATAAATGAAGAAACTGCAAATCCAATAAACTGAATATATGGATTAAAGCCTAAATAATTCAATATTATAGCTACAATTGATCCTACACCAAACCATACTAAAAAAAAGCTAGCAGTAACTAATTCCATTATAAAAAAGACAACCATCAAAGTTATCCAAATATAAATATCCATATGAATCTTTTTTAATATTTTTTATAGCTATTTGTTTAGCTATCATATAATTTATTTGTAATTTATTATACTTAATAATTAAGGTGATTTTCATAAAAGAGATAATTTAAATATAACAATTGTTAATAATATCTAATAAGAGGCAGTTCATATGGAATTTATCAAAACAATAAATGCAATTAAATGGAAAAATGGGAATTGCGAAAAAGTAGAAGAAAAAACTGTTGAAGATGAATATGCTTATTTATTTATTGATTATTTGCCTCCAAGAAAGTTTTCAGTTTATCCAAAAAACTTAGATGACTTTGCAATTGGATATTGTCTTGGAGAAGGTTTAATAAAAACAAATAATGATATAAAAAATATAAAAATAAGTGAAACAAATGTATTAGTTAAAACTCGTCTTAACCATACTCCTGAAGAGGACTTTGAGCAGGAAGGAATAGTCCAAAAAAGAAAAGGAGATTGCGAGCATGCATGCGTTTGCAGATTACTTGAATATCAGGGAGTAAATTCCGATAATGCCGGAGGAATCAGATCCCAATTAAAAACAATAACTCCAAATAATTCCACTTTAAAAATAGATGCAACACAAATTATAAAAGACATGGAAAATTTAAAAGAAAATGCTAAAATTTGGCAAGAAACAGGCAGTGTTCATGCAGCTCAATTAATTTATAAAGATAAAAGCATTATAAGAGAAGATGTTAGCAGACATGTAGCTGTAGATAAAGTTATTGGAGCTGCTTTTAAACTAGGATACGATTTAACACAATCATACCTTACATACAGTGGAAGAATGCCTGCAGATATGCTTATAAAAGTAATAAGAGTGGGAATTCCAATTATCATATCTAATGCAGCACCTGCAGCTTCAGGATATGAAATAGCTGAAAAAGGCAATATAACCATGGTTGGTTTTGTTAGAAATAACAGATTTAATCTCTACAGTGCTCCGCAGAGAATAAATCTTGAAAAATAAAAGAAGTAGTTTTTTCTATTGTGTTTCTAATTTTTTACAATTTAACTTTTATTCCCCCAAGCTTTTAAAAAGTACTGTTTTTTACTTTTTATTAACTAACTTCATTACTCCTTAACTCAACTCGCAATTTTTTTACTTATTTTCCTTCAATCCTTTTTATTTCTTTAATCATTTTATCAAAATCAGATTCAAAGGTTTTATCTTGTTTAACCCTAAATTTCTCATATTCACTTTTTGCAATTTCTTTAGCTTCTTTTGAGGATATTTTTCCTTTATCCAATAATCTTGGTAATTCATTTAAAGTAATATAACTGTCTAACACATTTTTCCAATCTGCCATACTTGTAGGAATTTTTCTCATAGCTCTATTTTCAGCTAATGTTAAAAAACCATCCACTAAAGTATTTAATAATTTAAGTTCCTTTTCTTTTAGATAATTTTTTGCTATTACAACATCACTTTGAATTATTTTCCCATTAGGTGATTTGCTCCAAGAAGTCAATCCCATATGTGGTTTATCACTGTCACTACGTTCTGAAATTATTTCTGCAGCAGTTTTTTCACTTACTGCATATATTAATTTATTTTGTACTGTAGCAAAAAATTCTTTTGTTATTTCAGATTCAAAATTATAATCATAACTTGTTGCATAAATATCAGTTATTTTCTGATTAAATCTTCTTTCAGAGGATCTAATTTCACGAATTTCTTCGAGTAACTCCTCAAAATAATCTTTAGTAAATCTTCCCCCTTTCTTCAGAAGTTCCTTATCTAATACAAAACCTTTAACCATATATTGCTTTAAAATAGCATTAGACCATTTACGAAACTGAGTGGCTTCTTTACTGTTTATTCTATACCCTATCGATATAATTGCATCAAGATTATACCATATTTGAGGCCTTCCTCCTTTTTTAGAGTTTATCAACTCTGAGTTGATAAACTCGGATTTCTCCTCAAATAATTTTTTGGAACTTAAACTAACTTCATTTTTATTTAACTCTCCATCCTGAACTATATTACTGAAATGCTTAGATATATTTTGAGTACTTGTTCCAAAAATTTCTGCAATAACTTTTTGACTAGCCCATAATGTATCATCACCAATAATAAATTCACCTTCAACAGATCCCTCTTCACTTTGATATAATAATTTTTCAACTAATTTAAATTCCACCATAATTTATATAACCTCTACACTTTACTCTCCAAAAAAAATTAATTATGTGTTTCTTGTTTTTATATTTATATTATAAGTTAATATAAATGTTTCTATTCAAAAAATTAACCTTAAAAATACAATATATTCAATAAAAATAATAAAATGCAAAACATTATTCAGTATAAAAAAATAAAACACATTGAGTTCTAAATTTTAGTGTTTAATTAGTTTTGTGAAATGTTAAGTTATTGTTCATTTTACAAAAAATACTATCACTTCATCCAAACCATTCATTTTATATTATAAAATATTTTCACTAAATTAATAAATCTTCAAAAACATGTCAACCACCTTTTAAGGTCTGTTTCATATGATATTCTTGTGTAGATTCAGTAAAAATCAGTTACATTTAAGTTTAAAGTTTCCATTCTAGCACAACCATTTGTACTCATAAATAATATTGCTGCTTTCATTAAGTTGTCTGCAACATCTAATGCGACTTTTATTACTTCATGATCGGGCAAATCTTTATAATTTATTGGTAGCGTGATTTTCAAGCTTTGTGTGATTATGGGTGGTAGTCTCTGTTGGGGGCGTAATTGTATTTGAGGACCAGTTCTTCCTCTTCTTCAGCCCCCAATAATTAGTTCGCAAAATGTTTTATTGTAAAATTTAGTGTATTGTTTTATTATTACTTTTATCCGTTTATAGGGGCTGAAGAGAGGTTTCTTTCTAACGAAAATTCTTTTAACAGTTTTCCATCATTGCCCATATTTCCTATTTTTACCTTTTTATTTTTTTTATTAAACTCTTATATGAAAGCATTTGAAAAATAAAAGAGGTAGTTTTTTCTATTGTGTTTCTGCAACGCTATTTAAAATTTGAACAGCCTTACTGAAAGCAGGCATTCCAGAAGTTAAAAGGACAATTTTCAAAACATCCATTATTTCTTCTTTAGTAATGTCTAATTCCTGCATTCCACTTTTTATTTGTTTTTTAGTAGCTCTTGGATCTGCTCTTGAAGCTGTAATTCCAATAGCTATTAATTTTTGGGTTTTATAATCAAGAGCATGTCCGTCATAAACTACTTCACTTATATTTTTAACAAGGTCATAAAGGTCAGGATATTCTCCTTCAAGTTCATGAATTCCTTTTCCATAAAAAACTTCATCTTTCATATAACCACTCACCTTAATTGATTGGTTATTATATAAAAAATAAGTTATATATAAATGTAATCAGTTATTTTCAATAGCTTCACGAACTTTTTTAATAGCTATTTCCTTTTTAGCAGGATATGCTGCTATTTTGACTTTAAGATGAATTGAATCTCCAGAATCTACAATTTTAATTTTTTCATTAATTGCATCTTCCTTAGATAATCGTAAAAATAAATTTCCTTTATCATCAACTTTACGTTCCAAATCATTATTTAATTTATCAAGTTGATTTTGGTCTAATTCTAAAAGTAAATTAAAAAAAGCTTTTGTTTGTCTTTTCTTATCTACAACACCAGACAGTATAATGATTTTATCTTCCATTAATCCTTCTGCATCTTCACTTTCAATTTCAGCATCTGGAAATATGTTGTAGATGGCCTGAGTTAATTCATCGAGATTTTCACTCTCATAAACAAACTCTCTAAATCTGATATTATGAATCATTTTATCAAAAAAGGTATTAAGAAAGGAGATTTATTTTTTTCTCCTTGCTTGTTCACTACCTTTTCCTTTGGAAGTTAATCCACGTCCTTTAGTTCCAGCACTAGTTAAGCCTCTGAGAGCTCTGTTAGTGTGTTTTTTGGAGCAAATCCAATTGATTTTTTCATCATTAACAATAGAAGGACTTTGTGGATCTACTAAGATAACTTCATAATATTTATATTTACCGTCAGCCCATACCCAGTAAGAGTTTAATACTTCTAAATTAGGGTATTTTTTAGCTACACGTTCTTCAGCAATCCTTTGAATGGATTTAGCTTGAGTAATTTTGTTTACACCCATTCTTTTAGGTTTACGTCCTCCGATAAAACGAGATTTCCTTCTTCCACCACGTCTTACTCTGGTTCTTACTAAAACGAAACCTTTTTTAGCTCTGTAACCTAAACTTCTAGCTCTATCAAGCCTGGTTGGTCTTTCAATTCTTTGAACTGCTGATTGCCTTCTCCATTTAGGAGCTCTTTCCCACATTAATTCCCTTACATAGGATTCATCTGGGTTTTTCCATGCATCTCTAATATATTTATACATAATAACACCTTTTGTTCAGCTTTTTTAAAAAGCCACATCCATGAGACATTGTCTCGAAAAAAGTTATGTAATCGTCAATAAATCAACGATAATGAAATATTTGTTTTATTTATTTATAAAGTTTTGGTCAAATTTATAAAGAAAAATTAGTGTTAACCAATTATTTATAATTAATTCCATATAAATATTAATGAGGATGAAAAGTATGAAAATGCCTGATAAATTAGATTCAAAACTGCTGGCCCCTTGTGGAATAAACTGTATTAGCTGTGAAAGGTATCAAAATCCATGTGTAGGATGTTTAATAGGTGATGACGGAAAAACTAAAGCTAGTTTAAAATGTAAAATAAAATCCTGCTTTGATACAAAGAATTTTAGCTATTGCGGAAGATGCAGTGAATTTCCCTGCCCCCAAATGAAAAAACACAGCAAAAAGTATATTAAAAGATATGATTTAAATACTTTAGAAAGTGCCAAAAGAATAAAAAATATAGGCATTGGTAAAATAACAGATTCAGACCGTGAAAAATGGACCTGTCCCAAATGCGGAGGAGTAATTAAATTTCAAACTAAAAAATGCAGTGAATGTGACTATTCATTATAACTCTTTTTTTAAAAGTAATACTTATAGCTAAAATAAGCCAATAAAAGTAATACTTCCTTATTTTTTAAAAAATAATACTTAATATATAAATAAAATAAAAAAAAGTAATACTTAATACTTTTAGGCAAAATAAAGCATTTTAATAATACTTTTTTTAGTAAACCTTATTAATTATTATGATAATACAAATTATTAGGTTGTTATTATATCATACTAAATATCGGATTGATATTACTAACAAGCTACTTTTTTAATAATTGAAACGAAATGTGAAAAAAATGGATAGAAAATATCTTATAGGTGCAATACTTGCAATTATTGTTATAATTATAGGATGTGCTGTTTATCTCGGACAGTCACATGTAGAACGTGCTGATGACGAACTTGTAGTTGCAGCTTACAGTCACGGAGGAGAACCAGAATCTGGTTTTGATCCGATTTTAGGTTGGAACTATTATTCAGAACCTTTAATACAAAGTACTTTGTTAAAAATGAACAGAAACATGACTTATAGAAATGATTTAGCCACTAATTATACTATAAGTGATGATTATAAAACATACACTGTTCAAATAAGAGATGATGTTAAATTTAGCGACAACACAACATTAGATGCTGAAGATGTTGCATTTACATATAATGAAGCTAAAAAAACTGGAGCTAGCTTAGACTTAAGTAATATGAATAATGCAACTGCAATAAATCCAACTACTGTGCAATTTGATTTAAACAACTCAGATTCCACTTTCCTAGATAAATTAGCATATATTGGTATAGTACCATCTGATTCCTACAACAATGAAACTTATGGAAGCAATCCTGTTGGATCAGGACCATATAAATTTGCTCAATGGGATAAAGGCCAGCAAGTAATTTTAGAAAAAAATGACAATTATTACGGAGACCAACCTGAATTCAAAAAATTAACTATTCTTTTCGCTCAAAATGAAGCTGCATTTAATGCTGCTAAAAATAAAGAAGTAGATGTATCTGCTGTACCTTTAGCTTATGCAAAAGAAAATGTTGACGGATACAATATGTACCTTTTAGATACCATTGATGTAAGGGGAATTTCCCTACCAACTACAATGAATACAGGTGAAAAGAATCCTGACGGTGCCGATGTAGGTAACAATGTAACTGGAGATATCGCAATTAGAAAAGCTCTAAACTATGGTATTGACAGAACCAGCCTTTGTGAAGGTGCATTAAACGGAATCGGATATCCTAATTACGACGGAATTGCTCACCAATTACCATGGGCAAACAATGCAACTGCTATTGAAGACGGAGACATTGCAAAAGCAAATGAAACCTTGGAAAAAGCAGGATGGGTTGACAGTGATGGTGATGGAATCCGTGAGAAAAACGGGACAAAAGCATCCTTTGAACTATATTACTCATCTGATGCTCCTGAAAGACAAGCAATTGCAGTTTCTGTTTCTGAACAAGCAAAAGAAATGGGTATTGAAGTAAAAGCTATTGGTTCTAATTGGGATGAAATGGATGGAGTTAAAAATTCACAAGCCATTATCTGGGGATTCGGAAGTACTGACCCATCAACAATCTGGTCAGAATACCACAGTTCCCAGGCAGGTATTGGCTACAATAACCCAGCATATGTAAACGACAGTGTTATTGACCAACATATTGACAATGCATTTAAACAATCACGTGAAAGTTCATATTCCGAATGGTCTAACGCAGTTTGGGACGGCAGCCATGGTATTTCACCACAAGGTAACGCATCATGGTTATGGATCGGTGAAATCAAATACGGATATTTCGTAGATGATAGTTTAGACATATCCAATGATACTGCTCTTTTACAACCTCACGGAGGAGACATATTTGGAAACATATATGACTGGAAACGTGTTTCATCAATAGAAAAATGATTTAAATGATTCAAATCATTTAAAATCATTTTATTACTTTTTTTGGACAACGATATTATGTCAAATTATGAAAAAATACTCAAATTTTTAGGATATCGGCTGGTAAGATTTATCATCCTACTTATTGCAATTATTATAATTAGCTTTATAATGGTCGATTTATCACCAATCAATCCTGTAAAGACTTATATCAGTAATATGATTGTCAGTCCCGAACAAGTTGCCGCATTGGAATCCTATTGGGGTGTTAATGAACCTATAACTGCCAAAATAATAAATTGGTTAGGCAATATTATTCATGGTGATTTAGGAAATTCATTAATATTTAGAATACCTGTTATAGATGTTATTAAAGAGAAATTTTTCGCATCATTAATTTTAATGATGACATCCTGGGCAATATCAGGAGTTCTTGGATTTTTATTAGGAATTGTTGCAGGGTATAAAAAAGATACCTGGATTGACAAAGCAATTAAAGTTTACTGTTACATTTTACAGTCTGCTCCAACATTTTGGATTGCATTAATTATATTAATGGTATTCAGTATTCAGCTTGGATGGTTCCCTTCAGGACTTGGAGTTCCAATTGGAAGTTTAAGCCAGGATGTAACTATATGGGAATGGTTAAACCGTTTAATTTTACCAGCATTTACATTAAGTATCTTAGGTGTAGCTCAAATTGCATTGTATACCAGAGATAAGTTAATTGAAGAAATGAACAGTGATTATTTCTTATTTGCAAAAGCAAGAGGAGAACACGGATGGTCACTTATTAAAAGACACGGAATCAGAAATGTTCTTTTGCCAGCAATTACACTGCAATTTTTAAGTTTCAGCGAACTGTTTGGAGGAGCAGTTCTTGTAGAACAAGTATTTACATATCCCGGAATTGGACAGGCTGCAGTTTCAGCAGGTTTAAGAAGTGATGTTCCATTATTATTGGGAATTGTCATATTCAGTGCAATATTCGTTTATGTAGGTAATTTAATAGCAGATATTATTTACAACTTTGTAGACCCTAGAATTAAAGAAGGTGAAGAGGATGGTCAATAAAAACAAAAAAACATCAAAATTAAATATGAATCTAAGAACAAAAACATTATTGACTATATCTTTAATAGTATTACTTTTAGTTTTAGTAATAATTACCAGCTTATCCATAAATCCCGGAGATATTAAAACAAATTTCCAGCTAATGAACCAGGCTCCGTCATTTGAACACTTATTCGGTACTGACTGGATAGGCAGAGATATGTTTACCCGTACATTAAAAGGATTAGGATTAAGTATCCAGATTGGAATTGTTGCATCAATATTAAGTAGTATAATAGCAGTGATTCTTGGATTATTGTCCAGTTTCAACAAATATTTTGATACTTTTGTTTCATGGATTGTAGATTTATTCCTGTCTGTGCCTCACATATTGGCAATAATTCTTATTTCAATTGCATTAGGAGGAGGGGCATTTGGAGTTACTGTCGGTGTTGCATTGACACACTGGACATCCCTAACAAGAGTTCTTAGAGCTGAAATAAAACAGATTCAAACTTCAGAATATGTAAAACTATCTAAAAACCTTGGAAAATCTAAACTTTGGATAGCTACAAAACAGATATTGCCTTTAATTGTAAGTCAGATAATAGTTGGAACTATATTAATTTTCCCTCATGCAATTATGCACGAAGCCAGTGTTACATTTTTAGGATTCGGATTATCTCCTCACGAACCTGCTATTGGAGTTATCTTATCTGAATCAATGAAATATCTCGCAACTGGAAACTGGTGGTTAGCACTATTCCCTGGTTTATCTTTATTAATAATTGTATTGCTCTTTGATATAGTTGGAGAAAATATTAAAAAATTACTTAATCCGGCAAGTGCAAATAACTAGGAAGTGTCAAGATGAATAAACTATTAGATGTTAATAATGTATCAATCTCATTTATACAATACACAAAAGGATTAAAACAGCAAAATCTCAAAGTAATTACAGATTTAACCTTGGATATTGAAGAAGGGGAAATTTTAGCAGTATTAGGTTCAAGCGGATCTGGAAAAAGTTTATTAGCACATGCAATATTAGGCATTTTACCTGATAATGCTGATTTAAATGGAGAAATAAAATATAACGGAAATGTTTTAAATCAAAAAGCAAAAGAAGAAATTCGAGGAAAAGAAATTTCATTAATTCCACAGTCCGTTAATTTTTTAGACCCTTTAATGAAAATAGCTGACCAGGTTATTGGAGAATGTGAAACTGAAGAGGAATGCCGTGAAAAACAAATAAAACAAAGAAAAATATTTGAAAAATACGGATTAAGTGAAGATGTTGACAATATGTACCCATTCCAATTATCCGGAGGAATGGCAAGACGTGTTTTAATTTCAACAGCTCTTCTTTCAAACCCTAAATTAATAATTGCTGATGAACCAACTCCAGGATTAGATCAAAAATCAGTTAAAGAAACCTTAAATTATCTAAAACAGATGGCTGATGACAATGTAGGGGTACTGTTAATTACTCACGACATTTATGCAGCTTTAGAAGTTGCCAACAGAATTTGTATATTTTATTCCGGTTTTGTAATTGAAATAGTTGATACAAAAGACTTTAAAGAAGGTAAAAACTTATTACATCCATATACTCAGGCATTATATGAAGCATTGCCTAAAAATGGATTTAAACTAACTAAAGGGCATCAGCCATTACACGGAGAAATTCCAAACGGATGTCCGTACTATGACAGGTGTGATTCTCCTTTAGAATACTGTAATGAAAAAAGACCTAACTTAATTAACAACATCAGATGTTTTAAATACAATCAGGAGGAATAAAATGGAATTAATTGGAAAAAACATAACCTACAAATATCCTTCTTCAAAAAAATATGTTTTAAAAGATGTGGATATCACATTAAACAGCGATAAAATTACTGGACTAATTGGAGAAAGCGGAAAGGGTAAATCAACATTGTGTAAAATATTATCTAATTATATTCCAAAATATGATGGGGAAGTTTATCTGGATAATCAGATACTTCCTAAAAATGGATTTTGCCCTGTTCAATTAATTTTTCAGCACCCTGAAAAAGTAATGAATCCAAAATGGAAAATGAAAGATATTTTAGAAGAATCCTGGAATGTCAGTGATGATTTAATAAGTGAATTTGGTATTCAGCAGTCATGGATGAGCAGATATCCAAGTGAGCTTTCAGGTGGAGAACTGCAAAGATACTCTGTTTTAAGATCACTGAATCCGAAAACAAAGTTTTTAATAGCTGATGAAATGACAACAATGCTTGATGCAGTCACACAGGTGCAAATATTGGATTCAGTTATTAAAATTATTAAAAAAAGAAAAATGGGATTACTTATTGTAAGTCATGACTTAGACTTAATCGATACCATTTGTGATGATAAAATTTATTTAAAAGATATTAATAATATTTAAACTATTAATATCTTATTTTCTAGCTTTTCCTACTTTACGGGCGATTACCAATTCCCCAACAGATATTAATCCTGCAAAGAAATTTTCAAGACCTTTGGTTGCCCAAATAGCCTCACCAAAAGTAGCTTCCCTTATTGTTGCTTCATAATCTTCAGGTTTTACTTTTTTACCGGTTGCCCTTTTAGAAACAATAGCTGCTGCAGCCATTAATTCATCCCATGTTACACCTTTTAACTGTTTGCACATTGCAACATATAACTTGTAAACTTTAATATCATAAAGTGCAGACAAAAGTTCTACAATATCACAAGCACGAATCATTCCCACAACCTGATTATCATCATTTAAAACAGGTACAGTAACAAATTTATTGTTTGCTGTTTCTATAACTGCAAGTCTTGAAGGTGCATTTTCATTGATAGTAGTTATTTCTTCATAGGAACTCATGATTTCCTTAATTTTATCATTACCTTCACGCAACCCCTTAGTAATTTCAAAAGAAGTTACCCATCCAACCAAATGTTTATTATCATCTACAACAGGGCATGTGAACCTACGTATTTTTTCCATGGTGATAGAAACATCTTTAACACTGTCCTCAGGACTTATATATACAAATTTTTTATCCATTAACTCTTTAGCTTTCATAAAACAACCCCTTTAGTCAATTTCAACAAAGTTCAACGCCCCAACAGGACAGTGACTTGTACAATTAATACATCTTATGCATTTATCATTATTCAATACCACTTTCTCTTCGTCTAACCAAATAGCTTCCACAGGACAGTTCTCTTCACACAAATAACAGTTAACACATTCGTCCTGATTAATTTCAAGATTTTTAGTGTGAACAATAGGTCCAATAGTTCTGTCTAATTTAACAGAGTCATTTTCGCAAAATTGAACACAGGCCCCGCATCCAATACATAACTTTTTATTAATGACCGGATACAATACATCATCTTCCAGTTCAATATCAACATCAATGTCTAATTCTTCAAAATAGGACTTGAACTCCAATGTGAAAGCATCAGTTGGGCAAAATTTAGCACAGTTATCGTAATTGGCAAGATCAGAATAATCAATAGAAATATCATTCATTCTAACTACTCTATGAGGACGACTAATACTAGCTAAATTATATTCAATAGCCTCATCACCTTCATCATGATTATATGAAACTTTATTGTCTATTAATTTAATAGCTGAAACAGGACATGTTTGAACACATATTTCACATTTAACACAATCATGAGTGATTTTAGCTATTTTAAAAATATTAGCTGGTTCAATAGCATCAACCGGACATTGGTCAACACACATATTACATCTTATACAACGTGGTGCTATAGCAATGATTTCTTTTTGAGAAAAGAATTTATTTAACTCAAACTGAAAATCATCCCCACTATCATGTATTTCCACAGATTTTAAGAGAATTTCACGCTCCAAACTACTTATCTGCTTATCAAAAGATATATTCATACTATTACCAACTGAATAATTTTTTATTTAATTTTTGTTTTTAATAATTAATAAAGATTATTTAATTTATAAATTCCTTTAAATCTTTTAAATTAGGGAATTTTTCCATTCCAAAACCTTCAATTGCCTTACTAGCTACCCAATTTCCAATTTTACAAGATTCTTCAAGAGAATAACCATTTAATTTACCGTATAAAAATCCGCTGTTAAAGCTATCTCCGGCACCTGTTGTATCAACAACACTGCATTCGTAGGTGCCAACATCACATTCCTCACTATCAGTAATTGCAAAAACACCTTCGGAACCTTTTTTAACAACAACAGTCTGAATACCTTCATCCAAAATATGAACAGCTATTTCTTTTACAGACAATTCATCAGCACAGTCAATAGCTTTGTAATAATCTTCATACAATAATCTTAATTCATTTTCATTAATTAACAAAATATCTGTTTTATCCAAAATCGGCTTTAACTCTTTTAATCCTTTTTGAACATATAACATTCCAGGATCAAAGCTCAGTAAAGTATTATCATTAAGTTTGTCCAGCAGTTCGATTTGAGTCTTGAATGAATCGCCAACAAAGGAAGTGTAATGCATTATTTTACATTTTGAAAGATTCAATAAATTAATTTCATCCAGTACTATTTCATCATTAACTCCAGGATCAACATAAAGACAGCGTTCACCTTTTTCATCAACAAAACCTAATACTTTACCGGTGTTGCCTTTATCTGCATAAATCAAATTATTAGTATAAACTTCATTCATGGCCAAATTCAGTTCAATCAAATCTCCATCATCATCTTCAGCTATTTTACCAATTATGGATGTTGGACATCCTAATCTGGCCAGCCCGATTACAGTATTTGCTGCAGATCCTCCAGGAGTATCTTTTTGAGATTTAATGAAACTTTCCTCATCCTTACATGCAATATTTTCTACTGTATGCAATTTGTCAACATTCAAAGCTCCAAAACCTATTACATCAACATTAATGTCACTGTCTAAAAATTCCATTTTAAAACCTTATTTTAGAATATCTAATAAATTAATATTTTTGTCTCCAAGTTTTCCGTCATAATTACCTGCAGATATGCTAATTACACCATCAACTTCCAAAGCAGCATCAATTCCTGCTTTTACAGCTTCATTCATTGCATCTTCACTTACTGCATTAATTACAATTTCAGGAATATAATTAACTTCACCAGGAACTTTAGATTCACTGCCTAAACGCTCTTTTAAAGAAGGACAGTAAACATGATTTGTAGTAGGTCCGATTTCAGGATAATTAGTTTCCGGTTTTGAAGCTGCAGAACATATGTCAAATGGTGCAATAGCTCCGGCAACTGATTGAATTGCATCAAGAGCTCTTTTTCCACCTTCCAAAACAGCTTCCTGAGTTTCACACAAATACCAGAAGTTGCCTCCCATAGTACCTTTGTTTAAAGATAATTTTTCTTCAATTTGGAAATCAGGTACTGCAATTGGAACATTAATCAATTTACGGCCATATTCTTCTACAGTCCATTCATAGCCGTCACCACAATGTCCGACAATATCCATCATTTCTATATATTCATCACTTTTTTCATCAGGATAATCAAAAACCCTCATAAATGGTTTGACTAAAATATCCTGCCTAATCCTGTAAGATAATTCAAATGCGAATTTTTCAACATTATCTCCACCAAGCCAGTATTGTACTACTGCACCGTATCTGCCGTCAGGAGTTTCGCTTTTTGCTAAGAATCCTTCAACTCCACCTTCAACTCTTCCGATTACAGCACTTGGAGTGGATGTTGAATCATAAGCTGCTCTTTCAACTAATTCTTTAGTAGGGCCGGTTATTAAAGCTCTTACATATTGGCCTTCAAAAGCTTCAAAAAATGTATTTTCTACTTTTTCATAACTCATTATATTACCTTCTTAATAATTATTAACCTAATCCACCAACGTCTTCGCCACGGATACGATTTCTCATTTCAATACTTTCTTTCAATATATCTTCAAAATTATCCGAATCAACTATTTTAATAAGTGGATATTTAATATTTTTAAATATTCTAAAAAATTCTTCATTAATTTGTGAATCAATTTTATAATCTTCAAATAACTTTTTAATATTATCTGAATTATTATAATCATCAATAAAAGTTAAAACTGATTTTTTATCATTGTTAGCATAAATATTAGCTATTACTGCTGTTGCAATTGCACTTGGAGATACGATAGCTATTTGAGCTTCCCTTAACGGATAATCATTACCGTTAAAAGATATGCTGATTCCGTCATGCTCACGGGCAAATCTCAATGGTTCAACATCCGTAATGCTGTCTCCAATATAGAGAATTTCATTAATATTAATATTGTCACGGGATATTATGTCATCAATAGCTAATTTTTTACCTTCACCGCCAATAACATCAATATTTTTAATATTTTCATAAATCCCCATTTTAGGAATTTCACTGAAAAAAATATCATCAAACAGCTCATATTTTTTAGGATTTTCCAGTATCTGCTTTTTAAATTCAGCAATTTTAAGTATTTCTTCATCAATAAGATTTAACTCATCCATATCAACATCAGTATAATATGTGTTTTCAAATGGAAATTCCATAAAATTAGATACTGCTTCAATATATTGGCCATAGCTAGTACTAACTATGTAAGTATTCATAGCACTTTGAAGGTATTTTAATAGGAATCTTGAATCGTTAACTACATAGATATGTTCCCGTGAAAAATTAATCAAATCTTCATTTTTAAGATTTTCAACAACAAAAAATGGCAAAATTAATTTCAGTGTGTTGCCTGCTTTATAATTATCTTTTTTAACTTCATCTACAAGATAATCATCATATAAACTAAGAATTTTAAATAATTCATCTCCATCCTCAATGAAATGTGCACATAACTCAAAAGCATTGTCATTTAAAGTTAATGGACCTTCACAGTCTGTAATAAATGATTTTTCAAACACATAATCACCTGAAATTAACTAATTTTATTGCAGTTACAGGACAAATTGCCTCACACTGTCTGCAATAAATACAGTTTTCCTCATTAAAAGTAACTTTATCCCCTTCAAGTATCAATGCATCAGTCGGACAATTTTTAACACAAATTCCACAGCTTTGACATTTCTCACTGGCCAATGAAAAGTCAGCTTCCCTTTGGCCTTTCAGATCAGACCTGCTGAAGAACAAATCACATCCTTTACTATGGAAATAATCATCATAAGCTCGGATTGCTCCAAACTGACAGTCTCCAACACATCTTCCACAGTAAACACATTTATTTTCATCTATGACAATTGGTTTTGGAGCATCAAGTGATATTGCACCAGTCGGACAACTGTTTAAACATTCACCACATGCAATACATTTTTTGTCAAATACTTCAATGCCTCGGTTTATCAAATAAGATTCAAACAGCTTGCCAAATTTTTTAATTTCAATATTTTCCCCTAAACTTAAATTCAACTCTCTGCTCATCATGTCATTGACATTATATTGAATATATCCCTCATAATCAGCATCATCAAATTCCAAAGATAATGTTTTTGATATTTTCTTAAGAGAACCGTTTAATCCAATTAAATCAATAGATAATCTTTTCATATCCTTATCTACAATTTCAGAAACCATGTCATAAGACTTAATCTCACTATATAATTTAAATGCTTTTTTACGTGAAGAATATTTAATAGCTGTTGACGGACAGGAATGCATACACTCCTCACATCTTGCACAGTATCCAGGATTAATATAAGGCAATTTATTAGTTTTGGAAACATTGATTGCACCTGCTGCCGGACAAACTCTGGTACAAGTCATACAACCGATACAAATATCCTGGTTAACAATAATAACTTTTCCGCCTTTAACTGTTTTTGGAAGAAGCTGACCATATTTAATTGCATCAGTCGGACAGACTCTAAAACAATATCCGCATCTGACACAGGTATCAGGATTTATTACACTGTAAGCTTCTCCAGTGTCAACTGCATGAATTTTAATTGAACCTGTTTTACATGCCTGAACACATGCCCCGCAGGATTTACATAATTTTGTGTTGATATTTGGAACGTTTTCCTTAATTGGTTCTGCAATATCCACATCCATATGTATTGCATCATAAGGACAAGCATTACGACATAATACACAACCAAAACAGGTACTTTTTATTTTAGTAAAACCGTCATTAGGATCAACATATATTGCTTCAATCGGACAGGACTCAAGACATGGCTTGTCTGTACAATTTGCACATTTGCTCTGATTAATTGAAGATTCAACATCTACATCCCTTAAAGGTCTTGGAGTTTTAGTATAACTATCAATCATAACACTCAACCCATAACTACCTCTTCATTTAAATTTGAAGCTTTGACTGTAACATTTACTATCTTTTCACCATTTTCATCCTCTTCTAAAGAGAATTTGGAAATGAAATATTTAATTGTTGAAAACGGACAGGACTGATAACAAATACTGCAGCGTAAACATTTATTTTCATTTCTCACAATAGTGTCATTCTTTTCATCAAAGGAAATTGCTTTAGTAGGGCAATCCGGAATACACATTTGACATTTCTTGCAGGTTTCACTATCCCAGTCAATAATTCTAATTTTAAGTCTGTTAATAGCATTAGTTAATATTTCTAAAGCTATCTCTTCATCAGATATTATTTCCAATGCTTTATCAAAAATATCGGAAAGAGGGAAATTATACTGTAAAAGCCTGTCTTTTTTCAGGGACCTTAAATCCTCTTCCTTATTGTTAATGTATTTTTCAAGAAAAGTTACAACCTGAGCTATCAGCTCTTTTTGATCTTGGATATTGTCAACGAAAACTCCTTTCATAGCACCGTTTACCGGACAAACATCAAGACATTCTCCACATGAAATACATTTAAATGGATTTACAACAACCTTGCCGTCATCTTCAACATGGATTGCTCCGACAGGACATTGTTTCATACATTTTTTACATCTGATACAAAGATAATCGTCAATGATAAATTGTCTTTTAGAAGGAATAATATTAAATTCAGGCTTCAATAAATGATTTTCCCCACATTCTAAAGTTTTAGGTTCAGTCGGACAGACTTCTGCACAAAAACCGCATCTGATACAGGCAGATTTATTTATTATCGGATAAGTAATGCCTTCCTTTGTTTCATCATCCTCATCACGAACTAATTTAATTGCATTTGGAGACGGACATGAAGAAATGCAAGCACCACAACCAATACAATATTCTTTAATTACATTTGGAAAGTTTCTAAATCTGGATGGTTTTTCTACAATTTCCGGACTGGTTTTGGCATTAGTAAATCCCTGTGCCCATGCTTTTCTGGCAAAATCATAAATATACCACATCAAAGAAGACATTTTACCTTACCTCAAAAATATTTTTAGTAGTTGTATTGCCTTTTTTATCAGTAATAGCAACTCTTTCTGCACATGCAACACAAGGATCACTTGATGCATAAGTGGATACTGCATCTGCAACAGTAGCAACATCCTTAATCATATATTTTGCACAGGAATCCATATTTGAAATACTTGGAGTCCTGATGGAAATATGTTTAATTAAATTACCGTTGGTTTCAATCATATAACTTACTTCACCACGAGGAGCTTCATTTCTCCATTCAGCATATCCTGATTTAATATCAACAGGAACACGAATATCTCCTTTAGGCATGTTTTCAATAGCTTGCCTGATTAAACTGATACACTCAGGTATTTCATCAATCCTGTTTAAGGTTCTTGCATAATTGTCCCCTTCTTTTCTCCAGATGGTTTTAAAATCAAAGTGGTCGTTGTAAGTATAATGGTCTTCCCTTAAATCATGCTTTAATCCGGATCCTCTTCCAATAGGACCTACAGCTTTTCCTTTAATAGCTTCTTTTTTAGTCATTACTCCAACATTGCGGGAACGCATTCCAATAGCTGGACCTTCTGCATAAATCTCTCTTAATCTTGGAATTCTCTCTTCAATAATTTTTAGATTATCAAGAATCGGTTTGAAATGACGTTCGTCAGCATCCATTTTAACACCACCAACTACATTCCAGCCCATATTAACTCTGTTTCCAGTTAATAGTTCAATAGCATCCATTGCATACTCCCTTATATCTAAAGATTGCATATATAATGTTTCATGATCAATAGATTTGAAAAATGTGGAATTACCAAGTAAATGACTTTGAATTCTGTCTAATTCATTTGTAATAACTCTTAAAAACTGAGCTCTTAAAGGAGCATAAACTCCAGATATCCGTTCAATAGTTTCTGCAAATGATTGAGTATGCTCATAAGAACATATTCCGCAAACCCTTTCAGCTAAATAAATACCTTTTTGCCAGGTTTTACCTTCTATTATCTTTTCAATTCCCCTATGAACATAACCATATTCAATTTCAGCTTTAACTACTTTTTCACCCTCAGTTTGAAGTTTTAGCCTTATCGGTTCTTTTAAATATGGATGAATCGGACCAATAGGTAATATCATTTCTTTTCCCTCCCACGATTAGCAATAGCCTGTGGACCTACAGCTAAAATTGCTTCTAAAATTTCATTAGGTCTTGGTGGACAACCAGGTATCTCTGCATCAACAGGTATAAAATCAGAAGCAGGAGCATAAACTTTTCCACCTTCCTGATTAAATACATCTCCTGATTGTGGACAGTTCCCAACAGCCACTACTATTTTTGGTTCAGGAGCTTTATCATAAACTCTCTTTAAATTATCAACCCATTGCTCAGTAACAGCACCAGTCAATAATAAAACATCAGCTTCACGAGGATTGTTATGAACATAAATACCATATTGCTCTAAATCATATCTTGGAGAAGTTAATGCAACCAGTTCAACATCACACCCATTACATCCCCCACAATTCACAATACAAACATGAATTGAGCTTTTTCTCACAACATCCTTAATAGCATTTAACATCTATAAGCCTCTCAAATTATTAATTATTATATTTATACTATTCATTATTAATTAATATTTATATTCTTTAATAAATTAAATAACTCCTTTCTGCCATCATCTAAAGCAATATCATAAGATTTCCCACTAATAATCTCATCAGCTACTTTATTTTTAATCTCATCACCCTGTTCTACAGATAACAACTCCAATGTATCTACATACCATGGCAATCTTAAATCAGCATCCAATCGTTCAAGCAAACATTTCTGATTAGCAATTTCCAATGTTCCATGTAATGCTTCTAAAGAAGACATATCTAATAAATCCATGAATAAATCTCCTAACTCTTCAGTTGTACAGCCAAATTCTCTTGAAAAAGGAATTATGATATCTTCTTGCCATTTAAAACTTCTAATCACTCTTTTTTTCATTAAATTAAGTTTAGCTTTATTATCCATACAATCACAACTAGATTAAATGCATTATCAAATAAACAATAACAGCAACAACAATTCCCACCAATGTCTCCATTCTACCATATCCCGGTCTTTCACCCATTACAAAACCGGCTAAAAGAAGACCAATAGCTATTAAACTTTGAGAAAATTGACAATTAATTGCCAACACCCAACCAATAACTGAAACTACACACATAACTACATTCAAACCTTTAACAACAAAAGGTTCTCCATGCTGTTTATAACTGTATAATAATCCCAGTATTGACCCTATAATAAATGTAAGTAAATAAATTAAAAATTCAAACATAATATCCTCTCTAAATTGGTCTAAATCTTATTATAAATAAACATATGATAATTATAAAAGTTATAACAAAAAATAACTTTTCCAAATTCTCAATATGGTGAGAAAAATGTCCTTTAAGAGTTAAAATAATCAATGCAGTACACATTACCATTAAAATAATCATATATCCAATTAAAGTTGTATGAAGGAAAGTAGTTATTAAAGTAAGAACTACTGCACCAAATCCCACTAAAGAAGTTAAATATATTGTAGATTTATCATTCATCATCTCAACCTCATACAAATATCATTAAAAGTGTTCCAACAAAACAAATTGCTCCAATCGTTATTTGAGTCATGACAGAATGGTTTGGATTCAACATTGGAGTTACAGCATTAATAAATCCAGTGATAAATGTTATAATTATCATTCCTAAAGCATAATAAACTGGAGATAACGGTCCAAAGAATATTGTTAAAAATACCCAAAGCATTACATACCATGAAACGGACTCTGAAAACATTATGAATCCTTTTAAAAATCCAAAATGTTCTGTTTCGAATCCGGAAACTAAATCTTTACCTTTTGTAATTCCAAATGGAGAATAAGGAGATTTAGATATAATCAGCATAAAGAACATTAATGCCGCTAAAGGAATAGAAAATGCCAAAGGACCATGAACACCCTGATATGCTATGATTTTTCCAATATTCATAGAATCTGTTTTTAAATAAACAAGAACAATAGCGGCAAATAATGGAAGTTCAGTAGCTGCAGATAAAACTGCCCTTACACAACTCAATTTACCATAAGGAGAACCTGAACTTGAACCTGAATTATGCTCCACGATTTTATAGACAGCATAAACACCAAACAGGATAAGTAATGAATTATGAGTTACAGGACCTACAATAACACCAACAACCCAAATTATAGCTAAAATAACAACAATACCAATATAAAATGGCATTGCAGCAGTTTTTGGAAATGAAGATTCTTTAAAAAAGAACTTTAAAGAATGTAATAAATGCTGAACTATTGGAGGGCCTGGCCTAAGCTGAATACGAGCCATGATTTTTCTGTGCAAACCTAAAAGCAAACTACCTGCAAGGAATGCGATTATTACATTAATTAAAATATCTGCCATCAAATTCATAATACCACTAATATCCTGTAAATGGTTCTTTTATCCTTTCTTCCTTATCATCTTTTCTTGGTTTAGCCATTGTTAATAAACCTAAACCTAAAATCCATAATGGAATTCCGAAAATAGCTATTACATACACAATCCAACTAGCCATATCAAATATTAAAGCAGCCAATATAGCTAATGTAGAGATTAGCAATAATATAATACTTATAATTTTTTGAATATCCATACTCTCACTACCATAAAACTAATAATAAAATTTCCACTGCTCTAATAATAACAAATAATGAACTTAAATGAATAATAACTAAAAATGGAGAACCGGGAGTTCTAAACATTTCAGCTTTACTTGCAAAGAACGGTGCAACACCACACTCCCCTAAAATTCCAAGTAACATCAATAAAGCACCAAAAATCATCATTGGAGTTGCATGCATTTGATTTAATACTAACAAACTTAATGTTCCGGAAGAAGCAAGAACAATAGCTGCTCCACCAAATAACGGTAAACTACACATCATAGCTATTAAACCATAATTAAAAGCGGAGTTTAAAACACTGACTTGTCTTACAGCTGAAACAATTCCAATATTCACAATACCAATTAATGCCATAAATAAAGTAAAGTTAAACAAATCTCCAGTAATCATTGCCCCTGCAGAAGCTATACCACAGATTACAGATAAAAATCTCCTTTGTTTAAACTCTTTTGATCCTACTTTTACATCAGTATTTCCAAGTTTCATAAAAGTAGCTTCAACTTGTGTTTCTGTTTTACTTACAGCTATCAATAATGTAAACCCTAACATTACAGCAAATAAAAACAAATTAAGAGGTGTGAAGTACAGTACTATATCACCAAAAGGAATTGTACCTAATAAATTTCCACCAAGTGTACTAAAATCCATATTTACTTACTCCTTATTCATATCTTCTCTCATAAGCACTCCAATTAAACCAACTTTTGAAGCTACTTTTAATAACAATCCACAAGCTGCTAAGAATAAACTTAATAACCATAATTTAGGCATTATAAAGAATAATGCAAATCCAATAATCCATAAACACCAAGCAATACCTGAAACTCCACCAAGTCCTTCTAAAGTGAAAACAGGTAAACCTTTTGCTTTTTTAGAAATTGCATATAATAAAATTCCCCCACCAGCTACTGCACCACCGGTAAATCCTGTTAAGAAAATACCATAAGCTATTAAAACTAACGCAATGAAATTAGGTGCTGTAGTCATGATTTCCAAATCTAAATTAAATGGAATCGGGAATAAAGAAGTGCCTTCAGGCAGGCTTCTTTTAGGATTTTGTTCTATAATATGCATTTCTCTTGAAAGTAAAATCTCAGAAATAGCTAATGTTTCAGCTAATTCAACTACCAAACCAGGTAAAATTAAGGATTCGGCTAAATCAGTTCCTACAGCAGAAACAACAAAAATCATTGCAAGACCAATCAAATCCGTAAGAATAAGAATATGAATCTCTTCTTTTTTCATGGCAATAGCTATTGATCCTATAAAACCAACAATCAAACCTGCATAAATTGCAGGTAAATACATTGAGATAAATGCTTGAGGAACAAATTCCGGAACGAGGACCATTAATTATCCCTCCTTAATTGTCTAGCTCTAGATTTAGCATCATTTATTTTAACTTCATTAGCTACTTTTACTGAATCTCCAATAGCTTTTTTAACACCGTCTTTTATTTCTTTTTCATCATTTTTTCTATTCATTGTATAATTTATAGATAACCATGAAGCTATTATGAAAGACATCATCAGAATAGAGGATTCCAATATAGTATCAAAACCACGAGTGTAATACAATATTTCATCAATTAATCCACCAGGAGATGAATAAATAGATGTTCCGAAATATGGAGACGTTTGAGAAACCCACAAAGCTACCGGTGACATATATGATGTAATCATACCAATCTCCTCAGCATTTTGGGGAAATTGAGCCATAACTATTCCCGGAGTTTTTAAAATTTCTCCACCCCTGTCATAAGGAGCTACAGCTAATCCTGCATCTATCTGTTCTTGAGGTTCGGGCCTAGGATAAATTTGGTCGGGATTTAGACCCATTGGAACAATAAAACCTATTAAAAGAATTACGCCTAATGAAAAAGCAAAAATCCTTGGAACATTTTTTGGGTTAGCTAATTTATTCCATAGAGTTCCTATCCTCATACATCTGCCCCCATCTCTTCTAAACGAATAATTGCTCTAAACAAAACAAAAGTAATAACAACAGTTGTTGCAAGTAATGTCAATAAAGCCAAAACATGATTATAAGTTAACAATACCAAACAAACTCCTATAGAAGCCACTTCTGTATTAAATGTCCTTATAATAGGATCTTTTACACCAGGACCCCAGGCAGTAGCTAAACTACCTACAATAGCTAGAAAAATACCAACATAAAAGAACAAATTAACATCAATCATGTAACTCACCACTTTTAACTTTTCTTTGTCTAATTTCTTTAATTTTAACAATCGCCATAATAAAAATTAAAGTACACAAAGGATCAGATAATGCAACAAACATTGCAACATCCAAATATTTAAATAATACCACAACAAGTAAAAAACCTGCATCCATTATAGAAAACATTATTACTTTGTCCAATGGTTTTTTTAAGAATATTACTCCAAATGCTCCTATTAACATTAAAGCTATTGCAATAAGTGATACAACAAATTCCATTTTAACGCCTCAATCAAGAATTATTTCATCATCCAGCTTATCCAAACTTGTTGCAATAGCATTAGCACTAATTGTAGAACATATGAAAAATGCAGCAGCAACTATAAATGCAAATGGTGTTTTAATTACCAAAGCTATTAATGCAGGGACTCCAAACCCAATAACATTTAAATAAAGTAATTTTGAAACTCTATCTTCAGTTATTAGAGCCCTTAATGCCACATATATTAATATTATCCCAATTATTATTTCAACATACATATAATCACTCTTTAACATGCCTATTGAACTTTTTAGCTATTTTACCAAGTAAAATAGAAGCCTTAACCTGATCAATTCCTTGAATTGTTAAAATAGCTACACAAATACCTGCTATAAACATTTCAGGAGTTAAACCTGCAAATGAACAAACAAACAATATAACAGTCATAGTTAAAGAACCCGTAGTTCCGGCATAACCTGGATCTGCACACAATCTATTTCCAATAAATACAAAGAAAGCGGCCAATATACCTCCAGGAATTCCTAAAATCATATATCCAATAGCTGCTATTAATGTACCGGCAGAAGCATCAGGAGAACATAATATATTCCCTTGGAAAAATCCGCCAGCAATATCGCCATTTCTTTTTTCAATTGAATCTCCAACAGTTTGAACTCCTTTAACTCCAGGCTGCTGTGGAAGTCCAAAATAAGTATCAATAATAACAAAGTTCAACCAACAGATAACCGCAGCTATTATAATACCAATTATCTCATTCATTAGCTGGCCTCCTCTTCATTATCTTGTAAAGGTTTTGGAAATACTTCATAAAATAAATATTTCACAAATAATGCAGTTAACACACCAATAACTACAGACAACACTAATCCATTGTAGATAAATGTATAACCTAAAACAAAGAAAAGTGAAAGAATACCCATAGCCATTATTGGAGTGGGATATAACGCACTTACATCAAAAGAATACATATATGGTTTACTTGGCAATAATGGAACCCGTAAAATCAAAGCAACTATAATTGATACTACAATTGCTACAATATAACATAATGCAACATCAAAATTAGAAATACCAATATTTGCAAGGCCATAAGCACCATTATAAACACATGAATGCATCATATTAAGATTAAACATATAATATTCCTCTCTATAATTATTAATTATTACAAATGAAAATATATAAATGTTGTTACTTAAAAATAGCTTATACAGCAATAATAGAATGTTAAGTGGTCTAAATGAAAAATAAAAATATAATAATAACTGGAGGACTTGGTTTTATAGGTTCACACATTGCAGATGAACTAATTGAGAATAATAAAGTTACCATAATAGATAATCTTTCTTCAGGAAAAGTAGAAAACTTAAAAAACCCCTCTCATAAAAATTTAACCATAATAAAAAATAACTTAAATGATGTAAATTTAGATGAAATACTCATCGACACAGATTACATATTTCACCTTGCAGCTATGGCTAGTGTTCCATTAAGTGTAAATGATCCAATTAAGTGTAATGATAATAATGTAAATTCAACCATTAAATTACTAACTGCTGCAAAAAACCAAAATGTGAAAAAAGTAATATTTTCATCATCTTCAGCAGTTTATGGAAACAATACAAATACTCCTTTAAAAGAAAGTGAATTAATGACACCAACTTCACCTTATGCAGCATCTAAAGCAACTTGTGAATTATATTTGCAGGCATTTAAAGAAAGTTATGGTTTAAAATCAATAGCTTTAAGATATTTTAATGTATTTGGACCAAAACAAGATAAAAACTCCCAATATGCTGCAGTAATCCCTAATTTTATTGATGCAATACTTAATAATAAAAATCCAATAATTTACGGAGACGGTCAGCAAACAAGAGATTTCATATATGTAAAAGATGTTGCAAAAGCAAATATATCTGCAGCAAAATCAAATTATACACAGCCAGTGAATATTGCTACAGGTAAAAAGTTAACAATAAATAGATTATATGAAATAATTGCCAATTCTCTGGATAGTGATTTAAAACCAATATATGTTGATAAAAGAAAAGGAGATATTACTCATTCAATAGCCAACATTGATAAAATGAGTAAAATTAATTTCAAATCTGATTATTCTAACTTTGAAAAACAAATTAATAAAACCATACAATGGTTTAAAGAAAATTAAAAAATAGAAATTTAGTGGAATCCGCAATGAGAACAGGTTTCACATAATTCTTCTTCTGAAGGAACAGTTTTTCCAGTTTCTTGTAATAAAACAGATAATGCATAATAATCTTCAGATGCATTTTCTTCTCTTAAAACTGGAGAAATACCTTTAAAAATACATTTAATATCACCAGTTCCACCAATATCAACAGCAGTTGGTTCGCCCATTTGAAATCTGTTGAAATAATCAAGAATTTCATCCCTTAAAGATGAAGGTACTCTGAAATTAAATGAAAGTATGTTATTTTCTTTCATTTTAAGTCCAACATATTTTTGTTTTATTTCATAATTCAATCCTAATTTTTTTTTAAAAATTACAATATCAGATATATCTGAAGATGCCATTTGAATTTCCCCCAAATTATTTTTTCTAACTAAAAATTACTTATAATTTTTTTTAGTATATAAACTATTCTTTCATAAAAAATTAATTTTTCAAAATTCATAACGAATTATCACGATTTTTAATAAGCTTTATATAAATTAAAAATCATACTTACATCATTATAATAATTATTATATTATAATAATATGAATAATCTTAATAAAATAATTAACATACAACTAAGGTGTTTACTTTGAATGAATATAATAAAGATATTGGTAACAGAGTAAAAGAATTGAGAGAACTCTCCGATATTACAATTCAAGACTTTGCAGAAGAATTAGATATTGATGAAACAATGTACAAACAATATGAAAATGGTGAAGTAGACATACCAGCAAGTTTCTTATGTGAAATTGCAAATAAGTTTCAAGTTGATTTAGGTTTACTTTTAACTGGTGAAGAAACTAGAATGAATATTTTCGATGTTACTCGTGCAAATAAAGGTATTTCAGTAGAAAGAAGAAAAGAGTACAAATACGAAAACTTATGTACCAAATTCATTGATAAAAAAGCTGAAATTTTTATTGTAACTGTTGATCCAAAAGAAGATACAGTTCCTTCATTAAATAGCCACCCTGGACAGGAATTTAACTATGTCCTTGAAGGTTCTTTGAAACTTTATATCCACAATAATGAAATTACATTAAACAAAGGAGATTCAATATTCTTTGATTCAAGCCATAGACATGCTATGGTTGCACTTAATAATGAAAAAGCTAAATTTTTAGCTATAATAATGTAAAACCACAGAGGTTATAAAATGACATCATTAATTGAAGATTATGTAAATAAAGTTGATTTTGACTCATATGAAGATTTTAACAAAAATTTCAAAATAACATATCCTGACAATTATAATTTCGGGTTTGATGTAATCGACAAATACGCTGAAATAGACCCTGAAAAGATTGCTTTAATCTGGACAAACGATGAAGAGGAAAAACATACTTTCACCTTTTCAGATGTTAAAAAATACAGTAATAAAATTGCAAACTTTTTTACTAAAAAAGGCATTAAAAAAGGCGATAAAGTAATGCTTACCTTAAAAAACAGATACGAATTCTGGTTTACCATGGTTGCATTACATAAAATCGGAGCAGTAGCTATTCCTGCAACCCACATGTTAAAACTTCATGATATTGACTTTAGGATAAAAAATGCTAATGTCAAACTTATTGTAACAGTTGAAGAAGACAAATTAATTCCAGATTATGAAGAAGCACAAAAAGAACTAGGAATTGATTTAGTAAAATGTGTAATTGAAAGAGACATTGACGGATGGATTAATTTTAATAAAGCTATTGAACAAGAAAGCGATGAATTTGAAAGGCCGACTGGAGACAATGAAGTACTTGCAGATGACATCTCACTAATTTATTTCACATCAGGGACAAGTGGACTTCCTAAAATGGTAGCTCACAAACAAACTTATGGATTAGGACACATCCCAACAGCTAAATATTGGCAAAAAGTTGAAGAAGATGGCCTACACCACACAGCAGCAGATACAGGATGGGGAAAAGCGGTCTGGGGAAACTTCTATGGACAATGGATTGCAGGAACTGGAATTTTCATATATGATTATGACAGATTCAATGGTATTAAACTACTTGAAAAAGTTATTGAAAATAAGGTAAACACTTTCTGTGCACCTCCAACAATATACAGATTTTTAATTAAAGAAAATATCAAAGGATATGACTTTTCAAACATGCATCATGTAACAACAGCTGGAGAACCTTTACCTCCCGAAGTATCAAAAAGATTTAAAGAAATATCCGGTTTAAGAATTAAAGAAGGATTTGGTCAAACTGAAACAGTATTGATTATTGGAACTTTTGACTGGTTAGATGCAAAATTAGGTTCTATTGGAAAACCAAGCCCATTATTTGATGTTAAATTATTAAATGAAAATGATGAAGAAGTTGATATAGGTCAGGAAGGTGAAATCTGTATTGATGTATCTCATGATATAAGTCCAGGATTATTTAAAGAATATTACAAAAATCCTGAAAAACAAGCTGCACAATGGCATGACGGTTTCTACCATTGTGGAGATACTGCTTGGAGAGATGAAGACGGATACTTCCATTTCATAGGAAGAAATGACGATATTATTAAAAGTTCAGGATATCGTATTGGACCTTATGAAGTAGAAAGTGCAGTATTATCTCACGAATCAGTAAGTAACTGTGCAATTACTGCATATCCTGATGAAATAAGAGGTCAAATTGTAAAAGCTACAATTATATTACAACCAGGATACGAAGGTTCTGAAGAGCTTAAAAAAGAAATTCAAAATCATGTAAAAAGAGTTACAGCTCCCTATAAATATCCAAGATTAATTGAATTTGTAGATAAAATTCCGGAAACAATAAGCGGAAAAATAAGAAGAGTAGAAATAAGAAATAACGATAACAAAAAGGAATAGATGGTAAAATGGCTGATGTATCATATCCAATAATACACAAAGAAGAGTGTAAAGGCTGTGGGAGATGTGTTTTAGGATGCTCCCAAAATGTTATTAAAATAGGTAGTGAGCTCAATAAAGCAGGATATCGCTATGCATATTACAGTGGCGAAGGTTGCAGTGGATGCAGGGATTGTTTCCTTACATGTCCAGAACCATTAGCTATTGAAGTTTATGTATATACTAAAAAGGAGGAAGACAATGACTAATCAGATGGTAAAAGGAAACACTGCAGTTATCATTGGAGCAATGTATGCTGGATGCGATTGTTTTTTCGGATATCCTATTACTCCTGCAAGTGAAATTCTTCACGAAGCATCAAAATACTTCCCAATGGTAAATAGAAACTTTGTTCAGGCAGAAAGTGAAGAAGCTTCAATTAATATGATTTATGGAGGAGCTTCAACTGGACACAGAGTTATGACTGCATCCTCAGGACCTGGAATAAGCTTAATGCAAGAAGGATTTACCTATTTAGCTGGTGCAGAACTGCCAGCAGTAATCGTTGACATTATGAGAGCGGGACCTGGATTAGGTAATATCGGACCTGAACAAGGAGATTATAATCAGGTAGTTAAAGGTGGGGGTCATGGAAATTATAAAAACATAGTTCTAGCTCCAAATAGTGTACAGGAAATGTGTGATTTAACTATAAAAGCATTTGAATTAGCCCATAAATACAGAAATCCTGTTGTTGTACTTGCTGATGGTACTCTTGGACAAATGGCTGAACCTTTAGAATTTCCAAAAGAAGCTATTGAACCTACCATAGATGAATCCTGGGCAGTACGTGGAAACAAAGACACAATGGAAAATTTAGTTACTTCTATTTTCCTTGATTTTGATCAATTAGAAGACTTCAACTTCGAAATTCAAGAAAAATACGCTAAAATAGCTGAAAATGAAGTTGAATACGAAGATTACAAACTTGATGATGCTGAAATTGTTTTAGTATCTTATGGAATCAGCAGCAGAGTAGCTAGAAGTGCAGTTGATGTTTCCCGTGAAAAAGGATTGAAAGTTGGACTTTTAAGACCTATTACATTATCACCATTCCCAGAAGAAAAAATTAAAGAACTTGGTGACAAGGGAGTAAACTTTATTTCTGTAGAAATGAGTAATGGTCAACTATTAGAAGATATACAATTAGCTGCTTTAAGAAAAGAAAACACTTACCTTGTTAACAGAATGGGTGGAAATTTAATTGAACTTAAACAAGTTCTTAAAAAGATTTACGAAATAGCTGGAATCGATGAAGACTTACCAAAAGGTACTTCTGAAAAAGGAAAAACAGGAAAATATATTATTGATTAAGGATGTGAAAAAATGGATGAAAAAAGTTTAGCACCAAAAAACTTAGAAGATTATGAATTATCAATACGTAAACGTCCTGAGTCAATTTATCCGTCTTTTCCAAGAAAAGGTGAAACAAACCAGACTACCACACATTACTGTGCAGGATGTGGACATGGAATTATTCATAAATTAATTGCAGAATGTATGGATGAACTTGGAATACAAGAAAGATGTGTTATGATTTCCCCAGTAGGCTGTTCAGTATTTGCTTATTACTATTTCAACTGTGGAAATGTACAAACAGCTCATGGAAGAGCACCTGCAGTAGCTACAGGTATCTCAAGAGCAGAAGATAATGCAATTGTAATGAGTTATCAGGGAGATGGAGATTTAGCATCTATCGGTTTAAATGAAACATTGCAAGCAGCAAACAGAGGAGAAAAAATAGCAGTGTTCTTTGTAAATAATACTGTTTATGGTATGACTGGTGGACAAATGGCACCAACTACTTTAGTTGGAGAAAAAACTGTTACCTGCCAAACCGGAAGAGATCCTGATTATGCAGGATATCCAACTCATATGTGCGAATTAATTGACAGCTTAAAAGCACCAGTATTTATTGAAAGAGTTTCACTAGCTACTCCTTTAAAAATCAGACTTGCAAAATATGCTATTAAACAGGCATTAACTATTCAAAAAGAAGGAAAAGGATATTCATTTGTAGAAATATTATCTCCATGTCCTACTAACTTAAAACAAGATGCAAAAGGTGTTCAGGACTTCCTTGAAAACCAAATGGAAAAAGAATTCCCTGTTAAAAACTTCAGAAATGAATTGAAAGACAGAAAACCAATTATAAGACCTGAAAATGATTACACAATCGACTCTCTAGACAAAATATTCAATGTAGACAGAAGCGAAGACTCCACTTACTGTGAAAGTACTGGTATGGAACCTGTAACCATCAAAGTAACAGGATTTGGAGGGCAAGGTGTTTTAAGTGCAGGCCTTACAATAGCTCAGGCTGCCTGTAGTGAAGGCAAACACGTTTCCTGGTATCCAAGTTACGGACCTGAACAAAGAGGAGGAAGCTCAAACTGTTCTATTGTAATTTCTGATGAAACCATAGGAACTCCAGTTGTAGAAGATATTGATATTCTTATTGCTCTAAACAAACCGTCTTTAGAGAAATTCGCCAGTGATGTTAAAGAAAATGGAACTATTATTTACGATTCACGTATAGGTGACGTTGAAGTTGATAAAAACGTTAACATAGTCAAAGTTCCTTCAATTGAAATAGCTGAAAAATTCGGAAACACAAGAACTGCCAATACTGCTTTAATTGGTGTTTTAATGGAATTGAAGAAAACATTAGCACCAGAATCCTACGAAAATGCTATTAAACATATGTTCGCATCTAAACCAAAAGTTATTGATGTAAATATTGATGTTTTAAAAGCTGGAGCAAAATGGGTAAAAGACAACTCTTAAATTAAATGTGGTTTCATGACATATAAAGAAATAGCTAAAAAATACTTGGAAAGCAATGGAATTACCATAGGAGATACCATTAAAATTAATAAAGAAGATATCTCCTATGAAGGTATCTTATTAGACAGATCAGAAGATAGTGAAGACGGATATTTAGTTTTAAAATTAGATAGTGGATATAATGTTGGTGTAGCTATTGAAAATACTCAGGCTGAATTAATCCAAAAAGGTGATAAACCAAATATAGGTTATGGAGCTGAAGATGTAGCTCATGATTCATCAAAACAGGATATTTCAATAATATCCACCGGAGGAACTGTTTCTTCAATTATTGATTATAGAACCGGAGCAGTTCACCCTAAATTTACAGCTGCAGATTTAATTAAAGCAAATCCTGAACTATTAGATTATGCCAATTACAATGTTAAAGCTCTGTATAATATTTTAAGTGAAAATATGCAACCTAAATATTGGGTTGAAGCTGCCAAATCAATAGCTAATGACATATCTGATGGTTCTGACGGTGTTGTAATAGCTCACGGTACCGATACATTACACTACACTGCTGCTGCATTAAGCTTTATGTTAAAAACACCAGTTCCAATTGTAATAACTGGAGCTCAAAGAAGTTCAGACAGACCATCCAGTGATGCTAATATAAACCTTATTGATTCTGTAGTAGCTGCAAAATCAGATATTGCTGAAGTTAGCGTTTGTATGCATGGCAGTTTAAATGATTCCTATACATATCTTCATAAAGGTACTAAAGTTCGTAAAATGCACACTAGTCGTAGAGATACATTTAGAAGTATTAATTATGAACCAATAGCTAAAATTAAACAGCATGTTATGGACATTAACCCTAATTACAAATATACAAAAAGAAATGAAAATAAATTGGAAGTTAACAGTGCTGTTGAAGAAAAAGTAGGACTTATCAAAAGTTTTCCCGGAATTTGTGAAGAGCTTATTGACTACCATATCGATAAAGGATATAAAGGTCTTGTTATTGAAGGAACCGGTCTTGGACATGTCCCTGATAAATTAATAGCTCCTTTAGCTAGAGCACATGATGAAAATATTCCTGTTGTTATGACTTCCCAATGCCTGTATGGCAGAGTAAATATGAATGTCTATTCTACAGGACGTGAAATATTAAATGCAGGAGTTATCTCTGGAAGAGATATGACACCTGAAACTGCTTATGTAAAATTAAGCTGGGTTTTAGGTCAAAGCGATGATATTGACGAAGTTACAAAACTAATGAATGAAAATATAGCTGGAGAATTTAATGAAAAGTCTTCAATTAAATATTTCTTAAATTAAGGTCGTGTGAAAATGGATTGGGAAAAATTAGGACTTAAAATGGGACTTGAAATTCATCAGCAATTAAATACAAAACATAAACTCTTTTGTCCTTGTAAAACTGAATTGGTTGATGAAGATTACAATGAAATTGT
This sequence comes from Methanobrevibacter sp. TLL-48-HuF1, assembly GCF_023617305.1. Taxonomy (NCBI): domain Archaea; kingdom Methanobacteriati; phylum Methanobacteriota; class Methanobacteria; order Methanobacteriales; family Methanobacteriaceae; genus Methanobrevibacter; species Methanobrevibacter sp. TLL-48-HuF1. The sequence continues at coordinate 447,532 of NZ_CP081485.1, forward strand.
TGAGAGAAACTTAAGGCCAACACAAAGTGAACTTGGTGAAATTGACAGAGCTGCACTTCAGGAGTCTTTACGTGGCTTAAACTTTAAATATGAATCTTACAATCATCATACCTGTCTTGTAGAAAGCGATGATGAACCGCCTCACAGTTTAAATAAAGAAGCTCTTGAAATCTGTATTACAATAGCTGCATTGATGAATATGCATATTGTAGATGAATTCCATACAATGAGAAAACAGGTTATTGACGGAAGTAATACTGGAGGATTCCAAAGAACAGGACTTGCTGCAACTGACGGTTATCTTGATACTCCTTACGGCAGAGTAACTATTGAAAGTTTAGGTCTTGAAGAAGATGCAGCTAGAAGAATTGAAACTACCGAAGATTATACTGAATTTAGATTAGACAGATTAGGTATTCCTCTTGCAGAAATTACAACAGATCCATCTATGCACCATCCTGATCAAGTTCGTGAAGTTGCATATATGATTGGTCAGGTTTTAAGAAGTACCAATGTAAAAAGAGGTCTTGGAACAATCAGACAGGATTTGAATATTTCAATTGAAAAAGGAGCTCGTGTTGAAATTAAAGGTGTTCAAAATCTTGATTTGATGAGTGAAATCGTAGAAAATGAAGTTCAAAGACAACTTGCATTAATTGAAATAAAAGAAGAGTTAAACAAAAGAAATGCTCAAGTACTTGAAGAGATTCATGATTTGGACAGCTTATTTGAAAATACTGAATCCAAAATATTATCTCAAGCAGAATCTATAAAAGCAGTTGTATTAAAAGGTTTCAGTGGACTTATTGGAAAAGAAGTTCAGCCAGGAAGAAGATTCGGTACTGAAATAGCAAGTTATGCTAAAAAACGTGGAGTTTCCGGAATATTCCATAGTGATGAACTACCTGCATATGGCATTACACAAGATGAAGTAAATTCTGTAAAAGATTATTTGAATATTGGTTCTCAAGATGCATTTATTATTGTTGCACATGATGAAGATATAGCTATTTCAGCATTAGAAGAAGTTAAAAGAAGAGCCAATCTTGGATTTGAAGGAGTTGTTGAAGAAACCCGTAAATCTTTAGATGACGGAAATACAGAATATATGAGACCACTTCCTACAGCTAACAGAATGTATCTGGAAACAGATATTCCATTATTTAAAATAAGTGATGAATTAGTTGAACCAATTAAAAATAACTTGCCTGAACTTCCAGATGTTAAAAAAGAAAGAATTATTAAAGAATATAATTTAAGTGAAGATTTAGCTAGCCAACTAGTTAAAAGATTAGAAGCTGATGTCTTTGAAGAAATATTGGCTGATGTAAAAGTAGATCCAACACCAGTAGCTTCTCTTCTTGCTTATGATTTAAGAGAAATTAAAAGGGAAGGTCTTGACATTGATATTTTAACTACACAACACTTAAAAGATATTTTCCAACTTTTAGCTGATTCCAAAATAGCTAAAGACAGCATTACCAAATTAACAACTTGTGTAATACAGTCACCTAACGAAGAAATCAAAACAACAGCTGAAAACAATAATTTAACTTTACTTAGCCAGGAAGATGTTACCAAAATCATTGAAGACATTGTTAATAAAAATGAATCTATGGTTAAAGAACGTCAAATGGGAGCTATGGGTCCTTTAATGGGAATGAGTATGAAAAAACTTAAAGGTAAAGCTGACGGAAGTATTGTTAATAAAATAGTCAGGCAATCTATTCAGAAAATGTTATAAAAGAGTTAATAACTCTTTTACTTATTTTTATTTAAAATTCAACAATAATCTTAATTAACATCTATAAATTAAAAATCTTACTCCCATACTTCAAATAGCTAATTCATACATTTTACCTCATTTTTACGATATTATTTAATTTCAAAACAAGACAAAAACTTTATATTTAAACCCTTTTAAATATTATAAATGGGGGTGAAAATATAAAGAAGCTATCAGTTCTTCTTATATTCTTACTTTTAGTAATTGCTATTCCTGCAGTTTCTGCTGAAGAGAATGGAACATCCAATAGCATTGATGCTGATAATTCAATAACTATTGGCCCAGGTGATTCAATACAAACAGCAGTAAATAATGCAAATAGTTCATCTACTATTTACTTAACACCAGGAACTTATTACCAAAACGGAATAAAAGTTGATAAAAACTTAACATTCCAAGGAAAAGGAAATGCTGAAGATATTATAATAGATGGACAGTATAAAAACAGCATTGTTTTAATTAATTCTGTTTCAACTGTGAAATTTATTAATATAACCTTTATACATGGTAATGGTCATGATTACGGTGGAGCAATCAATAGTGAACACGGTGGTAAAGTATATGTAGATACTTGCATCTTTAAAGACAATAAAGCTATTCAAAATGGTGGAGCTATTTCCGTGGCAGGAGAAGAATTTTACAAACTCGGAAAGAAAATTACTAACAAAGGATACCTTAAAGTAAATAATTGTCAATTTATAAACAATTATGCTGGCCATGATGGTGGTGCGGTTTGTACATACTGGGGAGATACTTATCTTTACACCTCATTATTTAGATTTAACTATGCTTACCGTGATGGAGGTGCTACACGTACAGGTATCTATTCAACAACCACTGTTGAAGATTGTATATTTGAAAATAATACTGCAAGAGAGTGGGGAGGAGCATTATACAACTGGCCTGGTGAGTTAACTGTTAACAATTGTACTATAGCTAATAATACTGCAGGTACAAAAGGGGCAGCTATGATTACTTCTGGACCTTTGGAGGTAACTAATTCTATTATTACTAATAATTATGGTGAAACTGGAGTAATATATATTGATGAAGAAACACCAGCTATACCATCTAGAGTAATATTTGATAATAATTATATAGTGAATAATTACCCTGAGAATAATAAAATTTTTGTAATTGAAAAATCAACAGCAAAAGACTCCAACATTAATAACAATTATTTTGGAACTACCAATACAACTATAATAGTTGATGATGAAACCGGTAAATTCCCAATACCAAATAAATTTATTAATATGGATCCTGTAACTCCAGAGCCAAGTGAACCAAGTAATCCAGTAACTCCAAACAATCCTGAAACTAATACAACTAAACCTACTACAAATAACAACAATACTCAAACAACAGATACAGTCAATAATAATCAAACAGATAACATTCTTAACAATATTGTTTCAAATATAACCGATGAATTTAATGAAATTGTTTCCAATGCAAATAAAATTGTCAGTAATTCTACTGAAAGTAATGTGAATGTAGGAACAGACTCTTCACAAGAAGCAACAAAGTCCAGTGACTCTGAAAAAAGTGTTCATGAACTTCTTGATAAAGATGTTTCAAAACAAACACAAATTAATCCAATACCTTTTATAATTGTATTAATTATTGTTTTTGCTGTTTTAATCTTTGGTTATTACAGATATAAGAAAAACGAATAATTAATCTCCTTTTTCTTTTTTTTAACTTATCCAAATAAAATAATAATTTCATTAATTTTAAATAATCTCAAATAACATAATTAAATTAACTAAAATATTGAGGTTATTAACATGAAAACTTACGATATAATCATAGTTGGAGCAGGTCCTGGAGGACTGACTGCCGGAATCTATGCAGGCAGACAGGGAACCAAAACATTAATTTTAGATAAAGGATTAGCTGGAGGAATTGGCCGTGAAGTTCCACTAATGGAAAATTATCCTGGATTTGACACTATTTCCGGTTTTGAATTAGTTGAAAAAATGAAACTGCAATGTATGAAATTTGTTGAATTGCATGAAAATGAAATTGTAAAAAACATAGAAAAAAATGAAGACAAATTTCTTGTTACAACCCATAAAGATGAATACTGCGGAAAAACAATAATTTTAGCTACTGGAAGCTCACACAAACACTTGGAAATTCCTGGAGAAGAAGAATATTTAGGTAAAGGAGTCAGTTATTGTGCTACCTGTGACGGATTATTCTTTAAAGATAAAGATGTTATAATGATTGGCGGTGGAAATAGTGCACTGCAAGAAGCTATTTTCTTAGACAATGTCGGATGTAATGTTACCATCATTCACAGAAGAGACAAACTAAGAGCACAGCAATATCTACAAAAAGAAATTAAAGAAAGAAACATTAATGTTATTTACGATACAACAGCTGAGGAAATAAAAGGAAACACATTCATAAATTCCGTAATTTTAAAGAATGTTAAAACTGATGAATATCATGAATTTAAAACCCAGGGAGTTTTTGTTAGTATAGGATATGAACCCCATAATAAGTTAGCTAAAAAATTAAATGTTAAATTAAATGAAAATGGGGAAATACTCACAGATAAACACCAAAGAACAAATATTGACCATATTTATTCAGCAGGAGATATATGCGGCGGTTTAAGACAATGGGTTGTAGCATGTGGAGAAGGTGCAATAGCTGCAACTTCTGCATATGAAGATATACACCAATCAAAATAAATTAAAAACGTTCAGCTAAAAAGACATATATAAAAAATGCTATAATTAATACTATAAACAATGGTAATAACCACATGAATATTTTTAATAGCACTACTGCAATTAAAATTGAAATAATAATATAAATTAAATCTCTAAGTTCCATGACAATGTGATTTATTTAATATTATATATAAAGTTTAAGCAAATGGTGGGAAAAATGGAAAGAAAATGGCAACTAATCATATTTTTCATAGCTATGATTCTATTATCTGCAGGAGGATATTGCTATATGAATAGTGAAGTTACAGCTCCTCCAGAAATGGAAAGATATGACTTTGGGCAATTTACAATGGAAATACCTGAAGACAGTGATGTTGAATTAATAGGTTCTGATCTATCATTAAGTGTATATGCTGGAGATAATATTCAAGTTATAAATGTTAACAAAACATTTTATGAAAATCAAGATGAATTAAATCATATATTGGAACAAACAACTATTGAAAATTTAACTAACTCTTCAAGAATTGTAGAAACTTCCAACAATATTACATACTACCAGATAACAGATGAAAATAATATTATTGGATTTGAAAATGATACATACATTGCAATAAATAACAGTAACCCAAATAATATCATCATAATCGGCAGCTATGATTTAGATTTATTGAAACAGATGATACCTACAATAAAAAATAAATAGGGTTAAAAAAAAGCCCTCATCTCTTTTTTTTAAAAAAAATATTTATACTTTTTAAATTAAAATAAAAATGAGGTGAGAAATATGGAAAATAAAAATAAAGTTCTGATATGTATTATTATTTTTGTAATTGCAGCTGCATCTCTTGTGGCTATAACAATAAGTTCTGAGGAAAATAACAATCAGAGTGCTGATTTTGGAGCATTTACAATGACTATTCCATCAAATGCCCAATTTGAACAAATAAATTCAAGCTCTGAATTTGCTGAAACATATATTGATAATGAAAACAGCATCATGGTATCTTTTTTAAATAGTTCATATATTGAAGAAAACGTGCAAAATTCAACTGGATACACAATAGACTTTAAAGAAATTTGTACAAAATATTTAGAACAAATGAACTTAACTAAACTTGACGAAAGTTCTAACAGCAGCAATATTGAGTTTTATAATGATAAAATGATATCCACCAATGGTAATGTTCAGCAAGGTTATGCAGGTATTTACAGTGATGACAACCAAATGATAATTGTAGAATGCCCTGATTTAGACCTTGTAAAAAACATGACTCAAAGTATTAAAATTAAGGTGTAAAAACCTATTTTTCTTTTTTTAAAATATTATTCCCAAAATTTAGTACAAACATATAATAAATAAAAAAAACTAAAATAATACTATTAAATTAGGGAGTAAAAAATGACAATATTAGTTATTAATAATAAAGGCCAATATAATCATAGAATTCAACGTAGCTTACAATATCTTAAAATTCCAACAGAATTAGTTCCAAATACATTAAGTATTGAAGAAATTGAAGCTAAAAATCCAATTGGATTGATTTTAGGTGGTGGACCTTCAATTGAAGGTGCTGGAAACAGTGAAGAATATATTAAACATTTTGATATACCTATTTTAGGAATCTGTTTAGGACACCAACTAATAGCCAAAACTTACGGTGGACAAATAGACACATCCAATACTGAAAGCTATGCTAAAGTTGAAATCAATATTGTTAATGATGAAAACTTATTTGTAGGATTAGCTCCAAAAATGGAAGTTTGGTCCTCCCACAAAGACGAAGTAAAAACTATCCCTGATGATTTTGAAATTTTGGCTAATTCAAACTTATGCGATGTTGAATCCTTTAAACATACAAAAAAAGATGTTTATGGAATACAATTCCATCCTGAAGTACATCATACTCCTAAAGGATCAACTATATTCGAAAATTTCTATGAAATTTGTAAAAAAAGGTGTAATAATGATTGATAATCCAGAAGACTTAAAAGAAAAAGCACTTGCAAACAAACCAGGTTTAAGAAGACAATATGTCAATATTCCAGTAGGAGATGAAGAATATGGATTCAGAATCTCAGGAATTGGTGCTAAAGCTATAAAATTAGAAAAATATGTCAAATATGATGAAATATTTGAAGCACTTGAAGCTGGAAACGAAAATGGTTTAGAAGCAATAGTCAAACAAATCATTGAAGATTACGAAGAAGAAAGCGAAGAAGAATAAACATTTGTGGTTGAAACAATGTTAGGTCCAGAAGAATTTATTAAAGATGCTATCCAAAAGATAAAAGAGCAAATAGGAGATGAAAAAGCTATTATTGCATTATCTGGAGGTGTTGACAGTTCAGTGTGTTCTGTTCTTGTTCAGGAAGCTATTGGAGATAATTTAATAGCAATATTTGTAGATCATGGTCTTTTAAGAGAAGGAGAAGTAGAAGAAGTAACCAATACATTTAAAGACAGATTAAACTTTAATTATGTTGATGCTTCTGAAGAATTCTTAAGTGCTCTTGAAGGAGTGGAAGATCCTGAAGAAAAAAGAAAAATCATAGGTAAAGTATTTATTGATGTTTTTGAAAGAGAAGCTGCAAAAACAGATGCAAAATACTTAGTACAAGGTACTATAGCTCCTGATTGGATTGAAAGTAAAGGTAAAATCAAATCCCACCATAACTTAGCACTCCCTAGCGGTATGGTTCTTGATTTAGTTGAACCAATCCGTGACTTATACAAGGATGAAGTAAGAGAAATTGGTTTATTATTAGATTTACCTGAAAAAGTAGTTCACAGACAACCATTCCCAGGTCCGGGACTTGCTGTTAGAGTTATCGGTGAACTTACACACGAAAAACTTGATATCTGCAGAAAAGCAAATAAAATAGTAACTGATGAAATAGAAAAAGCAGGTATTGACAAAGACGTATGGCAATACTTCGCAGTATTAACTGACAGTAAAGTTACTGGAGTTAAAGGAGACCAAAGAGACTTTGGTTACTTAGTTGTTTTAAGAATTGTTGATTCCATTGATGCTATGACTGCATATGTTCCGGAATTACCCTGGAATGTTATTCAAACAATGTCACAAAGAATAACTTCTGAAATTTCTGAAGTAACACATGTTGCATTATCCATAAGTGATAAACCACCTAGCACAATCGAATTCGCTTAAAAACAAATAAACAGTACTTAAATGAATAACATTTATGTACTTTCAAATCTTTTTTTTAATTTAAATACTTATTTTTACTAGATTTAAAATGGCAAATATGAAAACAACCAAAAATGCATACCTTGAAAAATTAACCAGACAAATACAGATGAAATCAGTTAAAGTTGGAAAAAATTTGGAAGGCAGCACACCACCATCTGTTTTTATTGGAAGATGGTCCTATCCTAAAGTTTATGCAGGACCTATGATGGCAAATCAGGTAGGAGATACTGCAATTATGGATTCTCCAGAATCATGGATCGGACAGCATAAAAACCAGGAAGATATAATTAATTACAGAATGAGTCTTGTAAGAGGAAAACAACTAATTAAAATTGATGATCTGGACAATCCATTTGTTGAAAAACTGCAAGACATATCTCTGGCTTCTAAAGCTATTAATAGCGAAGCTACATTTGGTAAACGTCCGACAGGAGCTTTATTAACTGAAGACAGTATGCCTCATGGTCCAAGTGCGGTTATTGAAAAATTTGATATAGATGCAGTTCGCTGGGATAAACAATTGGAAAAAAGCTATTATGATACTGATTTAAAAGCTAGTGAAGCTGTTTTAAATTTACATAACAAAAATGTTCCATTTACAGCTATGCAAAAAGCATTTTCCGTAGGTGCTTTCGGAACAAAATATAAAAGAAAATTAGTTCCAACCAGATGGTCAATTACAGCATGCGATACTAGCTTAGCAGACCAATTCTTAAAAGAAGTTAAGAACTTTGAAAAAATTGACACCTACCGAGTTTATGAATTCGGAAGCTTGAACAATTATTATGCAATCATATTAACTCCAACAGAATGGCAATATGAATGGTATGAAGCATTTATTAAATTAATTGGTAAGGAAGAACTTATTTTCTCAGATTATGAAACAAACGGCGGCAAAAAAGAATATTCTCGCGTTGGAGGATGTTATTACACTGCTAAAATGGCAGTACTTGACAGTTTACTTAAAGAGAAAAAACAATCAGGATTAATAATTTTAAGAGAAGCTTATGAAGGATATGTTCCATTAGGTGTATTCAATGTTAGAGAAAATATAAAGGAAGCTATGAAAAAACCCTATAAAGAATTTGAAACCTTAAAAGAGGCATTATTGTATTGCGGAACTAAATTAAAAATACCAATTAAAAAATACGTAAAACAGGGAACTCTATTAAATGAAATGCTTCACACCAAACAAACTACTCTGGATCAATATTTTAAATAGTGATAATATGGAATTTAAATTTAAAGAACCTCATAAAGAAACTAAAGAAATTATGGCTAAAGTAGCCCAGGGAGAAAATCCTTATTTAAATGATAAAGACTGCAGTTTTGAAAAAAACTGCCAAAAAAAGGTAAAGGAACTTACTGGCCATGAATACTGTAAAATAACCAGCAGCGGAAACAACAGTATTTTCATAGCTCTGTCAGCTATTGAAGGTTCAATTATCATACCTGATCAAGGAGGATGGAATGGTTTTAAGCAGATTGCCAGGTATTTAAATAAAGACATAATAACCCTCAAAACAGATTTAGGATTAATAAATACTGATTATTTAAATGAAATAGACATTCCTGAAAACTCTGCATTAATATTTACCAGTTTTGCAGGATACAGTGCAAATCAGGATACAAAAAGCATTTCAAAATACTGTAAAAATAATGGAATCACAACAATTGAAGATGCTTCTGCTGGAATTGGAGATAAAAAACAGGAATTGGGAAATGGAAATTTATCAGACATTATAATTGCTTCAACAGGTTCTCCAAAAATAATCAATGTTGGAAGCGGCGGCTTTATCAGCACAAACAACAATGAAATTTTTGAAAATACCAAATTACCTCAAAAATTAAGTAAAACTAATGAAATAATATGTAGTGGTATAGATAAAGAACTTGATTTTGTAAAAAGTAATTTGGAACAAACAATAAATGCAACAAACATATTAAAAAAACATATAAACAACACATTCCACACAAGTAAAAGAGGAGTTAATGTAATTATTCAACATGATAAACCTAAGGATGTAATCTGGAAAGTAAAAAAAGAATTGCAAATAAATCACCATGCTTTCATTACAAAATGTCCAAACTATAATCGCCTGAAAGAAAAAGGAATTGTAATTGAAGTTAAAAATTTAGATTACAGCAGTTTAAAAAAAGAAAATCTTGATAAAATAATAGAAGTTTTCAGTAATCAACTATAAGCTTGGTTATTTTATCAATTATTATATCATCAATATGCATATTTGCTAACTCACTTTCATCAATATCATAAATCTTC
>NZ_CP081485.1:465000-662500 GCF_023617305.1 Methanobrevibacter sp. TLL-48-HuF1
CAACATAAATCAAATAATATATTAAAAAAGAATATTTAAACTAATAATTTAATTAAATACACAATATAATTCCAGAGAAATAATGAAAATTTTAAAACTTAAATTGAAAAGTAAAATTAAAAAATCTCTTTTAAAATAAATAATTTAGAAAAAAAGTAAATATAGTATATAAATAAGCAAAGGTGATTACTAAGTAATATATAAACTTACCTACTTATTTATAAATAAATAAAAAAAATTAAACATTTTTCTTACGAATAACTGAAATTATTCTTGTTAAACTTCTATGCATTTTAATTCCATATTGTTCAACTAATTCAAAACCAACTTCAGCAATCATAGGATTTAAATCAACATAATGAGGGCTGGCCATACACAAATAGGCATCATCTTTCATATTATTATAAATTGAGTGGAAAAATTCATTGAAAATTTCATCACCATCAATATCACCAGTTGAAGTAGAAATCCCATAAGGCGGATCAGTAACTACGCTGTCTACCTTTTCATACATTTTAAGTTCACGTACATCAACGTTAAATGTTCTATAATCAGTTATTCCACAATAATCCAAATTAATGGCACTTCCATTTTTCATTTTCCAGTTAACATCAGATCCCGCAACTTTACATCCAATTAATCCTGCTTCAATAAGTATTCCACCAGTTCCACAAAAAGGATCCAACAATAAATCTCCAGAATTAACCCTAGATAGGTTAACCATGCATCTGGCTAATTTCGGACTCATTGAACCAGGGTAGAAAAATGGCCTTTTATGAGGTTTTATTTCTTCAAAATGTTTTTTATTAAGTTTAAATTTTTCAATGGATATGTAAATAGCATCTTCATGAGCAATTAATCTGATTAAGGAATCAGGTTTTTTTAGTTTTACTTTTACATTTTCACATTTAGATAAAATTAATGACCCTACTTTTCGCTCAATAGCTACTGTATCAATTGGAGAGTTGAATCTTTTTACTCTTACAGCAAAGTTTTCAGAAATATATCTGCTCCAGTCAATAGCTAAAATATCTTTTTCTAACTTATCTATGGAAGATTTAAGTATTACTTCATCTACTTCATGTGTGTATCCCAGTCTTCTTACAAATGTCTGATAATAGTCATCTAAGTTTTCATTGGAAATATCCGTTAATAGAATAAGGCCTTCAGTTATTTTGGAAATATTCAGTTCCATATTTTCACATTCAATAACTGCTTTTAGTTCTGCAAGAGGTAATTTATCATGTTCCTGAGATTGTATACATAGTAATTCCATTAACTTCACCTAATCTTTTTTTAAAAAAAATCATTTTTTAAATTTATCAAAATGTCTTCTAATGATGGTTTCTTTAGAATCTTTTGTATGAGTATCTATATCTTTTTCTTCAAATTTTGAATCTTGAGTGTCTGGATCATTATAATAAAGTTCAGCTTCATTTTCCCTATAGTAATCATCATCACCATATGAATAATCACCTATGCCTTCATTATAATAGCTCCTGCTTTGAGATCTGTTATCCATATTGTTAATAGCATTTTCAATATTTTCTTCTAAAGAATCTTCCATATAAGGTTCATATTCATAATTATGCCTTTTTTCTTCTTCAAAGTTTAATTCTTCAGGATAATATTCATAATCTCTAACAGGTTCTTTTTTATAATACTCCTGAGGTTCATAGTACTCGTTTTCATCATAGTAATCTTCATCTAAATATTGCCTTCTTTTTGACAGACAGTCATTAGAAGGTTCATAATATCCATCATCAGAATAGTATTCATTTTGAGGTCTGTTTACAGAAAAATCATTTCTGGAATGTCTGCCTCTTAAATTATTCTGATTTGATATTCTTGAGAAAATTATGTTTTCAACTTCACTAACATTTGAAATATTAGCTAATTTCATTTGATTGTTATCATAAGCACTATAAACAGAAACTGTTCCAACATTTAATATTTTAGCTACAATACTTTGAGAGGTACTTACATCCTGAATTGTTCCATAAGGCATGTAATTTTTTTTGGTGTATAAAACTCCTGATTTAATAATAATTCTTGAATCAGTTAAGATATACTCCATATAATACCAGTTGATTAACTGCCAAATTATATACAGAATAATAAAAAGTATAATTACAAAAAGTGCAATAGCTGCATACCTTGTTAAAGATAATTTAACATAAGATATTAAATATACTTGCATTTCACCAATAAATGTAATAATCGGTGATGCAACAGATAAAACAACAATTAATAAAATAACTCCAAAAATAGCTTTTTTACATCCTAAAAGCATATTAGGTTTGGTTTGATAAATAGTTTTTTCATTAGTTATTTTATCATCTTTATTAAACAACATAATATTGTATTAGAATTTAATTTTAAATAAAGTTTTTTAAGAAAATAAGATTTAAAAAGTAAGCCTCAGCTCGCCCATCATTCATCACATATCAGAGCTCATAGGGTTCATCATTGGCTTACATATTATTTAAGCAAACATCACGCCTGCTTCTTTTATAAATTCATCGTCACGTTCTTTATCAAGAACTTTTTCCACAGCATCCATGAAATCAGTTACTGTAACTCTGTCTCTTTTTTCACGAATAGCAAACATACCTGCTTCAGTACATACTGCTTTTAAATCAGCACCAGAAAGACCGTCAGTTAAACTGCTGAGCAAATCCAAGTCTGCTTCTTCATCTAAAGCCATGTTTTTAGTATGTATCTTTAAGATTTGTTTTCTTCCATCATCATTAGGAAGCGGAACTTCAATGAATCTGTCAAAACGACCAGGTCTTAATAATGCAGGATCCAAAATATCCGGACGGTTTGTTGCTCCGATAATTCCAATATCCCCTCTAGATTCAAATCCGTCAAGTTCTGCAAGTAACTGCATTAAAGTTCTTTGAACCTCTCTATCTCCACTAGTGGAACTTTTAAGTCTTTTAGCTGCAACAGCATCAAGTTCATCAATGAAAATAATGGCAGGTGCTTTTTCCTTAGCTAATTCAAATACTTCACGAACAAGCCTTGCTCCTTCTCCAATGTATTTTTTAACAAATTCAGAAGCTACAATTTTGATAAACGTAGCATTTGTTTCATTAGCTACTGCTTTTGCAAGTAAAGTTTTACCTGTTCCAGGAGGTCCATATAATAATATTCCTTTAGGAGGGTCAATACCTATTTTTTCAAATAATTCTGGTTCTTTTAAAGGAAGTTCAACAGTTTCTTTAACTTCAATTATTTGATCTTCAAGTCCACCAATTTTATCATATGTAATATCAGGTTTTGTTTCAATTTCCATTCCTGTAACATTTGCATCTTTTTCTGATGGTAAAACTTCTACAATACCAAAGGTTTGCTGATTTAGAGCAACTCTGGAACCTGGTACTAATAATTTTTCATCTAAGAATTTTGAATAATTAACTAAAAAGCTAGGTCCGGTACTACTTTTAACAGTCATTCTGTGATCATCCAAAACTTCAGTAATAGTAGCTAAAACTAAAGGAGGTGATCTGAATCTCTCTACTTCAGAACGTAAGGATTTAGTTTCTCTTTCTAATCTGATTTTCTCATTTTCGATTAGAACTTTATCTTTTTCTAATTTCCTAACTTTCCACATTAAATTACTTTTAGCTCTGGAGTTTTCTTCTTTTAATGAATCTATTTCTTCTTGCATTGATTCAACTTTCTCAACTAATTGTTCTTTTGAAGAATTCTCCAAATCATTAATATTATCCATAGGACTCATCTCCAATAATATTGATTGAAAATTTTTATAATTTCGACATCTATGTTACTTTAATAACCATTAGTAACATTAACATATTTAAATTTTATTATTATGCTATTTTACTAAATGATAATATTTAAAATTTATGGGAAATTAATTATATACATTAACTGATAAATACTTAATTAATTAAATTAGGAAAAAACTGATTAATATGGAATGCGAAATTTGTGGTAGACAAGTATCTGACAATCCTAAAAGAGCAAAAATTGAAGGATCTGTCATGATTGTTTGTGATGAATGTGCTAAGCTTGGAAAAATACAAAAAGCACCTCCAAAACCAAAATTTAGAAAATCAAACAAACCTAAGAAAAATAAAAAAACAAGACAAAATTACTCTAAAGATGAACCAAAAGAAGAATTAATTGAAGATTTTAACATCAAAATTAGAAAAGCCAGAGAATCTAAAAACTTATCAAGAGAAGAATTAGGTCAAAAAATCTATGAAAAAGTTTCTGTTATAAATAGAATTGAATCTGGTAAAATGATTCCAGATATAAGATTAACAAAAAAATTAGAAAATGCTTTAAATATTACTTTAATTGAGAATGTGGAAGAACTGGATTTAAGCAAGTACACAGGTAACTCTTCACAAGGCCGTACTCTCGGTAATGTTGTAAAAATTAAAAAAAGATAGCTATTTGTTTGAATAGCTATTTATTTTCTTATTCTCAATATGTTTTACTTTTCCTTTTAGTTTATAATCTATTTTTCCGCCATTTTTAGCTTTATGAGAATAATACCCTTTAAAATCAGGAGCATTATTTAATTTATTTTTTAATTGATTGAAAACATCATATTCATCACTAACAACTACAACATGAGCTGGCGGATGAATTTTTTTAATTTGCATAATACTTAAAGTTATATCTTCTTTAACAAAAAAGGCAGTAGCAACTTTAGAACTAGTTCTGAGTTTAGAATTTAGAATCTTTTCAACTAATGAATCAGCAAATTTTGCATCAATTATTTTTGGTTTAGTTGCTAAATTTAAATTTCCATGTCTTTCCATGTCCGCAATTGCATTTAGTAGTTTTGAATTGTTTTCTCCTCTTATTAAGACCAATGCCATAGTATCACTGTTTTAAAAAAAATAATTAATGGTGAAAAATTTCACCGATTTTGGAACGATTTCAATAATCTACTTCTAAATACTACAAGCAATATTAAAATTACTCCAATTGCAGTTTGTACACTGCCTAAAATATTCAATATGCTTGCATCAACTGGTAAATCCCAAGATGGAGCTGATTTATCTCCATTTAATGCTGTGTAATATACACCAACTGCTTTAGAGTCTTTTTTAACATTAATATCTTTAGGTTCTACATGATCGACCCCAACTAAAAGACCATTATTAATACCTTTGTTAATTGAAGTTGCAATAGCTGATGCATCATATCCATTTTTAGCAACTGATGCATCCACAATTTGTTTAGTCGTTGATGCAAGTCCAGGTTTTTCACTTCCATAAACTGAAACACTAACAGAGTCCGAAGTTACCGTAATTGCATTTCCCAATGCTTCATATGCATAAATTGTTGTTAACTCACCATTACATACCGGACAAACTTCATAATTCTCAGATGACGGATAACCTACAGACCATCCACAATCATCACAAGATTTTGAATAAACTTCATTCATCGGATAACCAGATTCATTTAAATCTTTAGGAGTGAACATATCACCAGTGGATAAACCAGATACAAGGTTTACCGCACCCCCACCGTATTTTTCACCAGAATCATTAGCTACTTCACCCATAGCTTCAGAAACAATGGTTGTTGCTGGATATCCATCCCTAATCATTTTTCCAATATTAATTGCAGTTTGTTTACGAACAGTATCTGCAGTACCATATAATGGGTTTCCTTCAGAATTCCTTAAGTGAATAATAGCTCCTTTTTGTCCTGGCTGTAAAGTAGCTATTCCACCAGAAGTTGAGGAATAAGGAGTTACAGTAATAGAACCATTACCATCTACAGTAACAACATATGCATCAAAAGAACCTCCAATTGAAATACCCATTTCAGGACCCCCTACAATTAGACGAGCTCCCTGATATTTAGAGGCGATTGAAGCTGCAGAAGCTGCAGATGCATTGTTTTCAAGAGAAGCAACAGCGTTTACAACTGAATCCAACCTTGAGTCTGAACCACCAGTACCCCCTGAGAGAACCGCAAAATGATGTTCTTTAGACATTAAAAATGTTGATTGGAACATGTTATCTGCAAAAGACATACTTCCAGCAGCCGCTCCATTTGGATCTTTACCAGTAGGATCAGTGATAACCATTACATTACAAGTAGCAGCCACACTACTTATACACATCATAAATATTATAAAGAAAATTATTGGTATACTCCACTTTTTCAAACTATCCCTCTATTAACCCTGATTTGTCGTATTCTTTAATTCAACTGACGAGAAATCTTCAATAACGGTTACTGTAACAATACCTGTGTTTTTATCCACCTGAACATCTGCAGCAGAAATAGGTGCAACTGATGTTCCCGGAACTGTTGACCGTTTTGCAAACTCTTGAGCCGTTTGTATCGCATCCTGCAGTGAAACTTCTTTTTTAGAAGTTTTTAAAATATCTCCATGAATTACACTACCGTCTCTTAAACCAGATTGCATAACATTAGATCTAATAATATCTACAGGTACAACATCATTACCTTTAACTATGATTCCAGAAATAGGGACACCATCAGTAACTTCATCAGAGGACGCATAAGCAACATATGTTATTAAACGACCACAAAGAATCAAGATGAATGCTAATAATAAAATTATTAATGTATCTCTTCTTATCTTTATAAACATGTTTTTATCCTCTAAATTTTTCCATCAATAAGCAATAGAAAAATAAATTACATTTATTATATTAAAATTTTGTAATATTTAAATTATTTCCTTAAAATATTTTCCAAAAGACCTTCAGCAGGGTCCATTCCCTGTGCACCAATTAATAAAATAATATCCTTCGCATCAGCACACCTGTATGTGTCTTTTAAACAGTCACATAAATTATCAAAATAATTATAATCAATATTATTCTGATTTAACACTTCAAAGAAAATTTCTCGCTCTTCATCTTCAACAAAATTTAAATGGTCAACAACATCATTACTTGAAGATAAAACCAGCTTTATATTATCATTCATAGATTCCACCAATGCTTCAACATTCAATTTATTGATTTCCACGCCTCTTGAACCTCTGATAGAACATACAACATATAATGTTTGGTTTTTTGGAAGTAATTTATAAGTTTCCGCAATTGTAGCCTTTATACCGTCAGGATTATGTGCAAAATCATCTACAATTAACGGATTTTCATGAAGTTTTGAAAATCTTCTGTTTAATGGTCTGTAAGATTTTACCCCTTCAACAATGTTTTTGATATCAATATCTAAAGATATGCATGCTGCAACTGCAGATAAAATATTTTGAATAAAATGATGAGAAGTAAATGGCAAATCATTATTTTCCAAAATCAGATTACCTTCATAAAAAATTCCATCATCATAATAAACATGAGGATTTTTTGAGTCGAATTTATTCATTGAACATAAAAATGGATTATTTGGAGTTAATTTCATCACTAAATCATCATCATAATTCAATACTGTAACTCCATCTCCAATAGCATTAGGAACTTGATTTATTTCATCAAAAACCTCATCAATAGAGTTTACAAGCCCTATATGATCCATAGCTATATTAGTTATAACTCCAACACAGGGTTTAACTGCACTGGCCATCAGATATGCATGATGTTTCATTAAATTTCCAAGCCAACCTTGAACTTCAGAAACTTCAATAACCAAATAGTCCAATTTTCCATTATTTTTAACTTCATCCGAAATTAATTTGGAAACCATCGGATCAATTAATGTATTAAATTCTGATTCACTATCCGTATTCGTAAAAACATGTGATTCAGTATTTTTTAAAATATGGTAAATTAGATGAGAAGTTGTTGATTTTCCATTAGTGCCCGTTATAATAACATTTTTTGAATCAGGAGAAAATTTTTCAATTGTCCATTTAAGAGCATAAGCAGTAGCTAACTCTATTTTATCTACAATAATCAGTGGAAAATTTAATTCAATTGCTTTATCACAAGCTCCATCCTGAGGATTTTGAGTAATTAAACAGGCTAAATTTTTACTAGCTGCAATTTCAACACCTTTATCATTAATTTTATGGCGTATTACAATATCTCCATCAATGGCATCATTTAAAAATGTAAATCTTCCTGTAAATCCTTCATCATCAAAAAAACTGTCTTTTCCAATAATGTTGCCTTCAATAAAACTAGCTAAATCTTGTATAATCATATAAAAATCACCAAAAAAGAAAAAGAAAAATTAGAATATGTATAACTGAGCAAGAATTCCAATTACACATAATAACACAGTAACACCCCAATAGCTAAGTACAATCTTACGTTCAGACATACCATAATGATTTAATGTGTGATGTAACGGTTCAACAGGCAATTTAATAATATTTGCCCTATGTAACAAACTAACAACAACAGATGCTATTGGAACACCTAATGCAAGAACACCAAAGTATGGAATATCAGATATAAGAACAGCTGCAGCATAACCAGTACCTAATACAAATGATCCTGTATCTCCCATAAATATAGATGCTGGATATTTGTTAAATACTAAAAATCCTAAACATAATCCAGTTAAAATTATGAATACTGGAATACCTGCCATATTTCCACATAAATATAAGTAACAGCAACAAGCAAAAGATGCAATACCTACAATTCCTGCAGCTAAACCATCCATTCCATCAATTAAATTCACACAATTAATACAACCTAAAATAGCTATTATAACTACTGGAAATGCCAATATTCCCAAATTAAATCCACCAATTGTAGTTACAACCCCTGTTAAACCTAATAACACACCTAAAAGAATTTGACAAATGATTTTTTCAAGTTCACCAGGTTCTGTTTTAATTGGAACCTCCCCAATAATTTCTACTTTGCCCTCTTCCACTAATTTATCAATTTCTTTTTTAGCTTTTGGAGTAGCTACTCTAACTTCTTCATTAGGCTCAACATCAAGTCTGCCTAAAGTAATTACCTCATCACAACAGTTTACAACAACTTTCTGAATTTCTTTAACCTTAAGACCAATTAAATCATCTAATAAACCTACAATACCTCCTGCAAGCATAATATAAGACATGATTAAAATTGGAGTATTATTATAATAAATAGCAATAATCAACAAAATTACAAATAAAAATGCAATACCCCCCATTGTAGGAGTACCGCTTTTATGTCTGTGTTCACTAACAATTGGATTATCTGCTATCCTTGCATTAAGTAATATTCTTTTAATGCAATATGTAAAAATTACCGCACCAAAAAATGTTATTAAAAAAAGAATTAACATATCTCCATTATTCATTTTACCACACATAAATTATGTATCATATTAATTTTATTCTTACTGTTATATAAAATTAATTTAATGGTGTTTAAGTTATTATTAAATCAAATCTTTAACATATTTGTCTAATTGCTCTTTTGAATTTGCCCTAACTGTAATTCTCTGATATCCTTCAGGTCCATGAACCACACAATCATTATTTTTAAAGGATTTTAAAGGTTCATTTAAAGCCGGACCTTCATAATGTCCAATAGGAATTTCAGTAGCATAATAATATTCTAATTTGTCCTGAATGTCTTTAATAGAAAATTTACCTGATGCCATATTTACTAATTCACATAAAGAATTAACTCCGCAGGTAGCTGTTGTTAAATATCTGGTTCCATTTGGTCTTGTGTTAACTTCAATAGCATATAATTGCTGTTCCTGTTTTGAAAACATGAAATCCATTTCAAAAATACCGTCAGAAGCTAAATTTTTAGCTACTTTATATGCAGTTCTTTGAATAAGATTATTATCTAATCCTTCAACTAAACAAGGAGCAGTTTTAACCTTATTTAAAGGATGAATTCCTTCCAAAGTTGTTTCACCTTTATAAATTGGAGATAAAGGCATATATTCACCATTATACCCTAATACTTCAATAGAAATCTCAGAACCTTCAATGAATTTTTCGCATAAAGCCTGGTCGAACTTTTCAAAGTACTTTTTAACATCATCTAAAGAATTAGCTACTTTAATATCTTTTCCTCCTTGCCCTTGACCCTGCTTTAAAACAACTGGAAATTCCATTTCCAATTTACTTTCAAAATTATCCTTAGTTAATATCTGATATTGTGGAGTAGCTACGCCAATTTCATTATAGAACTCTTTTGTTTTAATTTTATCAGAAGTTAAACTAACCGCACGAACATTTGCTGCTATTACTGGAATATCCGTTTCAGCTTCAAGTTCTTCTTTCATTTTAGCTACTTCTATTAATGGTGGATCAATACCAATTAATGGTACAACCGCGTCTACATTCTGACTGATGGCTATTTGTTTTGGACTGTCCATACCTCTAGGTACAATAAAAACTTGATCAGGCAAATCCAGATTTATAGCATCTTCATTAGATTCAGTAATTATACTTTCAATACCATTTTCTCTAACATAATAATCTATATCATCATACAATCTTGAACCAATAAATAAAATTTTCATAAAATCTCCTTTAAAATATTTATAAACTTATAAGCTCCCTTCTGAACTACTGGGGTTGGCATATCTGAATAATCCATAGATTCAGGTTCAATACCAACAAATATTATCTTAAAATCATTATCTCGCTCTAAATATTTAACAAAATATGATAAAGACATTGAATGAGTTGAAATTCCAATATTGACAAAATCATCCTTGTCTACAATTTTAAATTCCCCTGGCCTGCACCCCATCAAACATGCATCAACAAGAATTACATGTGACGGCTTTTCTTTTCTGATTTTACCTGTGAAATTCTCAGGAACTGTTTGACCATCAATAATTATTAAATCAGAATTTTCCAAATCTTTTAATTCATTAATTATAAAAGGTCCTACACCATCATCACATTTAAGCTCGTTTCCAATTCCCAATATAATTAACTTTTCTTTATTTTTTAAAAATTCTTCCAGTTCTCTTTTAAATGAAATAAAATCACCTAATAATAATTTGCTTCAATAGTTCCAATTCCTTTTCCCATAATATATTTTAATTTAACATTAATTAAATCATTGCATTTTACATTTTTTTCATTTAAAGGAATTAACAGAGGTGGGTTTAACATTGGCGTAGGTCCACAAACCAAATTATCGTTAAGCTTAGTAACAGTTGTAATTTTCAATCCATTAACTGAAGAATCTTTTTTAGCCTTTAAAGTTATGACTTTTTCAAAATTAGGATTTATTTCATTTAGAAAATTAATCTCATCATAAATAACCGGCTTTGATAAAATTTCACAAGAAACATCTTCATCATAATGAATATAATCTCGCTCCAGGTGTGCAAGTTCTATAATATTAATAATACCCTGGGGAATTATTCTGCCATCCTCTTTTAGATAATTTCTTACATGATTCAATACTGGAACTTCTTCTTCATCAATAAGAGCAGTATCTAACATTTCACAAACAATTAAATCAGATTTTTTAGAAAAATTATAATTAAAAACATCTTCATTAATAACTTTAATATTTTTAAAGTTTTCTAAATTTTTTTTAGCACATATACTAGCTTTAACATCTTGTTCAATAGCTATTATTTCTTTAAAATAAGAATTTAAGAAAAAAGATAAAATTCCACTTCCACATCCTAAATCATAAGCTAATTCCTGATTGACAGATAAATCTTCAATAGCTTCGTAAAATGCTGAAATTCTTTCTTCATCTTTCAATAAATCAAAATGGTAATGAGTTGTTTTAAATTTCATGTGAAAAAAATAAAATTAATGGTGATGATTATGTTCATGATCAGGATCACTAAACTCTTCACCATTAGCAGTAGTTGTGAGTTTTACGTGTTCTACTCCTTTAAGTCTCATTATTTTATCAGTTAACTCACGAATTTCACTAATATCCCCATTAACAACAACAATTTCCATACAATATTTTTCAGTCATATGAAGGTGCATATTCATGTTAATTTCATTTCTGAAACTGTGTTGAATATCTGCAAGATTTTCCATAACTCCAGTATAATGATGATCATAAATAATAGTAATAATTCCAATTCTTTCTCCTTCCATCTCATTCATCCATTGATGTCTTACAATATAATCCTGAAGAGCATCACGAATACCTTTTGAACGAGATTGATAACCTCTTTCTTTTAAAACTTCATCAAAATCAGCCAATAATTTTTTTGGTAATGACATACTTATTCTCATCATAGTAAAAACCGTCCACAACAAAGTGATTTAAATATAATATTAAACTTAAAATATATAAATGTTATGAAAAAATAAGAAATTTATATTACTATATTTCTTATTCAACAAGTAAATAATACTCCCCATCTTCTTTTTTAATGGGTTTTAGAAGGTTTTTATTTTCCAGAGATAAAATAATATGATACATTTTAAAATTAGAAAGTTTTAAATCACCATATAACAAATGGCCTTCTAAAGTATACTTAGAAACCAAATTCTTATCATCAACTAACTCTTTAATTAGATTATAAGATTCTTTTTCTTTAATATTCAGTTCAATCTTTTCAACATCTTTTTTAGATTTAACCGCATTAATCTCTTTATTAGAAATAGTTAACTTAACACTGCCACCATTAAACTCAATTAGATTCTTTTCAGATAATGTGTTTAAAATTTGAACCAAATCATATTCATGAAATCCTAATTCCTCTTTTAAAAGTTTAATAGGTACTCCTTCAGAATATTCAGGATTAAATATTTCTACCTGATTTAAAACAACTTCCTCTTTTTTTGTAATTGTAATCATAAATAATCTATTTATATTATAATAATTATCATTTTTAAAATTTTTGAAAACACATTATTATTAAAAAACACAAAGAAAAATTTGTTTCGAAATTATATTAATACTTTTCAAAATTTTAATATTAATTAAGTAATACTTTTTTATAAAAAAGTATTTATAATATGAAAAATAATGTAAATATAGGTTTGAAGTAAAAACATATTCAAAATTATTAAACATATATAACTATTCTGTCTTTTAATTACCCTCCTCTTTTTTACTTCGAACTATCTCTTTTTAAGAAAAACTGCTAATTTTTAATTTAAAAAATTGTTGAAAGATTAAAAGAATAATTTATTAACTTTAAATGCTAAAAAAAGAATTTTTGAAAAAAATTAAAAAAAGGAATTAGATTTAAAATAAAAAACTCATAAATCATTAAATTAAGTTATTATACTGCAACAATGCTTTCATCATATTGAATGATTTATCCACACTTCCAGCAGCAATCGTACCATGAGGTGTTAATACTTCACATGTAACAGATGGAATACCCCTTAAATTAACTGTATCCTCCATAGCTCCACCATATTCTTTACCTGCAATATCATATATTAATTTAGAGTAACCTGTTTTTTTAGAAATAAAATCAGCTATTTTTGCACTTTCAGATAAGGGAGAATAAGAACCCATAGCTACATCCTTTCCAGGATCACCGTTAGGTTGAGTACAATGGAAATCACCATAATTATCACATTTTAATGAACATATTAATTCCACTACATTATTTGATATAGTTCCCGGAACATTTGCTTTTGAATTTAAATTAACATTATTATAATTCCTAACATTACTAGCAGTTGCTTTTGGTTGGATAAATGGAATGATATGTACAGTACCTTTAATTGGATTGCTTTCCAAATAACTTATTAACTTTAACACAGCTACTTGAGAAGATAACTCTGATCCATGAATACCTGCAGTAATAAATACCACATTTCCAATTCCGCCTTTAAAAGTAATCCAAGGTGTGCCTGATTTTGCAGAATTAATGACTTGATTGATTAATTCTGAGTTAGGTAAATTATTTTTTATTAAAGAGTTTTTAGTAACATCTGCACCAGTATTCCAATTTAAAGTTGTTAACGAACAATCATTTTTAACAATATACTTATTACTGCTGCACATATTATCAGCATAATAAGTTATAATATAATTTCCGGCAGGATTATTTAAATTAATTGTTGCAATTCCTTTATCATCAGTATAGGCAGTTAAAATTTGGCCTGCAACATTGAATTTAATTAACTTATTACATACGGGATTTCCTGTAGAATCTACAAAATTAACCGAAACATTAACTGGATTTCCATAAGTTGAAGAAATATCCTCCCCTGATATTCTACTTAAAACCTTTATTTTATTACCCATTTCCAAATTATCATAATAAGCAGTTAATATATACTCCCCGGGATTTAAATTAATATCTAATTTTGCTATTCCTAAATTATTTGTAGTTTTATAATAAAATACACCATTAATATTCATTTTAACTGTTTTATTAATTAAAGGATTGCCAGATTTATCTAAAACCTTAACTAAATATTGAGAATCATTTTTGTAATATTTAACCAAATCCTTACCCTCTAAAAATGACAATACTGTAATATTATAACCAGTTGCAAGATTATCATACATTAATGTAATAATATACTTTCCAGGGCGTAAATTAATATTTAATTTACCTAAACCCAACTCATCAGTATTTTTATGATAAAACACACCATTAATATTTAAAGTTACCTTTGCATTAGAAACAGTTCCGCCTGTAGATTTATTTAAAACTTTAAATACAAACTGAGAATCATTTTGATAATATTTAACCAAATCCTTACTCTCCAAAAATGACAATACAGTGATATTATTTTTAACAGTTGTATTTTTATAAGAAGTAGTAATTGAATACTTGCCAGGCATTAAATGAATATTAAGTTTTCCATTTCCATAGCTGTCTGTAACTCTAGTGTAATTTTTACCTCCAACATTTAAATTAACAGTACAATCTTTAGAAGGCAAATTATTTTCTTTTACATTAAATTCAAATTGTGAATCATTTTGATAATATTTAACCAAATCATAAGTAGTAATTTTGACATTATCATTTGTAATCAAATTATTATCTAAACTAGTGTCATTATCCTGAGCAAAACAAGTATTTAAACAAAATAATAACAAAATTAAAATTAAAACTAAAAAATATCTTTTTTTCATAATATAATTCCTCAATGCTGTAATTATACTTAAACACACAAATTAAGTATACCTACAATAAGTTCATTCTATCATTGGCACTATTTAAATTATAAGGGACAATAAAATGATTCATCTAAAAAAACAATACAAAAAAGAATTTTTGGAAAAAAAATAAAAAAGGATATTTAGTCTTTATCAAGATCAATACCCATTTTTCCAGCAATTCTTGCAAGTAATACAGTAACAACTACAGCAACAATAGTTACAATAACTGCATATATTAATAATCCAGTTACTGCACCTCCAGCAGTGTAAAATTCTTCAATTAATTTTTGTATTGCTTCATTCCAAGCTAAACCTGCAACAAATGCAAATGCTGTAGTAATTAATGTTAACATAGTTTCCATTATCATTTTGCTTATTTCACTATCCATAATCATCACCTTATTTATTATTTATAAAATTTTTATGAATAATGATAAAATATTAATATTTATTAAATTTATTGTACAAAACATGTATTAAAAAACTTTTAAGTATACATTTTACATTATTCCATATAATATCTTAAGTTTATTTTATTTAAATCTATTTTAAAAAATTAATTAGTTTTCCTTAGAATACAAAACTAAAAAATTTAAATAATTCAACTATAAAATTAACATATATGAAAGCAACAGACATATTTCAAGATTTACGCAATATTTCATCAAAAGAAAGAATAACAAAAACTGAATTATTAAAACTCTTAAAAAAATATTGCAAAATAATTTCACCCTATGACCTAATGCTTGCAACAGCTAGAATGAGGGAAGAAGGAAAATATGTTCAAGCTAATTATCGTGAAAAATACTTGGAAGTTTATGTAAAATACTTCATCATGCGTGTAAAGGAAATACTTGACAATAACAATTATATAGATAAAGATATTGATAAAGAAAGTTTTGATAAATCATTTAATTTATTAAAACATCAGTTTGAAAAAGAAAGAAATTACACAATAGAAGAAGATAAGTTTCCTTTAATTTATATTATTGTTGCTCTTTATACAACATTTATTTTGGAAGAGCCTATTCATCCGGTTGGAAGTGAATTTCCTGGAAGTTTAAAAGTAGAAGAAAAAAATGGAGAATATTACTGTCCAGTTAAAGACAAACAAAAAGACAATGAAAATGCTATTTGTAATTTATGTCTAGCTGAACAGACCCCTGGAATTTAATTTTTTCTGTTTTCAGAACCTGCCATTGGAACACCAGTTAAAGCTGATGCTTCCATTGTTAAGGCCCTTAAGTTTTGTTTTTCCAATTTTGTAATATGTGTGTTTCCCGCCTGTTGAACAAGCATACATGCCTCATCAGTCATTGCATTTATATAATTAGCTACTGCTTTACCCATTTCCTTGTAATCAATCCTGTGTCTTAATGATAAATCCTGTGTAGCTATTCCTTTACTACAGTTACCTTTATAACACATTTGACAGACCCTACAGCCTATAGAAATTAATGCAGCTGTTGCAATATATACTGCATCTGCTCCAAGAGCCAATGCTTTAGCCAAATCTGCTCCAGAACGAATTCCTCCAGCAGCTACCAAACTTACATCTTCTCTCAAGTTAATTTCTTTTAATGCCTGATCTGCTTCTACAATAGCTGCAAGTGATGGAATACCTGAATGTTCCATAATAACATCCGGTCCTGCTCCAGTTCCTCCCTGCATACCATCTACAACAATTATATCTGCTCCACCTTTAGCTGCAATTTTTACATCAGAAGCTACTTTACCTGAAGCAAATTTAACAATAATCGGAACTTTCCAGTCAGTAATTTCACGTAATTGGGAAATTTTCATGCTTAAATCTTCAGGACCTACAATATCCATGTGTCTTGCAGGTGATAGAGCATCAGACCCCACGGGGATTTTTCTGATTCTGGAAACTTCAGCAGTTACTTTTTCACCAAGCAAGTGACCACCCATTCCGGATTTTGCTCCCTGACCAATTTTGATTTCAACTGCATCTCCCTGTTTAAGATAATCTGCAGAAACACCAAATCTTCCAGATGCATATTGTGCTATAAGTTTATCAGCCAGTTCACGTTCTTCAGGAAGCATTCCTCCTTCCCCTGTGTTTGTTACAGTTCCTGCAAGTGAAGAACCAATAGCTAGTGCCATTTTTGCTTCTTTACTTAATGCACCGAAAGACATAGCTCCAATCATCACAGGAGTATCTAATTTTAAAGGATTTTCAGCATATCTATCTCCTAATACAACATCAGTTCCACATGGTTCCCTATATTTATCAATAGGAGGTCTTGATACTTGCGCAGGTATTACCACCAAATCATCAAAGTCTGGAATTTTTCTTAAAGCACCAGTACTTCTGATTTTATATGATGCTGATTGAGCTTTTCTCACTATTTCTACAACATCCGGGAACCCCCATGCTTCTCTTGCATCCTGCGGAATTGCATTTACTTCAATAGCTCTATTCGGACACATTTCCAAACAAATTCTACATCCAACACATTTTTCCTGATTTAATGGATATGGTTCACCCTGAATAATTTCATAAACTCCGTGAGGACAATTATTATAACATGAGAAACACTTTCCACAGATTTTTTCATCCCGGTCATCACACAAATACCAACAACAACCAGGTCTTCCAAAGTTTTTCTTACATAAAACTGGATTTCTCTCTACTCTATATGGCATATACTTCCCTCCCATTCAATTAATGACCGTAAAATGGCCTTGCACTTTCTGGAACTATTTTTTTAAATTCGTCATATTCATCTTCTTTTAAATCAAAATCATATTTTTCCAATAACTCTTTTAATTCAAGTTTATCTTCCCATGTTAATTCGTCAATTTTAGCATTATATCCTAAGCTTTTAACTTCCCCTTTAACATAGATTACACCACGAATAATAGATTCTGCAACATCTTCTCCCACATCACCTAAGATAACCATACGGCCACCCATCATGAATATTCCAGTCATAAATCCGGAATTTCCACCAATGACAATAGTGCCGTTTTTCATGATTTCTCCAGTCCTTGAACCTACTGATTTACGAACAACAACTGTTCCCCCATAGATTCCCTGTCCTGCTCCATCACCAGCTGATCCTTCAACAACTACTTCACCATCAGTTAAATTATCTCCAACAAACCAGCCAGCATTACCGTTAATTTTAATTTTCGGACCATCACACATTGTTCCTGTGAAATAACCTACAGAACCATCCAATTCAATGTTAACTTCATCAGTCACTCCTGCAACCAAATAATGCATTGCATTAGGATTTTTAATAAGTATTTTATCATAATCTTTTGCAGACTCTTTAACTTGTGAATTTAATTCACGTGGAGAAAGTGATGCTGCATCTAATTCTTTTATTTTCATTAAAACCAACCCTTAAATTTCATACACCATTACTTCACCAGGAGAAATTTGTTCAATATTTTGAGTATCAACAACTTCCCTTAAAGATACTTCTTCAGATGCAATTGCAAAAACATCATCAGTCTCTGCCATTACTCCCGGACGTAATCCTAATTTATCTTTAGCTATTCCAATACCATTTGGAGTTCCTATAATATAAGAAAACGGACCATCCATATCTTCTACAGATTGTTCCAGTGCTTCTTCTAAAGAATAACCCGTATCTAATTTATCTGCAATATAATGAACTAAACACTCAGTATCATTAAATGTTTCAAATACATGGCCTTTTCTTTCTAATGGATCTCTAATGTTCCAATAATTTGTAATTTGACCATTGTGGACAACAGAAACATCTTTAACAATATAAGTTTCAAATGGATGTGCATGGTATCTGTCTACACCACTTTCTGTTGAAAACCTTGTATGGCCTATAGCATGAGTTCCTTTAACCTCACGTACATCGTACCTTTCTGCAATATCCAATACAGAACCTACATCCTTAATCATTTCAAAATCCTGACTTCCATTAATTACAATAACATCATCAATTGTATCAACAGTTGATATAAGTGGTTTAAGTTCTGAAAAGTTATCTAATTGAACTTTACATTTATAAATAAATGAATCTCCAACAGATGGAAGAACTTCATCACCCTGAATTGGAGTTACAAAGTTTATTGTATCTTTTACTGTTTCTAATAATCTTGGTTGTTCTTTTACTTGGATTTTTAAGATGTATTCATCATCTTTAAGACCAGTTCCACCATAAATTGAATAACCTGCAGAATCAGGACCTCTATGCTGAAGTTGATGGAGCATATTGGTCATATCATTACCTGCACAATGTAATTTTTTATCTTTATAAACTATACCAGCTATTCCGCACAATTTAAAACCTCCTTTATAAAATATTCATGAATTCGAGTATCATCAGTTAATTCCGGATGAAATGCAATAGCTATATTATGTCCTTGCTGAATAGCTACTATCTCATCATCCAATTCAGATAAAACTTTAATATCTTCTTTAGTCTTATCATAATCATCAAGTGACGGCGCTCTAATGAAAACTCCCAAATAATCCTCCCCTAAAATAGAAATTGGACTTTCAAATGAATCTACTTGTCTTCCAAATGCATTCCTTTTAACTGAAATGTCCATAATTCCCAATAACGGTTGATCAAAATCAGTTTTTTTACCAAGCAAAACCATTCCTGCACAAGTTCCAAAAACAGGAATCTTGTTATCTTTAATAACTTTATCTATCCCTCTTTCTTTGATGATTTTTCCTATTACAGTACTTTCACCACCAGAAATGATTACACCATCACAGTTAGCTACTTCATCAGCATACCTTACAGAAATTGCTTCTGCTTCAATACCCATATTTTCAATAGCTTTCTTTGTAATGTCGTAATGTTCACTTACGGCACCTTGTAAATTTAGTATTCCTATTGTAATCATATAACTCACTAACCATTCTAAACAATTATTTTAAAAAAATAGCAGTAATTCTAAAAGTTATAGTAAAATTATTAAGATATAGAATATTTGCTAATATAATATTTATCCTTTCATATTATATAAATGTAGTGGAAAACTACTTCCGACCAAAAAATTTTCTGAAAAAAAGTAACTATAAAAATATAAATTTAAACAATATTCAAAAAAAGTGGTAAAAAAAGGGAAAAAATGAAGAAAATAACAAAATTAGTTATTCATTTTTAATGCTATTTATTGCATTTACAGCACCGGCTCTAACATAACCGCTTTCATCTTCTAAAAGTGCTTCAAGTGGTTCAATAGCTGCATCGTCTTTTAAGTTTCCTAAAGCCCAGGCAGCCGCACCTCTTACCCTCCAATCTTCATCATCTAAAATTTCAATTAAAGGATCAACAGCTAACTGTCCCATACGACTTAAAGCAGTAGAAGCTTCTCTTCTAACTAATTTATTATTATCCCTTAAAGTTAAGATTAAAGCATTGATGGATTTGGGATAAGACATAGCACCTAAAATTTTTGCTGCATTTAAACGAATATTTTTCTTCCTATGGGATAATGCAGATATTAAAGCATCTACTGATTCTTCCCCCATCATTTCCAATTCACCAGCAGTCGCTTCAACAACAAATTCATCTTGGTCATTTAAATCTTCAATTAATTCTTCAACAGATTTTGACATAAACATTCCTCACTATATTTAATATAACTGTAAACATATAATAGTTATATCTAACTATATAAATATATTTCGAAAATATACGAACAAAATTAAATAAGTGAAATAATGTACAAAATTGCAATAATACCAGGAGATGGAATTGGAAAAGAAGTAATGGAATCTGGCGAATATCTGCTAGACAAACTTGATTTGAATTTCAGTTTTGAATATGGTGAAGCCGGTTTTGAATGTTACAACAAAAATGGAGTTACATTACCTGAAGAAACCATTAAAATAGCTAAAAAATCAGATGCAACATTGTTTGGAGCTAGTACAAGCACACCAGGCCAACCAAGCCCAATTATAAATCTTAGAAAAGAACTTGATGTTTATGCAAATTTAAGGCCAATAAAATCCTACAAAGGAGTCAGATCAATACAGGACAATATTGATTTCCTAATAGTTCGTGAAAATACTGAAGGACTCTATAGCCAAGTTGAATATGAACAAGACAATAAACTAATTGCTCAAAGAATCATTACACGAAAAGCTAGTGAAAAAATAGCTAAAGTTGCTTTTGAACAATGCATAGCCAAACAAAAAGAAAAAGTAACCTGCGTACATAAAAGCAATGTCTTAAAAAAAACTGATGGAATATTTAAAGAAAGCTTTTACAAAATAGCTGAAAATTACCCGAATATTGAAAGCAATGATTTTTATGTTGATGCAGCGGCAATGTATCTTATTACCCGGCCCCAAAACTTTGATGTGATTGTAACCAGCAATCTGTTTGGAGATATTCTATCTGATGAAGGTGCAGGTCTTGTAGGTGGACTTGGACTTGCTCCTTCAGGAAACATTGGAGATGAACACGGATTATTTGAACCTGTTCATGGATCTGCACCAGATATTGCAGGAAAAGGCATAGCCAATCCATGTTCCATGATTTTAACAATAGCTATGATGCTGGATTACTTAAAAGAATATGAGATAAGCAATAAAATAAATAAAGCTGTTGAAAATGTTGTAAGTGCCAGCAAAACATTAACTCCTGATTTAGGTGGAAATAGCACTACAGCAGAACTTACTGAAGCTATCGTGCATGAAATACTTGAAGGTGACTACTAAATGCTTAATATAACTACATTTCTTGATGCAAATGCTTGCAGATTAGATAAAAATGTTTTATACAATCCAAAATCTAATGAAAAATACAATTCCCGTGAAATATTAGCAATAACTTCAGAAATTGCTCGTGACCTAAAAAATTGCAGCATTAAAAAAGGAGACAGAGTTTTAATATATTTAAATAACTCAACCAGCTATTTATTCTCATTATTTGCAATTTGGAGACTTGGAGCTATAGCTATTCCAACAAACAGAGTATTTACTCCTCATGAACTTGAATACATCATTGATGATTCGCAGGCAAAATTAATGATTACTGATGAAGATGCAAAAGATATTGTTGATTTAGACAAATATATTCCAAAAAATATTGAAAATTATAAAAATGGAGAAATTTTACCTGCAGAGCCTACAGATTGGGATGATTTATGTCAGTTACAGTACACTTCAGGAACAACAGGTCAACCAAAAGGGGCCATGCTTACTCATGGAAATTATTTCACTGCAATCCATAATGAATGTGATGTATTAACATTAAAACAAGACGATGTTTACATGGGAATATATCCAATGGCTCATGTAGGATTATCATGGGCAATAGCTGCACTTAGAGCAGGAGCTTATTACATCATGGTAGAGCAATTTAATTTAGATGAATATCTTGAATTATGCCAACAAGAAAATGTTACTGTTCTAACAGGAATGCCTCCTGTAATACACTCCCTGACAAGATTAGAAACAGGTGCTGAAAAACAGTTAAAAACTGTACGTGAAATAATAAGCGGAGGTGGACCGCTACACAGAAAAATCTGGAAACAATTCCATGAAAAATACGGCATTCCAATAATTAATGCTTACGGATTATCTGAAACAATTGTAATTGGAACCGGGACTGTTATCAGACCAGAGGATTATAGAACTGCAGACAGATTTGAAAGTGTTGGACATCCAGTTTGTTTTTCAGAAGTTAAAATTGTTGATGAACATGACTACACCAAAGAGCTTGAAAAATACGAACACGGTGAAATTGCACTAAGAGGTCCTGCAGTAGCTAAAGGTTATTGGAGACGTGAAGTATCTACAAAAGAATCATTTTTAGAAGATGGGTGGTTTTTAACAGGAGATATCGGATATCTTGATGATGATAATCGTTTGTTCATTACAGACCGTAAAAAAGACATGATTGTGATGAGCGGATGGAAAATTTATCCAACAGAAGTAGAAGAAATTCTAATCAAATATCCCGAAGTAAAAGAAATAGCTATTTTCAGTATTCCTGATTGTCATCGCGGAGAATTACCTGTAGCTGCAGTAGTTTGGGAAAATAAAGAAGACAACGAAGGTTTAATTAGCTATGCACGTGAAAATCTTTCAAGATATAAAGTGCCAAGAAAAATATTTAGCCTAAAAGAGCTTCCAAGAGTTAATGGATGGAAACTGCTTAGAAGAAAATTAAGAGAAGAATATAATCATTTATAGATTATATTCCATTTATTTTTTAAAATAAGAACTATTTATAAATCATAGTTCCAATACCGTTTTTTGTGAAAATTTCAAGTAAAAGAGAATGTTTTTTACGTCCATCAATTATATGGCAGGATTTAACACCATCTTCAATTGCTTTAACACATGTTTCAATTTTTGGAATCATTCCTCCAGAAATAACTCCCTGTTCAATTAAATCCGGCACTTCATCTATTTTTATTCTTTGAATTAATGAGTTCTGATCATTAGGATCTCTTAAAACTCCCGGAACATCAGTTAAAATTATTAACTTTTCAGCATCAACAGAACTGGCTATTTCACCAGCTGCAGTATCTGCATTTAAATTTAAACTTGATCCATCATCAGCTATACCAACAGGAGAGATAACTGGAATATAATTGTTTTTTAAAAACATTTCAAGCAAATCTGTATTGATGCAATCAATTTCTCCCACAAGACCTAAATCAATTTCTTCTTCCCCACCAGATTCACTGGTAACTTTACTAACTGGTTTTTTATGAGCAAAAATCAATCTGCTGTCTTTACCAGATAAACTGATACCTTTTCCATCATGATAAGAAATTTGAGAAACAATATCCGTACTTATTTTACCGACTAAAACCATTTCAATAATTTCCATAGTTTCTTCATCAGTAACCCTTAATCCTTTAATAAATTTAGGTTCTTTACCTAACTTGTCCATAGATCTAGATATTTCCGGACCTCCACCATGAACAATAAGTGGTTCCATACCTACATATTTTAAAAGAACAGTATCTCTAACTGTAGAAGACATTGCATCTTCATCTATCATAGCATGCCCTCCATACTTAATCAGAATCTTTTTTTCATGGAATTTTTTAATATAAGGTAAAGCCTCAACTAAAATATTTACGTCCTTCATTTAATCACTACAATAATTATTTTACTTAATACTTTATTAAATCTTTGGAATTCTTCATTTTTAAAAAAAATCAATTTTAATAAATATCTGAATTTTATCATTCAAAACATATGAAAAAAAGTTTCTTCTAAAAAAATTTATATTTAAATCGGAGTTCCACAGAACGGACAAACTGCATCTCCTGCATCAACCATCTCACCACAAACTGGGCAGATTACAGTAAACTCATCGTCCTCTTCTTCACACATTATTTATCCCACACCAACACTGTTTTTCCAAAACCTGAGATATAATCTTTGTCAAAAGCTTCTTTTAAATCATTTAATGATTTTACAGTTACAACTTCACCAATTAACTTATCTAATGAATCAAATAATTTAGGGTTGTTTTTAAGTATTTCAACTACTTTCAAGAAGTCTTTATGTTCACTTCTACTTATTCCCTGAATTGTTAATCCTTTTTCCAAAACCAATCTCGTATTAATCGGAATAGGATATTCGCTTACTCCAAATAAGATTACTGATCCCTGAGGATTTATTGTATTTATTATCTGATCAATAGCTGCCTGTGATGCATTTGATCCAACACACTCAAATCCATGGTCAACAGCTAAATCGTCTGGAACCTCATGGAATTTATAGGTTTTATCAGCAAATGAAAATAAGTTTAGATTTTCACCATGTTTTCCAATAACTATAACTTCACTTTCAGGATAGAACTCTTTTAGAAACAGAGCCATAATATATCCCAAGTTTCCGTCTCCCCAAACACCAAATCTGTTTTTGTGTTTAATAGCTATTTTTTCAAATCTGTCTATTCCATGACAGATTACTGAAATTAATTCTATAAATGCTGATATTTTCAAATTAAAATTATCCGGTAGTTTAACTAGTCTGTCTGGATTTAGTTGAATTAAATCACTTGTAAATCCATCAAAACCGCTGCCTCTAAATTTTGATGACGGCAAGTAATTAGCTGATATGTAATCATCTTTTTTTGTTGGAGTATTTGGTATCATTACAACATTATCTCCAACATTGAAGCTCCCTGTATTGTCAAATACCACTTCCCCAACTCCTTCATGAATTAGAGCCATTGGCAATTTTTCTTCAAGAACATCACTTGCTCTTTTACCCTGATAATATCTCTGATCAGCTTGACAAATTGACAGATATGTTGGCCTTACAATTACATCATCTATGTTAATCTCTTCTATAGCTTCTTCAAAGAATTTTGGAGCTACTAATCTGTAAATAATATTAATCATTTTTATCATTTAGAATCGTATTAGCCAATTTCAAATCATAAGGATATGTAATTTTAATATTTGTTACATCTCCTTTAACAAGAGATACATCAACACCTTTTAAAACAAATATTTTAGCAGCATCTGTAAGTATCTCCTTTTCATCATCACTTAAATCATCAATTAAAGAATTCAACTTATTAATTTTAAATGTTTGCGGAGTTTGACCCTGATAAAAATAATCCCGGATTGGAATATTTTTAATAACTTTACCGTCTCTACTTTCTACAATTGTATCTGTAGCCGGAATTACTGTATCACAGGCTCCACATTCTTTTGCAGCTTTAATATTGTCCCGAATAATTCTATGAGTTACAAATGGACGAACAGAATCATGAGTTATAATTATGGAATCATCATCAACATCATGATTTTCATTAATATAATCAATACTGTTTTTTAAAGTGTCATTTCTAGTTTCTCCACCTTCAATCACAACCACTTTATCATTATTTGGAATATATTCTTCAATTAGATACTTAGTGTGATTTATAAAATTTTGTGGAGTTAAAACTATCACTTCATCAATTTCATCAATAATTACAAATTTTTCAATTGTGTGGATTAAAATAGGCCTATCTCCTAAATTTAAAAATTGTTTAGGAGTATCTGTGTCCCCCATTCTTGATCCGATTCCACCTGCCAATATAGCTACAAAAATCATTTTTAACTACTCTTTTTCAAATATTATTAAATAATGAGATTTACCTTCAGGAATATCTTCCCCAATTTCTTCATTTAAATAAGTCATTTTAAGACCATGTGCTGAGAATAATTCCTGCAAATCTTCTGGAGAACTCCTAATAACTGTTGGAGGTCCATTTTTAACATCCTGTTTTTTATAATCCATAATAGCTATTCTTCCACCATCGGTTTTAATTACTCTAGCTAATTCATCCACTGCCTCATCTAAAGTTCTTGTAGCTTTAAAACCATGGAAAACATTAACCATCAAAATAACATCCAATGTTTCATCATCCAAATCAATATGTTCAGCAATATTAGATACAATTGGAATTAAGTTATCTGCATTGTTTTCTTGTTTGTATTTAAGCATATCCTCAATAGACGGTTCATACATATCTAAAGCATAAACACATCCATCAGTAATGTATTCTTCCAATGCTTTAATAGCTACATGACCATCCCCACAGCCTGCATCCATAAAGTTCTCACTACCTGTGAGATTTAATTCATCTAAAAATTCGTTAGCATCAAGGAATTTTTCACTAGTCATACCTTGAATTCTATGGCCATTTGCCGGCATCATCATTTTCTTTTTACCCATAATACCACATC
Organism: Methanobrevibacter sp. TLL-48-HuF1; assembly: GCF_023617305.1. NCBI lineage: Archaea > Methanobacteriati > Methanobacteriota > Methanobacteria > Methanobacteriales > Methanobacteriaceae > Methanobrevibacter > Methanobrevibacter sp. TLL-48-HuF1. The sequence goes on from NZ_CP081485.1 coordinate 491,661, forward strand.
TTATAGTATATGAGTAATAATCTTTAAAAAATAGTATATAATTTTTTCTAAGTAAAAATAAGCTTAAAATTTAAAAAAAGTTATGAAAAAAGAGGATTATTTTTTCCAGGTTTGTTTAACTCCTCTTCCTCTTTTACTACCAGGTTTGGTATAACTTCTTTTTGCTCTTGTTCTTTTATTGGTTCCTTTAACTTTTGCCATAATCATATCCCCATTAAATTTATTTAATAAATTAAAATCAAACAATATAACTATAATAGTTAAAATTTGATTCAATATCAGTTTAATCGAAAATCAAAAATAGAATTTCTATAACATAAAAATATTTACTTCTTAAAGTATTTATATCTTTTCTTTAAGTGGTATATTCAGCATTGATTTTCACATAATCATAACTTAAATCACATCCCCATGCTGTAGCTTCAGCTTCACCTTTATTAAGATTAACATTAACAATAACCTCTTCACCAAGCATAATTTTCTCAGCTCTCAAAAGATTATCCGTTCCTTCAAAAGCAAGGATTTTTCCATCCTTTACAAGATCAACTTCATCATTTTTATTAGCTATAGCTATTGTTACTGTATCTGCACTTACATCTGCTCCAGAATAACCAATTGCTGAGACTATTCTTCCCCAATTTGGATCACCACCAAATACTGCAGATTTGAATAAAGGAGAAGTTACAATTGCTTTTGCAGCCAATCTGGATTCATCAATATTTTTAGCTCCATAAATATTAGCTTCTATAACTTTAGATGCTCCTTCACCATCTTTAACCATTTTTTTAGCCAAATCAATACACAGATATTCAAGTGCTTTTTGGAAATTCGGATCAATTTCACCATCATGAACTATATTAACTCCAGATGCTTTATTTGCCATAAGTAAACAGGTGTCATTTGTACTTTCATCACCATCAACAACAATCATGTTAAAACTTTTATTGACAGCTATTTTAAGAGCTTTATTAATGTCTTTACTTTCCATTATTCCGTCAGTTACAATAAATGACAGCATAGTTCCCATATTTGGAGCAATCATTCCACTACCTTTTGTAATTCCTGCAATTTTTACTTTTTGACCATTGGTTAATGTAACTTCAAGAGCACATTGTTTTGGAATTTTATCAGTAGTCATAATAGCATTTGCAGCAGCTAATGAATCTTCAGGTTTATTTCCAAGATTAGAAAATACTTTAGAAGCTACATCAGTTATAATATCCAAAGGCATTTTACGGCCAATAACTCCAGTTGAAGAAATAGCTATTTCATCTTCAGGAATATTCAGTTCTTTAGAAACCAATTCAACCAATGATTTACAGTCTTCTATTCCCTGATTGCCTGTAAAACAATTAGCATTTCCACTGTTGACAAATACTGCTGAAACTTTTCCATTTTCAATAACTTTTTTAGTATATATAACAGGAGCTGCAACAATTTTATTTGATGTAAATACAGCAGAAGCATCACTATTTTCACATACAATAACTGCAACACCATATTTTCCTTCTTTAGCACCTGCTACCTTAATATTATCAATAACTGACAATCCACCATCAAGTTCTTTAAATATCATAATAATCCCATTATAAAAAAATAAATTAGTCATTAGTTGAATAATCTAAGTTTGATTCACCCTTTTCAAGGTAATTTGACTCATCTATTTCTGAATCATAAACAATATCACTGTTTGTATCATTTATATTTGTAGTCATTTCATGAGTAACATTTTCAACGTGTGTTGTGTTATTAGCCACATCATCACCATCATCTGAAATAACCATAGATACACCAATACCTGCACCTACACAAAAAGCAATTAATGCTATAACCATAAACACAACAAGTGTTCCATCGTTTTTAGACGCCACTTTAATCCCTTTCTTTTAATTAATTTTTTAATAAACTACTCTTATTTAAACATTAAGATAATAGTGCATAAACAAGTGCCAATACTATTCCAATAAAACTAAACATTCCTAAACCGAATATAGATAAAACATAAACAAATATAAACACAAATGCAAATATTCCAATTAATTTACCTTTTTGATTTTCAATCAAATCTATAATTGTTCTTGAAAATTCAGAAGGAATATTGTAAGCATATAACCCATTAGCTAATTCAAATACAACTAATGATAATGGAGATGTTGAATTTAAACTATCAACTAATTGAGCTCTCTCACCCGCTTCTCTCCTACTTCTGCCAATTCCTGCTCTGATTTTTGCACCATTATCCAATGCAAACCAAGCAGAATCGAGTCCTGCACGAATAGCTAAATCTTTTGATGGGAATCTAGCTATAAAATCATCACCACCTTCCCTATAACCTTCTAATTCACCTTCACATTCAGTTTCAATAAAATTTTTAATTCCTGTCATTAATTCAACAAGTTTATTTCTACCATTTTTACTGATAAAACCAGTTGAGTCTATTAAATCAATGAATAAATAATTTTGAAATTCTTTAGGTTCAGATTGCATTAATTTAAATGGTTCATCAAATACAAGTGCGTATTCCCCACCAAGCTTAGTAAATGCAACTCCGGGAAAATTTCCAACATTTTGAGTATAATTAATTGAACGCTCAATAGAAGCAGCTCCAGTCATACCAACTGCAGAAATAATTGGAACACCTTTTTCTAATCCAATTCCAATAATTTCAATAGCTACCCTTATTGCATCATTTTTACTTAACATTCTTGCAACAAGTTCTGTAGAGCTCTTTTCAACTATCAGTCCTTTTTCATTTTCAATTATTTTAACAAATATATTAATTAAATTAGAAGGATGCGGAAGCTCAACATAGAAGTAACGATCACTACCCATAATAATGTTACTTACAAGTGCATATTCTTCAACTTTATTTTCAGCTGCTTTTAGTTCATAAAAATTATATTCTTCTGGAAGATTTTCTACACCAACATCCCGTTTAAGATTTTCTAAAATACTTTCAGAGGTAATTTCAGCTTTTTCAAGTTCAAAAAGAATAGTTTGAGTATAATTAAATAGCTCCACATATTCAGTTTCAACAGAATTTGTCGGAAAAAACTTAGTTCCAACACTAATTGGATTAAGTTTTGTAGATAGCTTAATAATTTCCTTAGTTAAGCTATTAACCATCCAAACCTCCTCCTTTTTCTAGCTCAATCTCAAAATCTCCCGGTTTTTCTAAAAGCATGTCTGGTTTAACAGAAACAAATGGAAATTTCCAAGACCCCAGCCTTCCAGCTATAGTACTGGCAATGTTTCTTGAATTTTTCTTAATAAATACTTCATCATGAGTACTTACACGAACAAGAACATTATAAGGAGCATGTTCAGTAACTTCATCAGCTAACATTATATTTAACTCAAAAGTGCCCGGTTTTGTAAATAAATCGTTACGAACAGCTATTAATGGTTTTTTCTCAAGTCTTAACCTGTCAGCAACGGTAACAGATATATTGCCCGCATTTTTAACAGCTAATTTGTAATCTTTTGGATGAACCAATACAAAAATAACATAAGGAGCAGCTACTTCCACATCATCAACCATGTCTACAATCTTGTTAAACATAGGTATCTTAGAAAAAACCTTTTCCAGTTTAGAACTGGCATCATTATCACTATCTATACGAATAATAGCCTGTTTAGCAATGTTTAATGGTGAAATTTCCAAACCTTCTTTCCCAGTATAAACTTCCCATCTTTTAAAGTTTAATTCCTTAATAATTTCATCAGATATATGTTGCAAAATGTTTTTATCCTTTTTAGGTGATTTAGGTTTTCCAAATGTAACTCTGCCATTTTCTATTACAAAAGGAATCCTCATAGAATTAATATTTTTAAATTCTGCAGCATAATCTCTGAATTTGTCATTAGATAAAATTTTAGCTTTTTCATTATGGGCAATGTTAAGAATAAAATGATCTGCATCATTACCTGCCGGAACTTCTTCTACATTTTCACTTTCCAACAATTTTTCAAATTTTTCTTTATCATCAATGTCATGACGAAGTGATGCGTCAGCAATTATTACAAATTCATCACCACTTTCTTCTAAAGATTTAACCGCAGCTAAAATATTGGACATTTGAGGCTGTGAATTTTCATTTTTTGTACTATATGCAACATTTGAAGCATCAACAACAACTTTCACATTATCACCTAAAATTTATTTAATTAATATTTATATTATTTGTAAATTTTATATTTAAATTTAATTAAGAGTTAACTAAATGCTATTTCTTGGATATTCTCCAAATAAAAACCTTTCCCCATCAACTTTATTAAGAAATATCCTAATTGTATCTTCAGTAATTTCATATACATTATATGAATTTTTATCATTACCTCTAAGCTTATTAGAAGATAATGACCCTGCATTAACAAATAAAGTATTATTCATTTTCCAAATATTTGGAACATGTTTATGTCCTGCAAGTACCAAATCAACTTCATGATCAGTTAATGTTTTAAGAACATCTCCAGCATCAGTTAATACATTACGCTCTCTACCAGTTTTTGGAATGGGAATTACATGATGATGAAGAGCCACAATACTAAACAACTCATCAATAACACATTGATCCAATTGATGTTCCATCCAAAGATGCTGCGGCCTGCCAATATTCCCACTTGATATATCTGGAGAACTGCTGTCTAATCCTACAACTACAAATTCATCATCTTTTGTAAGTTTCCAACTACATTCACCAATTAACTCTTCAAAAGTCTCATAACCTAAATTACGAGCATCATGGTTTCCAGGTACTGCAAATAACGGTGCATCAAACATTCCCAAATATTTGGTAGCTTGAACAAATTCATTATAATAACCATTATTAGTCAAATCACCTGTTAATATTATCATGTCTGGATTTATGGCATTTATTTCAGCTACAGCTTTTATAAAAACATCTTCATCAAATCCCAATTCACTAACATGCAAATCAGAAATATGTACAATAAGAGGCATATTATTATCCTATTGAGTTAATTTTAAGATAGCTTCTGCAAGATCGCCGTTAGTCTCTTCCAAAGCTGCTTTTGCTTCATCTTCAGACACTTTTGCCTGATTAGCTACCATTTCAATATCTTCATCAGGAATAACAAGTTCTTCATCAACTGTTACCTCATGTGCTTTACCAGTTACTTGATAAGTTTCTTGACCCATTACATTCATCAAACTTACTTCAGCATTTGGAATGACTAATTCTTTATCTTCTAAACGGATTATGACTTCTTTGACCCCTTTAAGGTCTTTCATGTCCATACCCATCTTTTTCATTTGTCTTTCCATTTTTTTCATCTGTTTTGCATTCATACCAGGTATCATAATATTATCCTCATTAATTTAATTATTAGTAAATATCTATGTTTTTTAATATTATTAAAATTAATTATAGAATTCACAATTATGCAAACATAACCTTTATCTATATAACATATATAAAATAACATATTTAACGAATATTAAATAATGAAGGAGTAAATTATGAAAGTTTTGTTTGTTAACCCGCCACAAACTGCTTCTAAATATAAATTTATGGGAGTAATAGCTCCACCATTAGGTATTGCATACATGGCTGGAGTACTGCAAGAAAACAATGTTGATGTTGAAATACTTGATGCTTCTGCAGAAGATATGGATTTTAAAGATGTTGAAAATGAACTGCTTAAAAGAAAACCTGATTTAGTAGCTCTAACTGCACTTACTCCAACAATAGGAAGAGCGCTTGAAACTGCACAGGTAGTTAAAGAAACCCTTCCAGACTCAATAGTTGTAATAGGAGGATATCATCCTACATTTAATTTTATAGAAACCTTAAAAGATGAAAATATAGATATTGTAATTAGAGGTGAAGGAGAATACATCATGTTAAATCTAGTGCAGACTCTAGAAAATCAGAGCAGCTTACATGATGTTGAAGGAATTGTATTTGAAGACAAATACTCAAAAGAAATTGTAATAACTCCTGAAGCTCCGCTGATAGAAGATTTAGACAAACTTCCATTTCCTGCACTAAATTTATTGCCAATGGACAAATACCGTCTATTAGACATGGATACCCATATGACCACTATGATTACAACTAGAGGATGTCCTATGCAGTGTTCTTTTTGCTCATCAGCTGCAATGCATGGAAGAAAAATTCGGGAAAGAAGTGTAGAAAACATTGTTGATGAAATAGAACATCTGAAAACAGATTATAATATTGACACAATAGCATTTATGGATGATACTTTTACTTTAAAAAAACGAAAAGTAATGGCAATTTGTGATGAGATATTAAAAAGAAATATTAAAATCATGTGGGGATGTACATCACGTGTAGACACTTTAGACGAAGAAGTATTAAAAAAAATGAAAGAAGCGGGATGTATTACAATATTTATAGGCGTAGAATCAGCAGATCAGCAACAATTAGACCGTATGTGCAAAAACACCACTATAACAAAAATTGAAAATGCATTTAAAATTGCGCATAAACTAAAAATAAGAACAATAGCTTCAGTAGCTTTAGGTATGCCTGGAGATACTAAAGAAATTATGAATAAAACAATTAAATTTGTCCATAAACTTAAACCGAATTATGCAATATACAGTTTAGCGACTCCTTACCCCGGAACAAAATTCTATAAGGAATCTTTTGAAAAAAATCTTATAAAAATAAAAGACTGGTCTAAATATACTTTAATAACCCCAATTTTAGAAACAGTAGACTGTTCATTAAAAGATATGAGAAAAATTCAGGCAAAAGCATTTATTAAATTTTATTTAAGGCCACATTATATAATAAAACAGTTTTTACAGGACGGTCCTTACCTTTTAAAAACAATCTTTGGAGTAATAAAAACTGCACTATCAAAAACTCCTGCAAATACAGATTACAATAAAAAAGAATTAAAAAATATGTGATTTTTAAAAATAATTTTTTTGGTGAACATTAAATAACAAAATTACATATTTTTTTATCAACACCAGTAATAAAATAGTTTAAAATAATTTTCAAAATGGAGATTAAATTTAAGAAATGTGTTTGAATTTTCTAATTTGACATATTAATTGGGAGGTAATGTTAATTTCTATTGTCAATTGGCGAAAATAATTAAACTATTTTTTACCAGCATCTGAAATAAGAAATAATTATCAAGAATTTATTAACTACATCAAACACCACAAATTGAAATTAATGTTAAGGGGATTTTTCAATTTTTCGTCAGAATGTCGTACAATAATTAATTTAGTGTTAAACACCAATATTAGCAGAAATTTAATAACAATTGAATATAGCCAATAACCTTGAAATAATCATCACTTACAAAACAATGTAATGTATAGTTTACACTGTGTAATATATCCTTTACATCTTATGACATATATATTTTACTATTTTGAAAAAATAAAAAAAAATAAAAAAGAGAACAGGTATTAATAATCCCTATTCCAGTATACAATCCCATAGATTATACATAATAAAGTGGATAAAATGATTAATACATAAACACCCCAAATCCAAGGGTCCTCAATTCCTAAAACCATCATTGTACCCCACTTCCTTTATTATCAATATCTTCAAATGCTTTATCAATAATTTCCTGAGCTGGAGGTTTTGTAAGTAAACTAACAACTAATGTAAATATAGCAGAAATAGGAACTGCTATTAACATTACATCAATATAAGGCCATGGCATAGCCGGCAATAAAGTTGCACAACCAAATATTGCCTTACACAATCCTAAACCTTTAGCTGTTTTTGCAAATACAAAGAGTAACCAGAATAAACTAACAACTGTTCCAGAAACAATTCCTGCAATAGCACCTTTAGTAGTAATTCCTTTCCAATACAATGCACCTAAAAACACAGGTAAAAATGCAGCAGCACAAATTTCAAAGAATAAACTTGTTCCAAGAGCAATAATACTTCCCGGAAGAGAAAATGCCAATATTAAAGCTAAAATAATGGCTATAAGAATACCAATTCTTGTAACTGTAATCTGATCTGCTTTTTGTTTAGCTTTATTTCTTAAAGTACCATAAATATCTACACCAAATGCAGTTCCCTGAGTATGAAGCTGAGAACTGATTGTAGACATAGCTGCAGCTAATAATGACAATAAGAAAATATACACAAACCATTCAGGCAGTGCCATTGTAATAAATGTCGGAATAACTTTATCAACATTTCCACCAACAACATCTACAGCAATCTTTCCCAATTTATCAAAGAAATATACATTAGAAAGTGATCCTACAATATAAGCTGTAGTTGGCATTATTGCAATAAATAATCCTCCAACAAGAACAGATCTGTTTAATTCCTTATCAGATTTAACAGTCATGAATCTTACAATCAATTGCGGTTGAGCTAATACTCCAATACCTACACCAATAAGAGTAGATGAAACTAAACTCCACCAAAATGGTGAACCAAATTCCGGGAATGTCGTCCAACCCGTTCCTCCAGTAGCTGTAGCACTAGCTGGATATAAGCTTACCATATCTGTTAATGCTGTGTTTGCATGAGTTACACCACCTAACAACCAATAAACAAATCCAAGTAAAAATACCATTGCACAAACCATAATTACGCCCTGCAATGCATCAGTATACATTACTCCCTTAATACCTCCAAAGAATACATAGAATGTAATTATAATTGCCAATATAAATAATGATATTCCAAAATCAATCATTAAAGAAGATTCCAAGAACCTTGCAGCTCCAATAAGAACTACAGCTGCATAAAGAGGCATGGCACAAAAAATAATTAATCCTGACAAATAATGAATACATTTACTGTTAAAACGTTTACCTAAGAACTCCGGAAATGTTAAAGAACCTAAACTGTGTCCCATTCTACGAGTTCTTTTACCTAAAAATACAAAAGCTATGAATATTCCCACAATTATATTTAAAAATGCTAACCAAAGAACACTCATACCATATTCACCAGCAACTCCTCCAAAACCAATGATAGCTGCTGTCGAAATAAATGTTGCACCATAACTTAAAGCCATGATTGCAGGATTTGTATCCTTTCCACCTATCATAAAATCCTCGGAGGATTCTGTTTCTTTCCATGCATAATAACCTACATATACTAAAGCAAAAATGTAAATTATAAATACAATCGCTAAAATCATAATGTCCATAATTTAAACTCCAGATATATTAAAAAAAATTAATATATGATTAAATTTTTAATATGAATAGTTATATATAATTTTATATTAAAAATTAGAACAAAGAATATTTAACAAGTGATACAATGGTATGGAACAAAGAAGCCGAATGTATGAGTAAAGAAGAAAAAGAAAAATTACAGTTAGAAAGATTACAACAAACTGTTAAATTAGCTTATAATAATGTTTCATTTTATAAAGAAAAATTTGATGAAGCTGGTATCACCCCAGAATACATAAAAACATTGAAAGATATTGAAAAAATCCCATTTACAACAAAAGACGATTTAAGAGCAGCTTATCCATTTGGTTTATTTGCTGTTCCTTACGAAGAAATTGTAGAAATTCATGCATCTTCAGGAACAAGCGGAAAACCAACAGTTACCGGATACACTAAAGAAGATCTGGATATCTGGTCAGAATGTATTGCACGCGGTCTTGGAATGGTAGGTGTTGAAAAAGAATACATTATTCAAAATGCATTCGGATACGGATTATTTACCGGAGGATTCGGTATTCACCACGGAGCTCAAAAATTTGGAGCAATAACAGTACCAATCTCTGCAGGAAACACAAAAAGACAGCTTGAAACTATGAAAGACTTTCAAAGTGATGTTATAACCTGTACACCTTCATATGCAATGTATCTTGGAGAAAGTCTTGAAGGGTCTGACATTAATTTGGAAGATATTAATTTAAAAATAGGAATTCACGGAGCTGAAATGTGGACCGAAGAAATGAGACATAAAATTGAAGATACATTAAACATTAAAGCATACAATATTTATGGTCTAACTGAAATTATGGGTCCTGGAGTAGCTCAGGAATGTATCGAACAAAATGGTATGCATATTCAAGATGATCATTTCTATCCTGAAATTATTAATCCAAAAACTGGAGAAACCCTAAAAGCAGGACAGAAAGGGGAACTTGTATTAACTACACTTACCAAAACTGGAATACCAATTTTAAGATTCAGAACAAAAGATTTAACCTCATTAATCATAGAAGAATGTGCATGTGGAAGAACCAGTGTAAGAATGAGTAGAATTACCGGTAGAAGCGATGACATGTTAAAAATCAGAGGAGTTATGGTTTTCCCATCACAAATCGAAAAGGCTTTACTTAAAATTAAAGGAGCAAGTCCAAACTACTTAATTAAAGTAACAAGACCTGATACTTTAGATGAAGTTGAAGTTAAAGTAGAAGCTACTAAAGAATTATTCTCTGATGAAATGAAAGAAATGGAAAAAACTGAGGCAATGATTGTAAAATCCATTAAAAGTGAAACTGGATTAAGAGTTAATGTAACTTTATGTGAACCAGAATCATTACCAAGAAGTGAAGGAAAATCTGTAAGAGTTATTGATGAAAGAAACTTTGAATAAGGTGAAAGCATGGTAGTAAAACAAATATCTGTATTTATAGAAAACAAAGAAGGAAGAATGAAAAAAGCTATTAATACATTAGCTCAGGAAAACATAAACATACGTGCACTTTCAATAGCTGATACAACAAAATACGGAATCTTAAGATTAATCGTTTCAGACAATAAAAAAGCTATTGAAGCATTGGAAAAAGACGGATTCATTGTAAAAGAAAATGATGTCATTATTGTGGCAGTTCCAGATGAACCAAACGGATTGAACTCTACATTAGCTATATTTGATGAAAAAGGTATTAATTTAGATTACCTCTATGCATTTGTAAGTTCAAAAACAGAAAAAGCTATTGTAGTAATGAGATTGAAAAATATGGATGAATCAATTACTCTTTTAAAAGATAGTGATGCACACATTCTGGAAAAAAAAGATATAGAAGATTTATAGAAAAGACCTCCTCTTTTCTTAATCTTCTTCAGTTAAAACAATTTCAATACATTCTTCAACAAAATAATAGGAATCATCCACTTCTTTTAAAGTTTTAGCTTTTTCAGTTAACTCATGTGATTCCAGCAAATGCATGAAATCGTTGAAAAACAAATTCCACTCGTCCTGTTCATCCTCATCACAATAACTAGTATTTAACCTGATATCTGCAGGATTATCAGACCAGTCAACACCATCATAAAATTCCTGAGCTTCAATATTGCCATCTTCATCATAATCAATAGCCATTGAAAGCTCAAACTTTTTAGTTCCTGCTTCTTTAGATAATTTGAATTCCGGCATTTTGAAAACCTCCATCAATAATATTTTTAAAATTCTTTTAACAATGATGCAATATCTGCTTTAGAATAACCTAACCTAACAAATAAACTTTTAACAGGTTCTGTTTCAGGAACAACACCAAGTTCTGACCATCTTTTAAAATCATTATGCAATATACTGTTTATTAAAAGCTGAATAGTGATTAAATCATCACTTTTAATAGCTACAAAAGCATCTTCATCTTTAAAAACATTTTCAGGATCAATTAAAGTGACATTTCCTGTTTTATCCTTTTTTAATATAGCATTATCAATTTTATAAGGCATGTATAACAACCTCTTTTTAGTACTTACTTAATATTAATTAATTTATAATAATTTAAATATTTAACCTTTAATCCAATTATAACCACTTTCAATAGCTTTTAAGTTTAATTCATGAAATTTTGGTTTTAAATTATTTTTCATAGCTGCAATAACAGATTCTTTAGAAAGTGGAAATTTATCATCTGCAGTTACTGCCCCCAATAAAACCATGTTTAAAGCCAATACATTTCCAGCATCAATAGCTAATTTAGTTCCATCAATAGGAAGGACATGTTTGAAATTTTCTTTTAAAACCTCAGTAATATTAGCTACACCAGGATAAGGTTTATCTGATGAAGCTGGAACAATAGGATGAGTGTTAAATACTATTTTAGTATCATCATTTACTTTATTTAATCCCCTTATAGTTTCTATAGGCTCAAATGAAAGCAACATATCTGCACCATGTTCCGGAATAATTGAACTGTTATAATCACCTATTTTTAATTCTGTAGAAACAGAACCTCCCCTTTGAGACATTCCATGAATTTCACTCATGACTACATTTAATCCCTGATTCATTGCAGCTTCTCCAATAATTACAGAGGTTTTAATAATTCCCTGACCTCCAACACCACAAATATAAATATTATAATGATTATCCATATTTATTCACCTCTTCCAGCTTCTAAGGCACCATATTTACAAACTTGGATACAAACCCCACAGCCATCACACATGGATTTATCAATAGTTATTTTTCCACTATCTTTTGAAATAGCAGGGCATGCAAGTTCACTTACACATTTATTACATCCATTACAATTAGAATCAATGTAATTTACTGGTGGTTTTCTAGTTTTACCTTTAATTAAAGTACATGGAGCTTTAGCTATAATTACACAAACCTCATCACGTTCCAAAGCTTCCTTATATGTTTTAATTACCTGATCCAAGTTTAACGGATTGATTACACGAACATAATTGCAGCCACAAGCTAAAGCCAGTTTACGTATGGAAATTTCAGGTGCATCATCCCCCATTCCGTCAACAGGAATTCCCGGGTTTGGCTGACCTCCAGTCATAGCTGTAATTCTATTATCCAATACAGTTAAAATAAAATTATTTTTATTGTGAACTGCATTTATTAAAGGTGATATTCCACTATGGAAAAATGTTGAGTCTCCAATGAAACTAATTACCTTTTGGTCAGTAGCTATTGAAAATCCGCAGCCGTCTCCTACACTAGATCCCATAGACAACAGGTAATCTGCTGCATTGTAAGGAGGATTAATTCCTAAAGTATAACATCCAATATCTGATGCAAATACAGCATCTTTAAGAGGAATTCCCAAGTCTTCCAATGCTTTATTTACTCCGTAATACATTGCCCTGTGAGGACATCCTGCACAAAGTACTGGAGCCCTGGAAGGAATTTCTTCCTGCAATTTAAGTAAAGTATCAGAATAATCATTATTATCTTCTTCAATGAAATTCAAATATTTATTAAAACCATCAGCCACAATATCAGAATTAAATTCATGGTATACAGGAAATGTTCCATCTAATTTACCATGAACAACAGTATTTAAATTATTTTTACCAATAGCTACTAATGTATCTTTTTCTATAATCGGATCTACCTCTTCCACAATAAAGACTTCATCATAATCTTTTACAAAATCAGCTACTTTATCATAAGGAAAAGGATATGAAAATCCAAGTTTTAAAACATCAATATCTAAATTATTATACCTGATTACATCATAAGCATAATTATAAGCACTGCTTGAAGCAATAACACAATATTTTTTATTTTGGCTGAAATCAGATTCAACATTAAAATCAGAATCATTGGTTATTTTATTAATTTCATCCATTTTTTCCACGAGTTCAACATGCATATCTTTTGCAAATGCAGGAACTGGAACAAATTGTGCAGGATTTTTCTTGAAAAATCCTTTTTTCCAATGAGTTTCACCATCTGAAGAATTATCTGCTGTTTCACCAAATTCAACAACACCTCTCATATGAGATACACGAGTGGTTGTTCTTACAATAACCGGTAATTTAAACTGTTCAGATAAATCAAAAGCATATTTAACCATATCTTTAACTTCTTGACAATTAGAAGGTTCTAAAATAGGCACATTTGCTAAACGTCCGTAATTACGAGTATCCTGTTCATTTTGAGATGAAAAAAGTGACGGATCATCTGCTGATAAAATAACCATACCGCCATTTACTCCACTATAAGCAGTTGTCATAAATGAATCGCTGGCTACATTCATACCTACATGTTTCATGAAAGTAAATGAACGTAATCCAGATGCTGCTGCAGTAGCTGCAACTTCCATAGCTACTTTTTCATTTGTAGAAAACTCAAAATAAATATTAGCATCTTTAGCCAATCCAGACAAAACATTTCCAATCTCTGATGAAGGAGTACCCGGATAAGTAGCTGCAACAGAAACACCAGCTTCTATAACTCCCCTTACAGCTGCTTCATTACCTAACAAAAATTGTTTATCACCAGGTTTCCCTGTTACTAATTCTTTTAAGTTCATTATTTATTTCCTCAAATAATTTAAAAATCTAATAAAATATATAATATAATAGGTTTAGATATAATATAAATATTATACTTATTTTATATTTGATTATGACTAAAGGGGTAAAGTAATGATTAAAGTGTATGTATCAAGGTTTGACAGAGAAGTGGACAGTGAACCTCATTTAGAGTGTTATGAAATAGAACAGACACCTCAAATGAAAGTTTTAGATGCCATTAATGCAATTAATGAAAAATATGATGCTGACATTAGTATTAGAAGTTCCTGCAGAGCCGGACAATGCGGGTCCTGCGGAATATTATTTAATGGGAATGGAGCTCTTGCATGTCAAAAAGATATAAAGGACGGTGCAATAATTGAACCTCAAAATTTTCCAGTAATTAAAGATTTAATTGTTGATAAAAGCCAAATAGAACAGGAAGTAAAAGATTTGCAACTTTCTTTAAATCCTCAAAGATATGACAGTGATTTAAATGAAAATCTAACTCCAGAAAATATTAAAAACACTAAAAAAGTTAGAAGTTGTATTGAATGTTATTCCTGTCTTGCAACCTGTCCTGTTGTAAAATTCATTAAAACAAAATTTGGCGGACCTTACATAATGAGATACCTTTCCAAATTTGAATCAGACCCAAGAGATGAATTTGACAGACTTGATGAAAGTTTAAAAGAAGGATTATATAAATGTACCAGTTGCGGAAAGTGTAAGGCTGTTTGTCCTAAAGATATAAACACCTTTGGAGATGCAATTGAACGTTTAAGGGAAATTGCATGTAAAGAAGGTAAAGGACCGCTTCCGGAGCATATTGCATTTAAAGAAAATATAGAAAAAACAGGAAGATCAATTAAAGCTGAAGGGCAAAGTTTTATTGAACAGGTTAAAAATGACAACGGTTCAAAAATAGCATTATTTACCGGATGTATGGTAGATAATAAATTACACCACATCGGAGAAGCATTAATTGATGTACTTGAAGCTAATGGAATAACCATAGATATTCCTGAAGGACAGGTATGCTGCGGTTCACCATTAATAAGAACCGGTCAGACAGACATGGTTCAGGAACTTGTTGATAAAAACAATGAAGTTTTTAAAGATTATGATACTGTACTTACCATTTGTGCAGGCTGCGGTTCCACTCTTAAAAATGACCATCCGAAATATGGATCCGATCTAAATGTAATGGACATCAGTGAATTTCTAGTAGATAAATTGGATACTGACAAAATGAATGAACTGAACACAACAGTAACCTGGCATGACCCATGTCATTTAGGCAGAGGCCAAGGCATCAAAGGTCAACCTCGTGATATTCTTGAACAGATTCCGGGAGTTACATTTAAAGAGATGAAATATCCATGTCAATGCTGTGGAGCTGGAGGAGGAATAAAAGCAGGCCAACCTGAAATTGCTATGACCCTTGCAAAAGAAAAAGCAAAAATGATTGAAGATACAGGTGCAGAATCAGTAATTACAATCTGTCCGTTCTGTCAGTACAACATCCAGGATGGATTGGACGCTATTGACCGTGAAGATATAAAAGCTATGAACATAATTGAGCTATTACAACTAGCTTATCAAAAAGATTAGATAAATAGGGGTTGATTAAAATAGGAGATACAGCTGTAAGTGAAGAAAAAATAGTTGAAACTAATTTAAATTCACCGGAAGTTAAAGAAAAAACCAAAACTGAAAAAAAATCAACCTCTTTGAAAAAATCAAAATCTAAAAAACAGTCAAGAGGAATAAAAATAGCCAAAGGTCCTGAAGAGGACGCTGAAAAGGAATTAAGCAATTTCAAAAATAATATTTATATTGTTTTTGTAGAATGTGAAACCCCCGGAAATATCGGTTTTCTTGCAAGAACTATGGCAAATTTCGGACTGAAGAATTTGGTTCTTATCAATCCGCCTACTTTAACCCCAGAAGCATTTTATCAGGCAACACATGGAAAATACATTGTGGATAATGCTAAAATATACAATACTCTTGATGAATTCTATCAAAGCCAAAGAATAGACTTTAAAGTAGCTTCAACTGGTGTAGCTGGCGGAAGTTACAATCTCTCAAGAATACCAGTAAGACCTGAAAATCTTGGAAAAAACATCAATACAAATAATAAAACAGCTATTCTATTTGGAAGGGAAGGAAACGGACTTACAAATGAAGAAATTGACGAATGTGACATTTGTGTTTCAATTCCAACAGACCCTACATACCCTATTTTAAACATATCTCATGCAGCAGCTATTATTTTCTATGAATTATTTAAAAATATGCATGAATACCCTGTTGAAGGTCTAGAAGAAAGTACAGCTATTGAAAAAGAATATGTATTGAAAGACATGTATGATTTAATTGACAGCTTAGATATTCCAGAACACAAAAAGAAAAATGGGCTTAAATCATTTAAAAACATTATTAATAGAGCATATATTACAGGCCGAGAAGCTCACACCTTAAAAGGAATTTTAAGACGTTTAAAAATGAAAATAGGTAAACAATAAGAAAAATTAGCTTTGCAGACAAAGTATATTTGCAGTAAAATATATTTTCAATTGGAGATTCTGAATAACTAACAAGCAAAAACATACTGTTGTTTATGGAAAGCAATAGCCCTACTCAGATGACAAAATTCACAAATTAAATAGTGTGGAAATAGTTATCGGCGATTCAAAATGTATAAACTGCATGAAATGCTTAAATGAGATATGTATAGCTGATGCCATTAATTTTAAAGATGAAAAAATTCAAATTAACCAAAATAAATGTAGAGGCTACGGACTCAGTGTTAATACTTGTAAACAAAATGCTATTACTTTAAAATACGATGATAAATCAACTGATTCCATAGTTAACAGATTATATAATTTAGTTGAACTTTAAAAACTAAATATAAACTATTTTTTACAAAATACACTTTCCTTAAAAGACAAAGCTAAGTTAAAATATTTTAAAAAGATTTTTATAATTGTAATTGAAGAAATATAAATGTATAATAAAAATTTATGAATATTATTAAAATAAAATAAAAAAGATTCTTTTTATTATGAACAAAAATTAAATTAATCACTTATTTATTCAAAGAAAATAAAAATAATCTGGAATTAATACTTAATTTAAACAATTATTTTGTCAAAAAAGAGTTTTTTTTAAAGTTAAAGGAGATAAAATGAGTGAAAATAGTAATATGCTATTAGGCGTTAAAGACAAGCCTCCCGTAGTAAACTGGATTTTACTTGCTATTCAACACGTATGTGCTATGTTTGGAGCTACAATTTTAGTACCAATCGTTGTAAATACCACCGTTGGATCAGATGTCTTGTCAATACCTGTAGCTCTCGTCACCTCTGGTATAGGTACCCTTATTTACATTGCATGTACTAGAGGAAGAAGTCCTGTTTACCTAGGAAGTTCATTTGCATTTATTGCACCTATGGTAGCAGGATATGCAATAGCTGGAAAAGCCAGTGTTTTTACAGCTATCGTTTTTGTAGGATTAATGTATGTAATAATATCAACTATAATCAGAATAGTTGGTAAAAAATGGATAGATAAAGTATTGCCACCAGTTGTTGTTGGACCTATGATTATGATTATTGGTTTATCACTTGCACCAACGGCAATTGAAGAAATAGGTATAAATGCCGCCAGCGTTCCAATGACCAACCTAATTATTGCATTTGTCGCATTTTTAAGTACTGCAATATTGGCTGTAAGAGGAAAAGGATTATTAAGAGTTATTCCATTTTTAATTGGAATTATAATTGGTTACATTACAGCAGCAATTCTTGGAGTAGTTGACTTTTCAGGAGTTGCAAGTGCACATATTATTGAAATGCCTGCATTCTACATACCATTTATTGATTATAATCTTAATTTTGGAGCTATGCTTACAATTGTTCCAATTGCTCTTGTAACTATGGTGGAACATGTTGGAGACCACAAAGTATTAAGTGAAATTATTGGAAGAGACCTCCTTCAAGATCCAGGTCTTGACAGAACTCTCTTAGGTGATGGTATAGCTACTACTGTTGCAGCACTTCTTGGTGGGCCTGCAAACACAACCTACGGAGAAAATACTTCTGTTGTAGGTATGACTAGAGTTGCTTCTGTTTATGTAATTGGACTTGCAGCTATTATAGCTATTATCTTTGCATTTTCAGGACATTTAACTGCACTGTTAACTGCAATTCCATCCCCTGTTCTTGGTGGTATTTCTATTCTTCTTTACGGATTCATTAGTGTAAACGGTCTTAAAATTTTAATCCACAACCATGTTGATTTTACAAACACTAAAAATGTAGTTGTTGCAGCTACAATGTTAGTTTTAGGATTAGGTGGAGCTACATTATCTATTACATACGGAGATTTATCCTTAGCTATTTCTGGTATGTCTTTAGCAGCAATCATTGGAATCATCCTTAACTTATGTATTCCGGAGGAAAAACATGAATGAAATAGTTCTTAACCATCCATTAATAACCCATAAATTAGGTATTTTAAGAGATATACATACCGGAACTAAAGAATTTCGTGAATTAATTACAGAAATTTCCACACTTCTTTGTTATGAAGCAACTAAAGATGCGAAATTGGAAAAAACAACAATTGAAACCCCACTTGAAAAAATGGAAACTGGCAAATTAAACGAAGATAATTATGCCATTGTACCAATTTTAAGAGCAGGAATGGGTATGCTTGACGGAATTATAAATGTAATTCCAAATGCAAAAGTAGGTCATATTGGTCTTTACAGAGATGAAGAAACATTTCAACCTATTGAATACTACTTTAAAATGCCTGAAAATATTGAAGGCAGAGAAGTATTAATTATTGACCCAATGCTTGCAACAGGTGGAAGTGCATCTGCAACTATTTCAAGACTTAAAGAAGAGGGAGTTCAAAAAATCAAACTTTTATGTGTTGTTGCAGCTCCTGAAGGAATCAATTTAATTGAAAAAGACCATCCGGATGTTCAAATTTACTGTGCAACAGTTGATAGAACTTTAAATGAAACCGCATACATATTACCAGGTCTTGGAGATGCTGGTGACAGAGTATACGGTACAAAATAATACTATGAATTACTCATAGTATTTTTACTTCTTTTTTTGAATCTGTAAAATTTTATAAAATTATTTGTTTTTTCTGTCCATCTTTACATGGATAGTCTAAAAAGATTAGAATTTAATAATAACCAAAGTATTTAAATTCATCACTATTAATTGTTTCATAGGATTTTTGTTTGCCTATCTGATTAAGTGATGAAACACTTTAATTCCAAAGTAAAAATAGTTTATCAATTGTATTTTCAAAATTAAATTGCTTATTTAGTCTTTCTGAAATAATTTTTTTAGAAACCATTTTTCTTCAAAAAAAGTTTTAAATTGGATTTTATAGAGCTGTTGAAGACTGATTTAATTTGTTTAATTATAATATAATACACATCTCATTTATTAAAGTATTTTATTTTTTTAACTATTAAAATTCAAATTAAATAAAAATTAGGAAGAATTTCATCAAAACAAAAGTCCAATTGTAAAAAAAATAAAAAATAATTAAGCCTATAAAATTTTACAGACTCCTTTTTTAAAAAATGAGAAGAAATTAACTTCTCAAAAAATATTTTGAAATATTAAAAATATACCATAACCTATGAAAATTAATATTAAATAAATAACCGATCCTTTTTTATAACCTTGTACAGTTCTAAGATTAACTGAAATCATATTATCCAAAATATCTGGAGACGCTATGAATATTTGAGTTAAAAAAGAAAATAAAAAATACAATACTGCCCAAATTAATGGATAAGTACCATAAATCAAACTAATTAAAATAGTCCTTATTGAAAATTCAAGACCTGCCATTGCATTAAGCTGACCCAGTACGAAATAAAATGGAGGGCAATAATCTAATTGTTTAGGCGTGACAATTATCTTATTTTCATAAGCATCAATCCTTAAAAACATCAAAATAAATGGGATAGGCATGGCAATGAGAAAAGCTGTTGCTACAATCATATTACCATAATGCAAACCCATTACAAAGAAAAGTATAGAAAATAATGGGGCGGCTGTTGTAATTAAAACAATAGCTGCTTTATAAGACATTCCCTCATTTCTTCCAGGAACAATGTAGTATCCATCATAGCCCAAACCATATTTTTCATCAATCCATTCTCTTTTATATATAACCATACTAAATAAAAAAGAAAACACACTATTTGCCAATAAAATCATAATAAGTTCATTAAAGCTCCATTTAAACAATACCTTCATTAAACCAAATAATAAACAACCAATCAATAAACCTACCAAAAAAATATAAATTGAATATCCCTTGAGTTCATCATTAGGTATTTTGTCCCAACGACGAAATGCAAATCTAAAAATATTTTTCAAAATAACACTCCCCATTCATTTTTATGAATTATCATCAATAATTTCCTGCACAAAACTTGGGAAAACATCCCATTTAGCAACATCTTTAATTTTTTCTATGAACGGCACATCATATAAATTTTTCAAAATTAAATCTTTAACTCCAAATCGAATAAATTTCTTTTCAAAGGTTACATAAACACTTTGAAAAATAGGTTTACACACATAATAAACATCCACTTTTTTAATAGCATATCTAATAATATTTTCGCCTAATTTAATATCTCCCCCAACCAAAGGTAAACACCAAGCCATAACTGAATCAAATACAAAAAAAGCGTAATCAACAGATGACACATCATCATCAAATAAACCATCTGCATAAGCCAATATAAATTCACCAATACCCGCTATAGCTATAGCTAAAAATGCCAATTCAGGAGAACTAAACATTACAGCTGCAAAAAGCAATATCGCACCTATGGAAATTATTTCACTACCTACACATCCTATTGCTGTGGATATAATGAAATCTTCCCAATCAAAACCAATACTATTAATTGCATCAGTAATATTATTATCTGCTTCTTTAATCTCATTTATCCCTTGTATAACCCCATTAGTAAAATTACCCACAGAATCTAAATATTTACTTTCCAAAGAACTTATATTTAATAAATTATAACCATATTCTCTTGCATCCTCAGTTATATTATTATGATAACAAGGCATAGCACAAATCAAACTATCCGAAAGCATAGCATCTCGAACAATACCTGTAACTTTATCTAAAATTAAAAACATTCCTTTTTGATCATTTTTAAAAATCAAATATTTGTCATTAACTAAAATATCCCATGAATTGTTATTTAAAAAATCAACAATCATAGATAATGTAACTGTTCCAATTTTAGTATTATTCCATATGAAAGTTCCAACCATCTGTTCAATAATACTGTAGCTAAAAGAACATGCAAACCGGAAATTCCAAATATTAGCATCATTTCCTTGAACTTTCATACCCATACCATGATCAGATTCACCAGTAATATATACATACCTATAATCATTACACATAGAGAAAGCTACTGGAGAAATTCTACTCCAACTTACATTATAATAATTAGCAAATTTATCCGCCAACTTATCATGCTCATAAATTACAAGTAAAGCTGATAAAAATGATCCATATGATGCCTTCATTTCTCCAACAGGCAATAATTCCCCATAATCTAACCAATATTTTAATTGATAATCTGACATTTTTGATTTAACAAAAGCAAAACTACGTAACCCCTCATAACCAATGTCTAAATTATTTTCATCAATTAAATTATCATAATAAATAAAGCTAATCCTATGAATAGTATTATCTAAAAACTTTAAGTTATATTTTTCTTTTTCATCTTCAAAGTGTATTGTTGGTGCATCATCACCACCATATCTCACATCAAACCCAATTGCATCCATAAATAAAAAATAATTTTTTAAAATAAATTCAGTTTCATCCTCTGTCAAATAATAATATGATTTAACTGTTTGTAATGAATATAATGTCAAATTAAGTTTTTCAGAATCATTTAACTTTAAAAGTTCCAAATCAGCTAATAAACTATTAAATTTTGAAATTGCATCAAAAACAACATTACGATAATTATTTTTATACATCAAATAATATTTATTGACAATATTAATTGATTTAACAATTTCTCCATTCACTATAATATCAATTGCTCCATGAAACTTTGATGTTTCACGCCAAACAACACTAAACCACATTATATCAGAAATATAATCAAAGTTATCACTATACAAAACAGATTTATTAGTGTTAATATCAATTGCAGTAGATGAAATCAGATACTCCACAGAAGGACAACTAGATATATTAATGTTTACAGAGCTGAAATCTAATAATCCACTGAAAGTTACAAAATTATTAACATATTCCTTACTTAAATTCACGTAAATTGTTGCTTCACCATCTTTTAAAAAAGAGGTTACTATTTGATTTCCATAACTAAAATAGACTTTGAGATTGTCTGGAATATGGCCTAAATTAGATATATCCTGATATTTATTATTAAAATTTAAATTAATAACAAGTTTTGCAGAATCTAAAATATTATTTTTAATAAAATAAGATTTATAATCAACACTTAAAATAATCCATGAATCTAATGTAAAATTAGCGTTAGGAGAAATATAAATATTATAACGATGCTTTTTATCATTAGATGTTATATTTGGATTATTAGTCCCCCACCAATTATTATTTATATTCAAACTTGTTTTTTCATCACAATAAAAATCAAATTGACCATTATCAAATATACGATTTAAATATAAAAAACTATTATTGTTCTCATAGTCAACATAAACCCCATATTCCATATTATATTCAATATTATTAGTATAAATACGAGATGTAGTTACATTAGATAATAATAAACCATCTTTATTACCAAACAAATGATTATTAGTAATTGAAGAGTTAGACAAATCATAGCATGAAAAACCCTGCATAAAATTAGAAATATTATTTCCACTAACTGTAATATTATATCCTCTAACAGTAATTCCTGTACCCTTATTTCTATATCCGTAGATAGTATTATCTAAAATTTCAATATTTGAATTTACTGCAACAGATTCCAAATTAATACCCCACATTATCAAATGAATGGAATCAATATTAGCATCTAAATTTATATAATTCTTTTTTATAATCATATTATTAGAATAACTTAACTGTATCCCCAAAGGACGATAAAGAGATAATGGAAAAATATTTTCTTCCACATTTACATCATTGTTATAAATTAATCCATTATTAACATGATTACAATCAATAGAGCGCAAGACTTTGTTAAAATAATTATTTTCAATTGCAAAATTAGACACATTATACAATTTAATACCACATCCAGAATTGATTATTGAAAATCCTTCAATAATACTTCCATTAACATTAAAAATATTAATCACTGGATGTTCTTTATCAATAGGATTTATAATAACTGATTCAGAAACTGCCCTTAAATATAATGATTTATTAATTACGATATTCTCATTATACTCTCCAGAATTTACTTCAATTACATCCCCATTTTTTGTAAAATTATCATCAATTGCCTCTTGAATACTATTAAAACCCCTACAATTATTTAAATTTCCAACTTTGGAAAAAATATAATTAACAATCGATACATTACTACAATGCCCAGCATGATCTTTTGCAAAAAATTTCAAAGAAGTAGTTGAAGAAATAGAAAAAGGACCAACATATTTAATTCCATTAATCATAGGATTAGAACCATTAGTTGTATAAAAAATAACTGGATTATTATCTACATCATCATAAGCTTTTAATTTAACTGAAAATGAATTAGAATAAACCCCCGAACTATAATTTGACCAAACAACAGGTACTTCAGTGTCTGTTTTATTGATAAAAATATTATAACATTCATGATTAACTTTTACACCATCAAAAGAATAATAAACATCCCTTACTCCAGCATTCAAATTAAAGCTTACTTTTTCTAATTTTTCATGCCATTTAACATTATCAAAACTATATTTAATAACAGTAAGGTCATCAGCAAATATCGAAACTTTCAAACGTGATACATTATAATTACCTCCTTTAGGAGTTATAAAATAATTTCCATAAGTACTATTTAAATTACTGCCAATGACAATCTTATTTCCAACTTGATACCTATCATAACA
Organism: Methanobrevibacter sp. TLL-48-HuF1; assembly: GCF_023617305.1. Lineage (NCBI taxonomy): Archaea > Methanobacteriati > Methanobacteriota > Methanobacteria > Methanobacteriales > Methanobacteriaceae > Methanobrevibacter > Methanobrevibacter sp. TLL-48-HuF1. The sequence continues at coordinate 515,985 of NZ_CP081485.1, forward strand.
AGTAGTAATTATATATTCACCAACTAATAATGAGATACTCAATCTAGCAATTCCATAATTATCAGTTGTCTTATTATAAAAAACACCATTAACATTAAAAGAAACAATTTTATTGGATAATGGTTTTCCTTGACCATCTAAAATTTTAGCCCTAAATTTACTACCATCTTTATAATTCATTGTCAAATTATGAGTTATTAACGTCGGTAAAATATAAATTTTATTTGAAGTAGAATCACCATTAAATGAAATAGTAATTATATACTCACCAGGCAACAACATGATTTTTAAGGTAGCATAACCATTATCATCACTACATCTAGTATAAAACACACCATTAATATTAAATGTCACATTTTCATGTATAGCAGGATATCCCTGATTATTTAAAACTTTAACTGAAAAATGAGAAGAATTTCCACAATATTTTATTAAATCATGATTTTCAACAATCAATGATTTAATTATTAAGTTAAACGCCTTTTCTTCATTATTATATGGATTATATGCAGTTAAAATATAATTCCCCGGTAGCAAATTAATATTTAATTTAGCAACTCCACTATCATTAGTTTTACGAGTATAAAAAACACCACTAACATTAAAAGTAACATTGGTATTAGTTAAATAAGATCCATTACCTTTTAAAAATGTTGCATAAAATTGCGTACCATTTCTAAACATTTTGACTAAATCATTACCAATAATTGTTGATTTAATATGAACCCACGAATACACCGAAATATTATTAAAATAAGTAGTCACCGTATAATTTCCAACAGACAAACCACAACCAATATCAGTTTTTCCAAAATTATTAGTTATTCTAGTATAATTAACACCATTCATATTAATAATTACTGTTTGATTAGCTAATGGCCTATTATTACAATCTTTTAATGTGATATTTATGCGAGAACCATCCCTACAAAACATTGAAACATTATCAACAGTTAAAACAAAATTAGAATCATTAAAATTTTGAATATTATTATTTTCTTGACTAACTGAAAAATCGCCATAATTATCATCAAGAGACATATTTTCTTCAAAATTTGAAATATTATTTATATAATCATCTGTTTCAGCATTAACTAAATTCAATCCCAATAAGAAACAAAAAAGCACAAATATACATACAATAAATCTCTTTTTAATCAACATACATAATACCTTCAAATAATAATAAACATATAACTTATATATAAAACTTTTTTAAATTAATTTAAATTACATCAAAAAAATAAATAATCAAATTAATGAAATTTAAATAATCAACAAACCACTAAACTTAGCTAATCAATACTTTAAACCAATAATAAATAAGCTATAAAAAATATAATTTTGTAAATAATAATATTCAAAATCTATAAATTCAAAAACTTAAAAAATAATAACCCACAAAAATATATTATATTAATTTTGTTTGTGTGAAAAAATGGCTATTTTAAGTGATAAAACCATAAAAGAATATCTTGAAGAAGGCAAAATTGTAATTGATCCTTTGAAGGATGAACAGCAAATCCAACCTTCATCAGTAGATATGAGATTAGGAGACGAGTTTAAAGTCTTTAAGGTAATTAGAAAACCTTATATTGACCCAAAAGATGAAGAAGATATTGCAGAATACATGGAATCAAGTACCGTTCCTGAAGATGAAGCATTTATAATCCACCCAAATGAATTTGCACTAGCTACAACACAGGAATATGTTAAAGTGCCTGATGACTTAGTAGCTAGAGTTGAAGGCCGTTCAAGTATGGGAAGACTTGGTGTTACAATGCACGTTACCGCAGGATATGTTGATCCTGGTTTTGAAGGTAGAATAACCTTGGAAATATCCAATATCGGAGCAATGCCTGTTGCACTTTATCCCGGTCAAAGAGTATGCCAATTAGTATTTGAAACTATGACTACTCCTGCCGAGTTACCTTATGGTCATCCGAAAAGAAATAGCAAATATATGAATCAATTGAAACCTGAATCTAGCAGAGTTAAACTAGATTATGAATTAAAAAAATAATGGAAGTTAATACTTATGAATCATGACAAAATGACAAATATCAGTGCAAAAAGAGGATTTTTATGGCCATCTTTTGAAATATATTCCGGAGTTTCAGGATTTACAGATTATGGACCTCTTGGAGCTAGTTTAAAAAATAATATAATGCAAAAATGGAGAAAACAGTATGTTTCCGGAGAAGGGTTTTATGAAATAGAAGGTCCTACTGTAATGCCTAAAGAAGTTTTAAAAGCATCAGGACATGTTGATAACTTTACAGATCCAATGACCAAATGTGAAGAATGCGGAGAAGTATTTAGAGCAGACCACATTATTGAAGAAGTTATTGGTGAAGATGTAGAAAGTCTGGAAAATGAAGAGCTCGACCAAATCGTTATTGACAACAGCATCAAATGTCCGGAATGTGGCGGAAAGCTTTCCAATATCTGGAATTACAATTTAATGTTTAAAACCATGATTGGAGCTAAAGGTGATAAAGTAGGTTATATGAGACCAGAAACAGCTCAGGGAATTTTTATATTATTCAAACGTCTTGAAAGATTCTTTAGAGGTAAACTTCCGTTTGGAGTTGTTCAACTTGGAAAAGCATACAGAAACGAAATTTCACCTAGACAGGGAGTTATTCGTCTAAGGGAATTCACACAAGCAGAAGCTGAAATATTTTTAAATCCTAAAGACAAAACCACTCCTAAATTCAGTCAGATAGCTGATGAAGTTTTATGCTTAAATTCCCAGGATGTTCAAATAAATAACAGTGAACCTTTAGAAATCACTGCCCGTGAAGCGCTTGACAAAGGAATTGTAGCTAATGAAATGTTAATTTATCAATTATATTTAGCTAGAAAATTCTTAAATGAAATTGGTATTCCCAATGATGTTTTAAGATTCAGACAACACTTACCTGGAGAAATGGCTCATTATGCTCTTGACTGCTGGGATGTTGAAGTTAAAACTGACAAATATGGCTGGGTTGAAATAATCGGAATAGCTGATAGGGGAGATTACGACTTAACATCACACAGCAAATACAGTAATGATGATTTAAATGTATTTATTGAATATGATGAACCTAAAACAGTGAAAAAAACCGTTGTAAAACCTAATTTATCCAAATTCGGACCAATATTTAAAGGAGATTCCCCTAAAGTAAAACAGGCTATTGAAGAAGCTGATGTAGATGAAATTAAACAGGCTATTGAAAATGATGGAAAATATGTAGTTAGTCTGGATAAAGATTATGAGTTAACTCCTGATTTGCTGCTTTTTGAAGATGTTGAAGAGGAAATTTCCGGTGAAAAAATAGTTCCTCATGTTATTGAACCTTCATTTGGTATTGACCGTATTCTTTACTCTGTTTTATTACATTCATTTAAAGAAACAGAAAACAAAGATTACTTTAAATTTGCACCTTCTGTTGCACCTGTTCAAGTGGGAATTTATCCTCTTGTAAACAAAGAAGGCCCTCGTGAAATAGCTATTGAAATAACTGATAAATTAAGAAATGCTGGATTTAAAGTTGAATATGATGTAAGTGGAACAATCGGTAAAAGATATGCTAGAGCAGATGAAATTGGTATTCCTCTTGCAATAACTGTTGATTTTGATAGTTTGGAAGACAATAAAGTAACTATAAGAAACAGAGATAGTGAAGCTCAAGAAAGAATAGCTATTGATGAAATAAAAGATTATCTGGAAGAATATTATAAATGAGTAAAAAATACTCATTTATTTATCTTATTTTTAAAGTTTTCAAATAGATTTTCACCCCATTCAATACATTCTTCTTTTTTAGAAGTTATTATTCTGTTCTGGTCAAAATTTCCATCTTCCTTAAAAAGGCCAAGAATCATTACTTTATCTGTTACAACCAATAAAAAATTATTTTCAATATTAAAAGTAGACATTTCTACATTGTCATTTTCCAGATTCAAGAAATATTCAAAGTTTTCCTTAATGTTTTGAGGAATTATTATTTCAATATGCCTGTTCTCATCAATTAAATCATTTATATATTTATTAAAATCCCCATAGAAAAAAGGAAAAACACATTTCAAACCGCAGGCTTCTTTTAATGCATGCTGAATTATATTATAAGCCCTATAAATATCTTTTTCATTGGATTCAACTAAAATAGCCCTTCCAAGCAAATACAATTGAGCTATTGAATTTTCAGGAATCATGTCTACAATATGAGCATCTAAAATATTAAAAAACCTATTAAATAAGTTTATTGTATCTTTTAATTCCAGAATATTAGTTATATAAAGTTCAGTTGTATTTGAGATATAATAGAGATTTCCGCTTCTATAAACAAAACCTCCCAATTCCAGTCCAAACATATTGCTTGATATTGAGCTATAACTTAATCCTGTAGTTTTATTAATATCTTTCATATTCAACGGTTGTTCATATAAAGTTGCTAAGATTTTTAACCTTACTAAAGAGTTTGTTATATATTTAATTTCTTCAGATACTGTTTCATAGTTTTCCATACATTTTTGATTTTCATTCACAGATATCACCAAAAAGAGTATTACTAGCAAAGATATTTTTAATACTAAAAAAATATAAAAACTCTCAAAGTGAGAAAATGTGTAAAATAACACATAAGAAAAATATAAAAATAATAACTCTGAAGCATTAATTTTTTTAAGAGAGACAACCATAATATTAATCACAAAATAGACATTATAAGAAAGTGATTGAAATGATTGACACACATATGCATGGAGATTCAAGAAGTAGTGAAGATTTTGGTGAAATGTATTTATCTGGAATAGATGCTGCAATAACCTGTGCTTTCTACCCATACAAGTTAAATAATGAAAGCACTCTTTTAAATCATTTGGAAAGAATTCTCAACTATGACACCAAAAGAGCTAAAGAATATGGCCTTGATTTAAAAGTCGCTTTAGGAATCCATCCTGCAAATACAAGTGTAAATCCGGAATTAATATACGAAAACCTTTACAAATGGATTGAAAACAAACAGATAGTAGCTATTGGAGAAATAGGTCTTGAAGATTTAACAGATAGTGAAATATCCATCTTTAAAAAACAGTTAGATATTGGTGAAGAAACTAAATCAAAAGTTATTGTTCACACACCACGTAAAAATAAAAAAGAAGTCTTAAAAGTCATTCAGGATATTGTACCTCAACATATTGACCCAAAATTAGTTGTTATTGACCATATAAACCAAAATGTAGTTGAAGATGTAATTGACAAAGATTACACTTTAGGATTAACAGTACAGCCTCAAAAAATGGACAAAGAAGAAGCAATAGCTATATTGGATGAATATGGATTTGACAAATTTCTGTTAAATAGTGACATCAGCAATAAACCCTCTGATCCACTATCTGTTCCAAAAACAGTACGTGAACTCGAAAAATTAGGATATAAAAAAACAGAAATAGGGAAAGTAGCATTTAAAAATGCTGAAAAATTCTTTAAAATATAAGAATTTTTCTACTTTCTAACTAAACTAACTCCTTTTGGAGCTATAATAATTAAATTTTTATCATTGCAACGGGAAAGTAAAAGTGCTTCTGCACCATAATTACTTCTCATTTGTTTGATTTTTTCACCGGCAAGTTTGAAATTAGCCGGACTTTCTTTTTCTAAAAAAGATAAATCTAAAATAACAGGATTACTTTCTTCAAGAACTTGATCTACAACATAATTAATATCATCAATAGTTTTTGGCCTTATTAACATTATTTCATAGAAAGACTGTTCCGGAGAAATAGACACATCATCATAATAGCTATGACTGCTTAAATCTGAAGCATTATTATTTGACATTCTAAAGTCACTAGAATGAGTGCTTGGCCTTCTATAATTATTTGGCTGTTTGTTATGTAAAGATGTATTTTCTTCAAAACCTAAACTTCTTTTTAAAGCATCAGTAAAACCCATTTAAATTACTCTCCTAAATAATCAAGTATAGCATCTAATAATTTTGAAGCACCATTGTTATAAACATCCTCTACAGGTAAGTCATATTTATGTTCAAAGTATTCAGTATCCAAATCCAATTCTGCATTTTTAAGATTAATTGAAATTCCCACAACTTTTGTAGGTTCAACAGCTTCAATAGCTTTAATTTCTTCTTCAATGCCTCTAGGTTCCCTGTATGGGTGGTTTGGTCTGTGTCCAATAATAACTGCATCAGGAGCTGCACCAATCAAAATAGCTGCAGATAAACCTCTTGGATGAGGATTTCCTTTTTCAGTTAAACTAGATTGACCTTCAATGAAAATAATATCCGGTTTTTTAGTTTCTTCAACATATTTAATTGCAGACAATACTGCTGCAGGAACATCCATAGCAGATAAACTTCCTGCTCTAAAATTAAATTCTGTAGGTTCCTCAAGACCCATTTCATCAGTGGAAATAACTGCTGAAGTTAAACCTCTTTGAGTAGCTGCAATTCCTAATTTTTTGGAAGTAGTTCTTTTACCGCATTCCTGAGAAGTTCCTCCAACAAAGATTACCGGAGCTTTAGGTTCATAGGATATTTTTGGTAAAACTTCACAGGATTTTTCAGGAGCTATTCCTGCTATTTTTTCAACAACATCTAACCTAGGACCTATTTCTTTGATAATTAAATCTTTTGAATCAGCAAATTTTTTTAAAGAAATATTGTCTTCAATAGATAATGATCTAAATGAAGTTATAACATTTAAACCAGCATCAATAGCTTGAACAGCATATTTAATAGCTGAACCTTCAGCTCCAATAGGCAACATAATAACAAGAGAGTTTGCAGAAGTTTCACTTAAACATTCATCCAAACTGCCTGAAACAGTTTTACCACAAAACTGAGTTCCTTGTTTGTTAACATCATCATCTATAAAGCCAACTGCTTCAATACCTTCAAGATTGGAGAATTTCTCACCACCTCCACCACAACCAACAACAATGAATGGATTCAAATCTTGAAGTTCTTTAACAGAATCTACTGAATACAAAAATATCACTCCTATAACTTATAATTTATAACAACTGTGTAACAAAATAATCTTAATTTTTTATAAAAACTTTATTAAAAAAAGATTTTCAAAAAAAATTATAATCTATTTATTAATTATTGATTTTCTTATTATTAAAAGATAATGTTTTTATAAATTAAATATGTTAATTATTATATAACTATTAAAAAGAATAGGAGACTACCAACATGAGAAAACCTTATGTTATATTAATTGGAAGTGCCTCTGGAATTGGGAAATCAACAATAGCTGCAGAATTAGCTAAACAATTAAACATAAAACATTTAATAGAAAGTGATTTCATACGTGCTGTAGTTAGAGGAATTATTGGAAAGGAATATGCTCCAGCACTCCACAATTCATCTTATGAAGCATATAAAAGCCTACGAAACAAGTCAAAATATGACAACTATGAGGAACTGGTGGCGGCTGGTTTTGATGAACACGCATCATATGTTATTCCTGCTTTAGAAAAGGTAATTCAGCGAGCAATTACAGACTTTGATGACATTATAATTGAAGGAGTGCATTTAGTTCCTGGATTAATTGATATTGAACAATTCTACGAAGATGCAAATATTTATTTCTTTATATTATCATCAGATGAAGAAGCACATAAAGAAAGATTTGTTAAAAGAGCAATTCAAATACATAGAGGTGGAAAACAATTAGAATTCTTTAAAGAAAACAGAATAATCCACAACCACCTAATATCTCAGGCTGAAAAATTCAATGCAATAACAGTCAATACTGAAAATATTAATAATACATTGTCCAAACTACTTAAAACAATAAAACAAACCTGTAAAACTGTATGTTTAACTAATAGTGTTGATGAATTAGAAGATGTAGTTGACATCATCATAAAACAGAATAACAGCAGCATAACAAAAATCGTGTACAAATTAGGAGGCTTTAAAGATTCATTAGTTAAAACTGTTAATATTTCAGATTCTGATGAAGCAACCAAATTTATTAAAAGCATTAATGAAAACAAAGAGAAAAAAGAAGATTTAAATAAATTATATGCTCTGTCAAAGTACAGAAAATTTACTGTCTGTGCACCTGACGATAATAGTTTAAATAATATCATTGAAGAATTAACAAAAAGAGGATTTGTTTATAATGAATGAAGCAGAAATTAATGAAATGAGTATCAAATGTCCGGCATGCAACACTGAGAATGTGGCTAAATCTATAATGAAAGAAATTGAAATACCACACTTCGGAAAGGTTTTAGAAACAACTATTATTTGTGATTCTTGCGGATTTAAACATAGTGATATTATAGCACTTGAACATAATGATCCTGCAAAATATGTTTTAAAAATAAATAAAGATAATTTATCTACCAGAATTGTCCGATCACAGTCAGCAACTGTGTCCATTCCAGAACTTGGCGTTAAAGTGGAACCGGGTCCAAAATCAGAAGGATATGTAACTAATGTTGAAGGAGTAATCACCCGATTTGAAGATGCAGTAAAACAGGCACTTCATCTATTTAATGACAATACTTCTCAAAAAAATGCACAGTTAGTTTTAAATGATTTAAAAAGCCTTGTAAATGGAGAAAAAACAGCCACTTTAATTATTGAAGATCCCTTTGGTCAGAGTAATGTTGTAAGTGATGATGTTGAAATATTAGACATTCCCGAAGAGGAATTAAAATTATTAAAAACAGGTTTTAGTATTATTGAAGATAATTAAAAAAGGAAGAGTTTATTCTTCTTCCTCAGTTTCTTCATCATCATGTGCTAAAAAGCTACTTAAATCGTCTTCTTCAGCAACATCTTTTAATTTTAAAGTTCTTTGAACATCCATAGCTAATGCATTACAATCTGCTTTAATAGCTTCTAAATGTAATAATATTCTTTCTTTTTCTTGATTAATCCTTGTAATGTTGGTATATGGATAAGTAGATTCTTTAAGCATTTCATACTCAATAGTAGTATAAGGATAATCATTTAATTGTTTACATACATTTTTAAGAACTTCACCTAAGAATTTGTTCATTTCTACTTTTACTCTTTCCCTGATCATTTTGTCATCATCAAGATTTTCTTTCATTAAACGAACAACTTCTGCTTTAGCGAAAGGTAATTTTTCTTCATCTTCTTCTATAAATTCTTCGCTTGTTTCTTCAATCATTTCTTCATCAGACATAATTTCACCTCATAACATTTAATATTGAGTAAAAACAGTAATTTTTAATAAAAAATCATCAATACATCAATATCTAGATATATATTTGTTAAAAGTCCTATTTAAAACTATTGATAATTTAAGAATTTTGAATTATTTTTTTAATACTTTTATTAAAAAACATTAAAATAATTGATGCAAAAATCAATAATTCTTATAGTTTAAAATTTTTAAAAAATCCTTTTAAAAAAATAAAAAATAGTAGCCAAATAGCTACTTTAAATTATCTTTTCTTTGAAATTTTAATAGGTAAAAATCCAATTGAAATCATTGAAACTAAAATTAACAATACAATCGGCAAACCTGTTTTTGGCAATACAATACTTGTTAAAGCCTGTACCTGTGTTAAACTCTCTAATTTTGAAACAATGGATTTTTGAAGTGAATCTTTAGTTAAAATTGGAGAATGGATATTATTTACAATATTTTCTAATTTTTTCATAGTTTTTTCACTTACAAAAACACTTGCACAATCATGATTATTGGATTTATCATAATCAAAAGTATCCGATGAAACAACAACAGTATTTTCAAATTTACCGCAATTATTTGCAACGGCATTAATAGTTAACAGAGATTTTTCACCATTAGCTAATGAACCAATAGTTAAAACATTGGTTTCATTATTGAAATTACCTTTAGTAGTCTCAAATGAAATTAACTTTAAATTAGAGTTTAATAATTCATTTACCTTAATATTTTCAGCATTATCTGGCCCATTATTTGTAATTTCAATTAAATAAGTAATTAAATCACCTAATTTAACTTCCTGTTTTGATACTGATTTTTCAATAGCTAAATCTGCAGCAGGTTTAACATTAATTGACTTTTCATAATTATTGTTAGTTAAATTATTGTCTTTTTCATTGCCTCTGACTTTAACAACATTTGTAATGTTTCCTGTTTTGACAATTTTAGAGACAATATCCAATTGCAATTCTTCACCAACATCTAAGTTGCCAATATCCCATATACCACTTACAGGATTATAAACTCCTTTAGATGGATTAGATGAAATATATTCAACAGCATTTGGAAGCAAATCATTAACCACAACACCAGTAGCTGCATTTGGCCCATTGTTTGAAACAATTATTGTCCATTTAATTAAATCATTATAATTAGGATTTGAATTGTTAATTAATTTAATAACTGACAAATCAGCTACTTTAATTACATCAACAGATTCATTATCATGATTATTTGATTCATTCCAATCATATTGTGTAGAATTGACACTGACTAAGTTTAGAATTTTCCCAGATTTATTAACTTTACAGTAAATATCCAATGTTTCATTAATCATAGGTGCTAATGAATCAATAGTCCAAATACCAGATTCAACATCATAGTTTCCTTTTGATAAGCTAGATTTTACAAATATTAACCCTTCATCCAATAAATCTTTAACCTGGACATTAATAGCCACATCAGGACCATTATTTGAAACAACAACTGACCATTTAATTATTTCACCAAAGTCAGGAGTCCTATTGTTTACATATTTTTTAACAAAAAGATCAACACTTGAATTAACCTCAATGCTTTTATTTGCAATATTATTAGTTAAATCATAATCATATTCATTTCCAGATACATTAGCTATATTAACAAGCTTTCCAGTTTTATTAACAAAACAGATTATTGTTAATTCCTTTGTCTGATTAGCAAGTAATTGGCCGACATTCCAAGTTCCATTAAATGATTTATCCATAGCAATTAATCCATCAGGCAAAATATCACAAACAACAACACCAGTTGCAGTATCTGGACCATTATTAGTAATCCTTAAAGTCCATTCAACTAAAGAATTAAATTTAGGATTAGTATCATTAACTAATTTTTCAATAGCCAAATCAGCGCATACATCAATATCAATAGAATTATTATCATAGTTATTACTTAAATTCCAATCATATTCATTTCCAGACACATTAGCCACATTCATTATTTTTCCAGTTTTATTAACTAACGTTACAATATCGATAGAAATAGATTTGCCACTTTCTAAAGTTCCAATATTCCATAAACCAGATTTTACATCATAATTTCCAGTACTGGAAAGATAAATCAAATCTCTAGAAAGCAGATCACAAACAATAACATCTGTAGCTTTATCAGGACCATTATTAGTAACTCTTAAAGTCCATTTAACTAAAGAATTGAATTTAGGATTAGTATCATTAACTAATTTTTCAATAGCTAAATCTGCTGATGGATTAACATTAAGACCTGCTGAATCATTATTGTTTTTTAAATTCCAATCATATTCGTTTCCAGACACACTAGCTTCATTTATAAAAGTTCCCGTTTTATTAACTAAAGTTTTTATATTAATTGTTTTAGATTCACCGATGTTAAGAGATCCAATATTTAAAATACCTGTTTTTTTATTGTATTTTTCATCATCACAGTTCAAAATAATTAAACCATCAGGAATTAAGTCTTTTAATTTAATTCCAGTTCCAATATTAGGACCATTATTTGTAATCTTTAATGTCCATATTACCACATCCCCATAATTAGCATCAATCAAATTAGAACTTTTATTTACTTGAAGATCCGCTTTAGGATAAACACTGAAATAGGTAACATTTGTAATATATTTGTAGTAAGTATCTTCAAAATGGGTTGCACTAACTTTATATTTTCCAGGCTTTAAATTTTCCAGGACATTTGAAACATAACCTTTAAAATCAGATTTTAAAGTTTTATTAAATATTACAGACCCGTCTTCATAAGTTACAGTTAATAAAACATCCATATTATATTCCCTACTGTCCTGATATAATTTTCCATTATCTACAGCTCCTAAAATAGGAGTTTCACCATTTACTTTAATTTTATCCTGTTTTGCATTATTATAAATTGCATTTGAAACAAATAAATCATTATATTTAGCTATATTATTTCCGCCAAATATAGTAGCTGAAATTTCACAATTTTCACCATAATAAATATTTTTAGCAGAAATTGGCAAAGCATAAACCCATGCTTGATTTTCTGCCATTGCATTATCTGAAATAACACAGTTTAAACCAGATTTATCATAATAAATAGCACTTCCATTTCTTGCTACATTGTTATTAAATGTATTTTTATTAATAGTAGCTGCAGAACTATTTATATAAATAGCTCCACCTAACCCGTCATCTAATTTTTTAACATCAGGAATAGCTTCATTAGCTATAAATGAAGAATCTACAACAGTTGTTTTATATCCATTAATATAAACCGCACCGCCATTTACATTAGCTATGTTCTTATTAAAATCAACGTCATCAATAGTGACTGTTTTAGCTATAATATTAACAGCGCCACCATTTACTGATGCAACATTTTTATTAAATGTAGATTTTTGAATTTCAATATTTTTACCTTTTAATTGAACAGCACCACCATAAGGAGCATTATTTTGCTCAAAATTACAGTTAGCCACTTTTAAATTCATATCCATATCTATATAACCTGTACTTAATGCACCACCATAAAGTTTTGCAGAGTTGTTTATAAAAAAACAATCCTTAATATTACCTGATGCATGATAAGTTAATGCTCCACCCTGATCTGCAGAGTTATTAATAAATTTACAATTTTGATAAGTTATTCCCGCTCTAACACAACCTGCTCCACCATGAGAGTTATTTAAATTATGTGCAATGGCTTCATTGTTAATAAAATTACAATTTACAACATTAGAATAAATATTGTATTCATCACGACCAATTTGAATCGCACCACCATATGATTTATGATTAGTGATTGGTTTGACTTTATTAGATACGAAATTACAATCCCTAACCTGAGTATTATTTCCATAAACACCAATAGCTCCTGCTGCCACTTGTGCAAAGTTATTTGTAAAATTACAGTTTCTTATAATTAAATTTTCACCTTCTTCAGGATATTTACCGCTATTATCAAAAATTGAAAGTACATAAATTGCACCTCCAGCATAATCTGCATAATTATTTTCAAAAACTGAATTTTCAATAGTTACATCCTTACCAAGAATAACCATCGCACCACCATGACCTGACATCCCATTTATAAATTTTAAATTACTTATTTGGCAATTTGAACCTGTTTTTTGAATTGAAAAAATACAAGAAATATTTTTTCCATCTAAAACAGCATTTGAACCTCCTACAATCTTAATATTTTTATTTACATAAACAACAGCATCATTATTTTGGGCACTATAATATCCATTTAAATGAATTGTTCCACCATCATCTACATTATCAATTGCTTTTTGAATATCACTAAATTTACCTCCATTTACAGTTATTTCACTACCCTGTACTATGTCATTTTGAGAATTTTCTAAATTATCTTTGGATACACTTACTTCCTGAGCTTCCAAAGTTTCATTTAAATCAGCACTAAAAGCTGTGCCTAAAGTTGCTAAAAATAAAACTAATAAAAGCATAGAAATAAGAAAATTCTTTTGTTTGCTTTTAAACATTATAAATCTCCTATTTTGAGGACATTTTTAACTACCATTAATTAACCTAAATTAGCTATTAATTAGCAATTAAACTTTTTATTTTAGTATAAAACTTGAAAATAACAATTCTTAAATATGAAATTTGAAAATAAACCGTAAATTAATATTTAACTATCAAATTAGCTAACTAAAACCAAATATTTTAAAATTAAATACTTAGCTATAATCTACAAATTTATTTCAACTTGATACAAGCAATGTTATTTTTCAAAATAACTACAATATAGAACTTAAAATAAAAGATAATCGTTTTAAATCCTCAAAAATCTTATTAAACTTTAAATTATTTAAATTTTTTCTAATAAATTAATAAAAATTAATAAAATCAAAAAATAATCCATTTAAACAATAATTTAATATTATACTATAAAAAAATTATTATATCATAAAAATTGAAATAAAATTATGAAAAAACAAATTGCAATTATCCTATTAGCTATTTTATTATTAGCTAGTGTAATTCAAGATGTATCTGCAACTACCACTGTTTTTCTAACATCCGATAACATAATGGGTACAAATGATGATGTAGGAATGCTTAATTCCATAAAAACCTATATTGAAAAAATCAGCAATGGAGAAATTAATGTAATTGTAGATAGTCAGTCTCCAGGACCTGGAGAAGGAACAAGAGCTATTGAAGCTGATTCAAATGTTAGTGTAGTGTTTGCTGCTGTAGATCCAGGTAATTTTTTAGTTTTAAATAAATATTCCACAGCCACTACAGACAAACAGATAATATTTGTCAATACTGGAGATTATGATTTAGATACTGCAAAATCCTTAAGAAGAGCATGGGACGATAACTACTCAAAAACAATTTTTGCAGGAATTAATAACCCCGGAACATTTCTTAATGATGGAGGAATCAGCTATATCCAGCCATTGAAAGAATATCCTGATGCAGGTTCTGACGGCATTATAAATCAGAATAATGATGATGTAAACAAATATATTGCCAGAGAGATTGTTAATAATATAAATAACTACAACAGCACCAAACATTATGACAATAATTTAGTAATAACTCATAAATTAGCTCCTTCAAATATGGCTCATGCTAGTCAAAGTCTTTTAGAAAGCAACGACAATGAAATGAATGGAACTTACAACTCTTATTCAGCCCCACAACTGTTATATTTAACCAGTACTTATTTAAATGGAAACGGATTAGAAAATCCTGAAGATTATGAAGCTCCAGATTCTCCATTGAAATACTCCATTTTAACCAAGGATTCCTATTCAATTTATGATTATATAAAAATGGGTGGAATTGTTAAAAATTACATGGATGAAAACGGACAGGCTCCAGATTACATAAATTACGAAGGTGCATATATTAGCTATTACGATTTACAGTACAATTTTGCTAAAATAACTGCAAATCATACTGACGGATCACATATGGATTTTAACAGAGAATACCATTTTGATAAAGTTAATGACAGCATTTTATTAACTATATTGCCAATTGTATTGATTATTTTAGTTATTATGTTTATTTATATGATTTTTAAAAGGTTATTACGCAGATAAAATTAAATTAACCTTTTTTATTTTTTTATTTTGAAATTAAAAATGTTGTAATTTCCAATTATTGTTATGACAATTGTTGTCACACCAACTGTTTTATATAGTATGAAAGTATAATATTAAAACTGTAAATTTTCAAAATAAAATTTATAAAATGATTTTTATGAAATGTGACATTAACTTGTTTAAAAACGATGATATTAAATTTATTACATTTATTTCCATAATACACAGACAATATATGATATATTTAAATAATTATCTTAAAAAAGAAGGAATAACCGCATCACATGCACCTATACTTAGCTATTTATTATACAAAGACATATCCTGTCAAGAAGAAATTGGAAATCATTTTAAAATAGATAAAGGAAGTATAGCCAGATCAATACAAAAACTACAAGAAAAACAATTTATTAACAAGGAAATAGATGAAAACAACAGAAGAAAATACCAATTGTCTTTAACTGAAAAAGGCAGAGCAGTTGCTTTAAAAATCATGGATTTAAATAATGAATGGGAAAACCAAATATATTCAACCTGCAATACTGATGAAAAGCAGATAGTTGAACTAATGAGGAAAATAACCATATCATCAATAAACATTCAAAAAAACACACAAAAGGAGGAAAAAAATGGCTGATATGACCAAAGGAAAACATGCAAATATTGAATTAATAACTGGAGACCCTAAAAAAGCTATCAATAAATTAGCCTGGCCTATGATGCTATCAATGCTTCTTATAATGCTTTATAATTTAGCAGATAGTGTATGGGTATCAGGACTTGGAGCAGATGCTCTAGCAGCACTAGGTTTTATAACACCATTATTTATGATTATTGTCGGACTTGGAAACGGAATAGGTGCCGGTGCAAACTCATTAATTGCAAGAGCATTTGGAGCTAAAAAAGATGAATTAGCAAATAATGCAGCACTACACTCCGTTGTATTAACTACAATCATAGGAATTGTAATACCAATAATATTACTTCCATTAATCCCAGAAATAGTTGTAATTATGGGAGGAGCTAGTGTTACTGACCTATGTATGGATTACAGTGTAGTTACATTTGGATTATTAATAGTATTTTTATTCTCAGCTGTACTTTCATCAATATTAAGATCTGAAGGAGATGTAAACAGAGCTACAATAGCAATAGCTATTACAGCAGTGTTAAATATCATTATTGACCCAATTTTCATATACTCATTAAATATGGGGATAGCAGGAGCTGCCTGGGCAACTGTAATTTCTGCAGGAATATCCTGTATTGTAATGGCATACTGGATATGGGTTAAAAAAGACACATACATGAATTTAAGTTTTAATCAATTCAAAAAAAGTAAAGGAATTGTAATTGAAATCATGAAAGTAGCTATACCTTCTACTGCAGAACAGTTAATCATTTCAGGACTTACAATGGCAATAAATGCAATGCTTGTTATTGTTTCAACAACCACTGCAGTAGCAGTATATACTGCAAGTATGAGAATTGTATCCATGGCAATGATTCCATTAATGGGAATTGCTACTGCACTTTTAACAGTAGCTGGAGCAGCATACGGTGCTCGTAACTATGAAAAATTAAAAACCAGTTTCACATACAGTATTAAATTCGGATTAGTAATTTCATTGATTTTAGGAGCTCTAACATTTATCTTTGCACCGCAAATCGCATTGCTGTTCTCATATTCTGCAGCAACAGCATATCTCACATCCCAAATTGCATTTGCACTTAGAATATTCTGTTTCTTCTTAATATTCGTACCGTTCGGTATTGCAGGATCATTTGTATTCCAGGGAGTTGGAAAAGGAACATCCTCATTAATAATAACTATCGTAAGATCATTATTTGCAGAAGTAGTCTTTGCATACCTATTTGGACTCGTATTAGGCTATGGAGAAATGGGTATCTTTGCAGGAGTAATTTTAGGAAGCTTCATAGGTTCAATGTTTGGTTACACATGGGCTAGATTATTCATTAAAAAACTTAAAATTAAATTTGGTCATGCTGACTAAATTTAATTTCTTTTCTTATTTTAAAAATTTATAAAACATACATACATCTATTTTCAGTTAAATTAACCTACCTTAATATTCTTAAAATCATTTCATAACATGTTCCCATTATACTTAAGTAATATTCAACTCCAACAGCACCTTTCAAATACAAATCATCATTAATTTATTATTTAATATTTGAATAACTCCCCAATTAACCCCATCTTCCACAAAAGAACTAACAAAAATAAAATATACAATGATTCAACAGCAAATATAAGATTACTTTCCCATGAACCTAAATGCCCCCTAAAATCCTTTTCGGCACGAAGACAATTCTCATAAATCCCTGAAAAAATCCCCAATACCATACCAAAAATTATTAAAGCACCAAGAAACATTAACTTTGAAAACCCATAATAAAAAACCAAAACACATGCTCCAACAATCAAAAAAATAAATGAAAGACTATTGAAAACATAATACCTAAACATGATATTTTTAACTCTTTCCTGATAACTTAAAGAACGCCTTCTAGAAACTAAAATCCTAAAAAAATCCCTAAAATTCATAAAATACACACCCACACAACAATACACCTAAAAACAAATACTAAAACTCACACAAAAAATATAAAACTTATCTCCCATAATTTAACTTCATCATCACAATAATAAAAATAAACAATAAAACGTAAATTATATAAACAATTGAAATAATTTTATCCATTTTGTTTAAATATTCTCCAAAACCACATTTGTTACAGATATCCTCATTATATGTATCTGAAATTATCAAAAATATTATACCAAAAGTTATTAAAGCAAAATCAAGTATAAACTTTGAGGAATCATTATAAAAAATCAACACACAAATACTGGCAATCAAAAAAATAAACGAAAACCCCGCAAAAACAAAAAATTTAAATATGATATTCATATGTTTTTCAGGATAACTTAAAGAATCACGATTAGAAATTAAAATCCTAAAAAAATCCTTAAAATCCACTTAATTCCCCCCCCAAGAACATAATAATTGAATAATATTATATTTAATACACCAAATATAAATATTCTAAACAATATTTCAGAATAACCCCATGACCTAAAAAAAATAATAAAAATGAAATATAGCTATTTTTAAAGCAAAAACCCACAAACTTATATGAAAACTAAAAATCAATTTTTCTTTTTACAGCAAATAATAATTTAAAATTTAAATAATATCATCCAAATAAATAATAGTTAAGGTGAATATATGAAGATAGTCGTAGCAATTGGAGGATCAATTTTATTAAAAGAATATGACTGTAAAAAATTCCATGAATATAGTGAAATATTAAAATCATTAGCTAGCGAACATGAAATATTCGTTGTTGTAGGTGGAGGAAAACCTGCTAGAGAATATATCGGAGTTGTTCGTGAACTTGGAGCTGGTGAAGCTCAGTGCGATGATATTGGAATTGAAGTTACAAGAATTAATGCTAAATTGTTATTATCTGCACTTGGAGATGCTGCTTATCAGAAAGTACCTCATAACTTCCAGGAAGCTTTGGAATACTCAGCTACCGGAAAAATAATTGTAATGGGCGGAACAGAACCTGCACACAGTACTGATGCAGTTTCAGCTATTTTAGCAGAATACATTCATGCAGATAAACTGATTAATCTAACCTCTGTTGACGGAATGTATGACAAAGATCCGAACAAATATGAAGATGCTAAATTAATTAAAGAAATTACAGCTAGTGAAATGATAGAATTCATCAGCGGAAAAGACACCAAGGCCGGAACCTATGAATTCTTTGATATGACTGCAATCCAAATGATTAAAAGATCATCTCTTGAAACTGTAATAGCTAACGGTTATGATTCTGAAAACTTAATTAAAGCTATTAATGGTGAGGAAGTAGGAACCAAAGTTATCAGCAAATAAACAGGTGATTAAGTGGAAAATCTTATTGATATTGGCCTTAATTTAATGCATCCTTCTTTTAGAAAAAATAGAGAAATTATAATTGAAGATGCCATTGATGAAGGTGTTTCCAAATTCATAATTACCGGAACCAATGTCAAAGCAAGTCAGATAGCTTGTGAATATGCATCTAATTATCCTGGAACTTTATACTCAACTTCCGGCGTTCATCCTCATGATGCAAAAACATGTGATGACAATACTCTTTCAGAACTGGAAAAAATAGCTGAAAATGATTGTGTTATAGCTATTGGAGAATGCGGTCTTGATTATAACCGTGATTTTTCTCCAAGAGATGTTCAAAGAAAATGGTTTGAAAAACAGGTGGAATTAGCTGAAAATTTGGATATGCCTTTATTTTTACATGAAAGAGAGGCTCACAAAGATTTATATGATATTTTAAAAAAACATGAAGATGTTTGTGAAAAATCAGTAGTTCACTGTTTTACAGGAACCAAACAGGAAGCTCAAAATTATATCGATTTAGGATGCTGCATTGGTGTTACCGGATGGATTTGTGATATGAAAAGAGGTGGTGACTTACAAGATGCTGTAAGTGTAATTCCAACCAACAAATTAATGATAGAAACAGATGCTCCATTTTTAATACCTAAAAACTTTGATAAAAAACCTAAAAGTAATAAAAATGAACCCAAATATTTGCCTCATATATTAAAAACAATTGCTCATTATAAAAACGATTATGATGTAGAAAAACTTGCAAAAGAAGTTACAAAAACTACTAAAGACTTTTTTAAAATATAAAAATATGGTGATAATATGGCTGTAGAACCACATAAACATTGTCCAATTTGCGGAACCCCAATACCTTTAAACGAACTTGTATGCTCTCCAGACTGCCAAACAGTTTGGGACCAAAGAATTAACCAACAAAAGAAAACAAGATATGCTCTAACTGGAGTTATCATTCTTTTCTTAGTTATTTGGGGAATAATGCAATTTATGAAATAAGTGATAAAAATGATATTAACATCTGCAAACACACTGGAAAATAAAGAAATTATTGAATATAAAGGTTTAGTAACTGGAGAATCCTTAATTGGTGCTAACATTTATAAAGATTTATTTTCTGGTGTTCGTGATGTTGTAGGTGGAAGAACCTCAAGATATGAAGAAGAAATCCAAAAAGCTCGTGATATTGCACTGAAAAGTATGGAAGAAAAAGCCGAATATTTAGGTGCAAATGCTATTATCGGATTGAAAATTTCTTATGATAACTTAGGCGGCACTATGGGAAATACAATTCTCGTAACAGCTTATGGTACTGCTATAAAATACGAATAACATGAATCTTAAAGAAAGAATAGAAAATGTGGAAAACTTAAAAGAAGCTGTTATCTGCATTTCTTTTGGAACAATTATTGGTATTTTAACTTATTATATTTTTTTATATTTCCATATTGATATTTATGGATGGAATTTTGGACTTATTTTTGCTCCATTAGCTGCAGGATACGCTGAAACTATATTAGCTAAACAGATAATCGGCGAAGATATTGGAGCTATTAGTGCATTTATTTTATTTCTTGTAACTGTAGTTTATGGTTTTATTATATCCAATCCAACACTTGGAGTAAATGTAATTACTTTCGGATCAATAATCGTGATTTTGCAGGCAGCTATTCCTACACTTATTAACTATTTCTTTTTAGTAGTTATAATTGGAATAATTTCTTATTTCTTTGGAATATTTAAAAAAATT
The DNA here is from genome assembly GCF_023617305.1 of Methanobrevibacter sp. TLL-48-HuF1. NCBI lineage: Archaea > Methanobacteriati > Methanobacteriota > Methanobacteria > Methanobacteriales > Methanobacteriaceae > Methanobrevibacter > Methanobrevibacter sp. TLL-48-HuF1. The sequence goes on from NZ_CP081485.1 coordinate 536,950, forward strand.
ACAGATTATACCTATTCCAAATTATCTGACATGTATTATAAAATAACCGGAAAGCAAAAACCTATAAGAACTATTGATACAGAAGTTGTGGAAAATGAATTGGAAAGCAATAAACAAATCAATGATTTGAATTTTATATTTATAACCAGTTCACATCCAATTAATAAAAAAATAGAAATTATAGGTCATTTCCATGAAACAGTTTTTTTAGAAAGAGATAAAAAATTAATCCATGTTAATCCTGAAAAATATGAAAAAGATACTTTAAAAATGCTTAAAAAAGCCAAAGATACTGTTTTAATCAAAATAGCTAATGACATTAAAACTAATGGTGGGAATGGAATTTTAGATTTGAAAATAGAATATGGTTTAATTGGTTTAGGTGGAGACAGCTTCCAAATTACTGCAATGGGAATGGGAGTTAAATTTAAGGATTAAGGAAGCAAACCCAACATTTTAAGTGAAATATATAAAACCACTAAACCAAATATTTGTTTTAATCTTTTTTCAGGAACCTTATGAGCTATTTTTGCACCATAATAAGCTAAAGGTACTGAAAACATTGCGATAACTGCAAAATTAACTAAACTTACATATCCTAATGAATACGGAAACGGATTAACTCCCCATCCAGATATTATATATGATACGGTTCCTCCAATAGCTGTTAGGCTAATAAATACTGATGAAATTCCAATAGCTTCAATCATTGAAAATCCGAATATTGCAGTTAAAATCAGAATTATAAACACCCCGCCACCAACACCTAAAAGACCTGAAGAAATTCCAACCAATACACCTACAACAGCTATGTTTATTAAATTAAATTTGGCTCTGACTTTTGAAGTGTTTTTATTGGCGGATATTAAGTTACGAATAGCTATAAATAACAATAAACATCCAAATATAATTTTTAATATTTGTGTCGGCAGCATTGATGCAATTATACCTCCCAATACACCTCCAACAATACCAAATAACCCTAACCTTATTCCAGGTTTTAAAATATTGTCCATAACTTTTAAATGTCTATATGCACCACTTGATGCTGTTGGAATAATAATAGACAAGCTGGTTCCAAGAGATATTAACATGGCAAGTGACGGGTCAACACCAAGATATTCCAGTAAAAAATACTGAAACGGAACAATTAAAAATCCTCCACCAACACCTAAAAGACCAGATGCAAAACCTGCAACAATCCCTATTAAAATCAAACCAATGAAATATTCTAATGTAAATATCATAAAAACACGTATTTAGTAAATCTTTTAAATCATTAAAAACTTAAATTAATTTTAATGAAAAGGAATAATATTATATTAGCAGGATTCATATTTATATTATTTGCAGGTGTACTTTTTATAACAGACATCTTCAATCCAATAGTAAGACCTCTAACTCGCATATTTTTAATGGGTTCTTCTAAAGGAAAAGATATTTTATTCTTTGGACTTTTCGGACTGTTTTTAATTTTAAGTCAAACATTCACCTTAAAAAATAAAGATATTGACTCTGACAGATACTTAAAAATAGCTATTTGTGTAGGTGGCCTTTTATTAATTTCAGGAATCCTTGTGGAAGTTCTCTTTAGACAGTCTTTAGGAATTCCATTAAATGTAACTTTTATGAGTGAAAGTTCACAGGCAGCAAGTACCAGTATTTTACATACCCACTTAGTTAAATCCATTTTTGGAGAAGTTATAACTTCACTAATCGGGCCATTTATCAGCAGCGGAATCAATACAGGAGTCGGATTATATACCTATGTTCCAAATATAGCTAAAATAGTAATCATATTATTCCCAATCCTATTCATACTTGAAATATTAGCTAATCAAAAACGTTTAGCTCCAACTACAATCCTTTTAAGTTTTTTTTCAACCTGCTTACTTATTGGAGCATTAGACGGAGGAATGTTTTCTACACCATCAATGTTAGGTATTTGCGGACTTTTTCTAATTTATAGAAACCATTATTATTTTGATTATTATATTGGAGGAGTTCTTTTAAAAAATAAGAAAATATTAACTGAATCCGAAAAAGAATATCCTCATTACAAAGATATTAAATTAAGCAAAGTGAAATTTTATCTTCACAGACTGTTACCTTATATCATAACTGTTCTTTTTATAACTTTAAGAATTTCAATAGCTATTTTTGGAGCAAATAATGAATATTACACACTTGAAGTTGTAAATCCTGCAGACAATATTGAATTAAATGATTTTCCAATAGAAAGTATTCAACACAGCGAAAATAAAACAGTTTATACTCTTGATTCAAGTTATAATGAATTAAATTTAATTAAAGATTTAAAAATACCCTTAAACAACAAATGTGAGTACTATACAATCTCCTGGAACATTTATTCATATATTTAATAAAAACTTATAAGTTTTAAAAATTAATATTAACATATGATTTTAAGCATTATTATACCTACATATAATGAAGAAGAATACCTTCCAGTACTTCTGGAAAGTATTAAACAGCAGGATTTTAGTGATTATGAAATAATTGTTGCTGATGCTGACTCTAAAGACAATACTGTAAAAATAGCTGAAGAATACGGATGTATTGTTGTTGAAGGAGGCATGCCTGCAGTAGGTAGAAATAATGGTGCAAAAGTAGCTAAAGGCGATTACTTACTATTTTTAGACTCTGATTTAAAACTTACTGAAGATTATCTTGCAAAAGTTATCTATGAATTTAAAATGGAACGATTAGGTATTGCAATTACACAAATGAAACCCCTTTCTAAAAAAACAGAAGATAAACTTTTACATGATTTGGCTAATTTATTTATGATCAGCGTTGAAAAAATAAAGCCACATGGTGCCGGATGTTATGGCATAATAGCTAAAAGAGAATTACATGAATGCTGCGGTGGATTTAATGAAGAATTAACTTTTGGTGAAGATACTGAATACATTGAAAGATTAGCTAAAAAAGAAAGATTTAAAGTACTGAGAAATGCTAAAATTGGAGTTTCTACAAGAAGGCTTGAAGAAGAGGGTCTGGCAACACTAGCTAAGCAATACGGTAAAAGTACTGTAAATGACTTTTTAGGCATTAGAACAGAAGCTTCAGATTTGAATTATGGTTTTGATCATGGAAAAGAATATGTAAGCAAACATAAATTAGATAAAATTGCTCTGGAATCTGAAAAATTAGACCAATTAAAAAACAGTTATGATGAATCCAAACAAAAAATAAACACTGCAAAAGTCTATCTTAAAAAAGTCAAAAAAACAAAAATCAGGGATAAAAAAGTAATCTTTTATTGTATCTGTGGAGAGGGAATGGGTCATGCTATTCGCAGCAGCGTAATAATCGACCGTATAAAAGACAAATATGACGTTTACATTTTCAGCAGTGACCGTGCTTACAAATATTTAAATGAAAAATTTGACAATGTCTATAAAATCGGCGGATTCAACACCGTTTATATAAATAACAAAGTCAGCAATACAAAAACATTAATCAACGCTCTCAAACGTAACCCTCTAAACATTAAAGAAGGATATGAAGAATTATATAAAAAAGCAAGAAAATTATCTCCCGATGTTATTGTTACCGATTTTGAAATCTATGCTACAATGGTTTCCAAACTTCTCAGCATCCCATTAATAAGTCTTGATAATATTCATATGATTACCCAAACTGCAATTGATTATCCCCCAAAGCATCAGGGAGAAATGCTAAAAGCAAAAGGCGTAATAAAGTCATATGTAATAAAACCGAAAATACATATTTTAACCAGCTTCTTTTATCCGAAAATCAAACCTAAAAAAAGGGCAGTGCTCTATCCACCAGTGATTCGTGAAGATATCTTAAAACTGAAACCTACAATTGAAGATCACATTATTGTTTATCAAACAAGTAAAGAAAGTGTGAAACTGGTTGAACAATTAAAATCTTTAAATGAAAAATTTATTGTATACGGATTTAATAAAGATGAAGTAGATGAAAATTTAACCTACAAATTATTTAACGAAAATGAATTCTACAATGATTTAGCTAGTGCAAAGGCAGTAATATGTAATGGTGGATTTACATTTATATCAGAAGCCATATCTCTTAAAAAACCAATATACAGCGTTCCAGCTATTGGAAACTTTGAACAAACATTAAACGGATTTTATGTTCAGAAATTAGGCTATGGTGAATATCATGAAGAGATGAGTCCTAAAAAAGTGGAAAAATTCTTAAAAAGGCTCCCTAAATATCAGGAAAAACTAGCTAAAGTTAAAAAAACAAATAACGATGGAATTGTTAACGAATTAATATATCGTATTGAAAAATATAGTAAAAAAAGTTAAAATGGAGTGTTTATAAAGTTACACCCATTTCAAGTTGTTCTGTTAATTCTTTATACCTGTTTCTTATAGTTACTTCAGTAACACCTGCAATATCTGCTACATCTCTTTGAGTTTTTCTTTCACCTAATAAAACAGATGCAATATACAATGCAGCCGCAGCTACACCAGTTGGTCCTCTACCAGAAGTTAAACCTTTTTCCATTGCTTTTTCAATAATTTCAATAGCTCTGGATTGTGCTTCACCAGATAAACCTAATTCACTAGCAAATCTAGGCACATAATCTACTGGAGAAGTTGGCGGTAATTTAATGTTTAATTCTCTTGTAAGGAACCTATAAGTCCTACCTACTTCTTTTTTAGTAACTCTTGAAACTTCAGCTATTTCATCTAAAGTACGGGGAACATTACAACGTCTACAAGCAGCATATAAAGAAGCAGCAACTACTCCTTCAATACTTCTTCCACGAATAAGTTTGTTATCTACTGCACTTCTGTATACTACAGATGCAGCTTCCCTCACACTTCTTGGAAGACCTAATCTTGAAGAATCTCTGTCTAACTCACTTAATGCAAATGCCAAGTTACGTTCTGTAGCACCAGAAATCCTAATTTTTCTTTGCCATTTCCTTAATCTATACCATTGTGCCCTATTTCTTGCAGGAATATCGCGACCATAAATGTCTTTATTCCTCCAATCAATCATAGTACTTAAACCTTTATCGTGAATGGTGTAAGTAATTGGAGCTCCAACCCTAGTACGTTTATCTCTTTGTTCGTGATCAAAAGCCCTCCATTCAGGACCCATATCCACAAGATTTTCATCAATAACTAATCCACAGTGAGCACAAACTACTTCTGCTCTTTCATAATCACCAATTAATTCTGTGGAACCACATTCTGGACATACAGTCTGTTTATCTTTATCATAGACATCACCTTGCATGATTTCTTTTTCTGTTCTTTTATGTCCAACCTTTTTAGGGATTTCGTTTACTTTTTGTTTCGTGTTTTCACCCTCCTCTTCCTAGGTTTCTTAGATTTTGGTCTTGATACAAATAGTTTTTCGCCATAGTTTCTCTTGATTTTATCTAAATTAACAGATTTAAATAATTTAATTGAAACGTATGGATTTTTAGTAGGTCCAAAAACATAGCTAACCTTGCCTATTTTAGTTTTATCGCTATTAAAAACAATGCCACCAGGACTAGGTGTTTTAGATGATCTAGCTATTAATTTTCCAGAATTTGCAATATGCAAACTATTTCCTAAAACTTTCATAAAAAATCAATCATAAAATAATCTGTATCAATTACTAAATATGAATGTCATACTATATAAATGTACCGATATATTTATATATCAATAAATTTTGCTATTTAAATGTTTTACTATTTAATTGTCCTAAACACTATTTTAACCCAGCTGCTTGAGACAAAGTTTTGCCATTATTGATAGCATCAATAATACCTAATTCTTTTATTTTAATAGCCAACGTTTGATTCATGACCTTTTTAAACAAAGATTGAGGAATGATAACCACTCCTGTTTCATCACCATAGAAAAAATCACCTGGCCGAATAGTCATATCCCCAACAGAAACATCTACATTAATTTTGCCTAAACCTAAAGCACTACCTGCATTTGGAGCATAATCACAGGCAAAAATAGGATAATCCATATAATAAAGAGCATCCAAATCCCTGACAGATCCGTAAATTATAGTTGCTTTAACACCATTAGCTTTAGCGCAAGTAGAAGCTAATTCTCCCCACACAGACATATTCGAATTATTGGTTTTGATAAATAATACATCACCATCATTAGCTTCATCAATAGCCAATGCAGAAGTTCCCCAATCATCACTATTAGTTTTACAAGTAGTAATTCTACCCCAAACCTTTAATTTATTAATAGGTTTTAACTCTCTGATAACACCTGATCTTCTTGAAATTTCATTATATGCATCAGAAATTTGGCAAGTAGAAACACAATCAAGTAAAGACATCAAGTTAATATAATTCTTATAATTTTTTTTATTGAAAACTAAATCATCAATAGATATTTCGCTTAAATCTATATCTTCCACATCAATTTTTTTATTTAAGTCTTTTTTATGGTGTAATAAATCACTTGGTGTTATTGACATCAAATCACTTCTCTTAATTAAATTATTATAATATAATATGTAAAAACCAATTAAAAAAGATTTTTCAAAAATTTTGGGCACTGTCAATAACTTTGGTGATGAATGCCTCGGAAGTTTCTCTGCACCCAGTATTTGGTTTTGAGAGAAAATCTTGTCCTAGCTCCTTCAAAAGTTCTTAATGTTTTTTTAATATGCTTAGGGAAAACTTTTTGAAAGAAATTTTCAATTTTATTACTTGTAGTTGGAACATTACTATTTTCAAGATGAAATGTTATTGTTTTAAAGTAAGGAATGATGAAAAACCACAATAAATTAAAAATAACTTTCGGCAAATTGTTTTGTATACTAATAAGATAATCTCTACCTTTTTTAGCAGATTCTAAATCATTAGCATCTAAAACATCAAAAACTAATTGTTTACAATAATTTAAGTATTCCAATTCTTCATCAGAATAATTATTTCTTTTTTTATCCTCTCTAATGTTCCTGTTTATCTTTTGTTTTGTGTGAAACATACAGAATTGATGTCTAACCCCAACTTTTTCAATTGCTGGATGATACTCATCTTTTAAATCAGATACAATACAAATCTTAGGCTGATTACGTAGGGAATCATCTAAAAACTTATATATAGTTCCAATATCCTCTGATTCCACCAGATCCATAGAAACAACAGAATTCAATTTAACATCAAATAAGACTAAAAAATAGTTCCAAACACCGTTAATTTTAGTCCAAAGACTATCAAACAAATAATATCCAGAATAAGATTCATTCACACTTATATCATCATTTTCATCAGATATTATGCAAGATTCAATACTTTGATGTGAAATATCTACATTGAAGAATCTTTTGAGCATATACTGAATTTTATAAATACTATTTCCAGAAACAGAGTATATTTCATTGATATATTCTATTACAGGCTTTGTAATATTGCAATTTTCATCAACAATAGATTTAATATCAGTATAAAAAATTTTACCACATTTTTTACATTTATATTTCTGAATAATACATTTTTGTTCTCCAACATTTAAAAAATACAATTTACGAACATAATTCCCATTTTTAACAACATTTGAGGAATAACAATCAGGACAAAATGCATATTTATATTTAAAATAAAAATTACCATGTTTAGTAAGCCTAATTAAATTATCATCCGAATTTAAACATCCATTGCTTAATTTCTCCCCATAAGATTCATATTCAGAAAATTCTTCAAAAAAATCGAAAAGTTTAAGTTATTTATCCTCCAATATAGAACATGGAGCTTTTATATTGTCTTTATTCATATTAATATATTAGCTCCACTTAATATATTAAATTTACTATCTTATTTTAAAAAATAAAACCCAAAAAAGCATTTAAAAAATTTTTTGAAATTAAAAATTAAAAATTCAAATCACCAAAGTCCTTGACAGAGCCAAATTTTGACATGACTAACTAATTATATATATTAGTATTTTCAAAATATTTAATGAAGTATAAAAAATACTCACAATTATACTTAAAGAGTTTATTTACATTCATTATTACAACTTAATTATTATTCAATTTAAAAACAAAACAGGAGCAATTAATATTACTAACTAAATATAATCTTAAAAAATAAAGAAAAATGGCAATTATAAGCTATAAATGAAATTAGTAATATGCTCAGTAGATTTTAACTCTTTTTAGTGTATGGAAGATATTTTAATTAAAAGATATCAGATATGTTTATCAATGATTATTTCTTAAAATACCCAATTTTTAGAAAGATGAAAAAATAAGCCAATAAAAATAAAAGGAGGCTTAAGAATGGGAAAAGGAGAAGAATTAACTACAACAAAATACTTAATTCATGCACAAATTAATGCAAATGGGATTGTAGAAAAACCAGATGTAGTCGGTGCAGTATTTGGACAAACAGAAGGATTATTAAGTAATGATTTAGATTTAAGAGAACTTCAAAGAACTGGAAGAATTGGTAGAATCCAAGTAATGATTCATTCCAATGGTGGAAGAGCTAAAGGAGAAATTGTAATCCCATCTAGCTTAGACAGAGTTGAAACTGCCATTCTTGCAGCATCACTTGAAACAATTAATCGTGTTGGACCCTGTGAAGCAGAAATTCACACAGTTAAAGTGGAAGATGTAAGAGCTGTTAAAAGAGAACAAGTTGTAAATCGTGCAAAAGAAATCTACAAAAACATGATTGAAAGTGCTAGTCCAGCTAGTATGAGAATGATTGAAGAAGTAAGAGAAGCAATGCGTGTTCATGAAATCTCAGAATATGGTGAAGACAGATTACCTGCAGGTCCAAGCATACACACTTCTGATGCAATTATCGTAGTGGAAGGTCGTAGCGATGTATTGAATTTACTTAAATATGGTATCAAAAATACTGTAGCTGTTGAAGGAGTTAGTGTCCCACAATCTATAGGGAATTTAAGTAAAAAAAGAACAACAACTGCATTTGTAGATGGTGATCGTGGCGGAGAACTTATTTTAAAAGAGCTTTTACAAATAGGAGATGTTGATTATATTACTCGTGCTCCTAAAGGTAAAGAAGTTGAAGACCTTGAAAAAGACGAAGTATTAATCGCTCTAAGAGATAAAGTTCCTACAGCACAATTTTTAGCTAATCACAATATATTAAGTGAATCTAACAACAAAACCACTTCTAAAAAACATAACAACAAACACAATAATAAACATTCAAATAATAAACAACAATACGAACCTAAAGTTAAAGAAGTGGAAATTGAAGAAATTCCAGTTGAAGATGATGAAACAAAATTAATGAAAGATATGTTAAAAGAATTTGAAGGTAGTGGCTGTGGAGCTATCTTAGATGAAGCTTTAAACATGACACAGGAAGTAGAAGTCGAAAACATTTATGAAGAAATTAAAAATATAGAAAATACTGCTGATACTGTTATTTTTGATGGAATTATAAGTCAAAGACTTGTTGATGTTGCTTCATTAAAAGGAATAAAAAGATTAGTTGCATTTAAATCCATGAACATAGTTAAAAAACCAGGTGACTTAAAAATAATAACTATGGATTAATAAGGTGTCCTAATGGAAACATATGATTTTAAAAATGAAATTATAGACAAAAACGGGAATAAAATCAATATTCTCGATGTTTATAATTTTAATAAAATAAAAGAAAATTATATAACTTCTTTAAAAGACAATAATTATTCACAAAACACTATTAAAACCTATTCATCAATAATACATAAGTTTACCACTTACTTAAAAAATCAAATAGCTATTTATAATGAAAAAGAATTCATAAAATTCTTTAACGGTTATATAATCCATTTAAAACAAGTGAAAAATGTTAGTCAAAATTACATATACTTAGTTACAGTAGTTATTAAAAAATTCCTTGAATTTAACAATATCCATTTTTTAGATTCAATTGCAATTCCAAAAAGAACTAAACCTTCACCAAATTTTTTAACGCAAAAAGAAGTAAAACAACTATTAGACAGCATTACATGGGATGAAAATTCGGATTCTGATTTTCGTGTCATTACTAAAATACGCGATAAATTAATAGTAACATTATTATATTCTTCCGGACTGCGTGTTTCTGAACTTATAAACCTAACTATAGATGATGTGAATTTTGAAGAAAAACAATTATCCATTGTAAGTAGAAACAATAGCCGCGTTATTTTACTTGATAAATCATCCAACCAGTTAATACAAAAATATTTAAAAAAAAGAACTCAAAAAAGCAAGTATTTAGTAGTTAATAAAAGTGGAAATCAGTTAACTCCAAGATATGTTCAGCTAATGATAAAAAAATATGGAAATGAAAGCGGAATCAAAAAGAAAATAACCCCACACATTTTACGTCATTCCTATGCAACACATTTACTTGAACAAGGAGTAAATATCAAAATAATCCAGGAAATACTTGGACACAGCAATTTATCTACAACCCAAATTTACAATCAACATATCAATAACTAATTAGCTATTTTTTATATAAATAATTGTACAAAAGATTAAATAGTAAAAATGATAAATATATTAAAGTATTATGATTTAAAAATCAGGGAGAAAATACTATGAATATGAATAATTATTATACTGCTAGAAAAAGCATATTCCAGGGAATACGTGAATCTAGTACTCTTGCTAAAATATTAATGTCATTTTTAATGGCTTGTTTTACAGGTTTAATGGCTCAAATTATTATTCCACTCCCATGGACTCCAGTACCAATAACTGCACAAACATTTGCAGTGTTATGCTCTGGATTAATACTTGGTAAAAGATATGGATGTTTAAGCCAAGTTTTATACATTGTTCTTGGTGTAGCTTGTGTACCATGGTTTGCTAATATGAGTGGTGGAATAGATGTACTTCTTGGATCCAATTGCGGATACTTTATAGGATTTATTCTTGCATCTTACTTTATTGGTGCTATAACTGACAAATATGCAGATGCACGTAACTTCACTAAAATGGCAACAGTTATTGGAATAGCTAACTTCGCAATAATTTACATTCCAGGACTTGCTGGATTAGCTCTATGGGCTTATATGACTCAAGGTGCAATGCTCTCAATTTCTGAATTGTTAATTATGGGACTTGTTCCATTTATTGCTGGAGATATTGTAAAAATATTAAGTGCAGCATCTGTATCTAAAGTATTTTTACCAAAAGAATAAATAAGGTTTTTTAACCTTTTCTTTTTTTATTTATTGATATTATGAAACTTACACTAAGAGGACATCACTTATTATGTCTTCAGGGATTTCAGGGTTATGGATATGATGATAAATTTGTTAAGAATATGAGTTATATCAACAACCTAAGAAAATCTGAAAATACAACTGTTTCTATTACAAATAAAGCTGATGATATCTGCAGATGCTGTCCAAATTTAAAAAATAATCTTTGCGGAAATGAAAAACAGAATGCAGAAATCATAAAGATGGATAATGAAATCCTATCAAAAATAGATAATAGCAAAGAATATGATGCATTAAAGTTATTTAATGAAACTAAACATATTTTTAACAGCAAAAATAGTGTCAAGGATGTATGTGAAGACTGTTGTTGGCATGAAAAATGTTTATTTTATAAAAATTTAGAATAAATCGATATATTTATATACTACTTATCAAATAAATATAGAATGTTGTACTACTAGTACGAACAAATGTATAGTCCCGTAGGGTAGTGGTAATCCTTCTAGGCTTTGGACCCGGAGACGGCGGTTCGACTCCGCTCGGGACTATTTTTAAAAAACTTTTTTTACCTGATATTCTATGGAAAAATTACTTCTTATCGGAATAAATACTCGTAGTATGATTGAAAGTGGATTAAAATTAAATTATACTATTTATTCAACCAGCTATTTCTCAACATCAGATGTTCCATTAATAAAAAACCAAAAAATAATATTGGATGAAAGTAAAAATTCGGATTGCGGTGTTTTTGAAGATCAATTTAACAGTGAAAATATTTTAAATGTTTCTAAAGATTATCTTGACGAAGTAGACTATATCATTCCAATTTCCGGAATTTCACCAAATGATTTTGAAAAAAAACATCAAAAAAAGATTTTAGGAAATAAAGACATCTGCAAAGTTGAAGATAAGTACAAATTCTATAAAGAAATTAAAAATGAATTTTTAACCCCTGAAACTTTTTATGTAAATGATGTAGATGAAGCTATTGAAATTCAAAAAAATAATCCTAAAGTACAATATATTGTAAAACCTCTTAAAGGATCTGGAGGATATAATACAAACTTATTAAATAATCCATCACAACTTCAATTAAACATCAATGAAAAACTGATTGTTCAGGAATATATTGAAGGAATAAATTTAAGTTCATCTGTATTGGCCAGTAAAAACGAAGCTAAAAACATTATAAATTCAAGATTGCTAACACAGCATGATTTTGAAAAAAACAGTCAGTTCAAATATGTTGGAAATATTCTTCCATTAACTGAAAAATCAATATTGGCACCTGTAAAAAATACTGATGCAATAAACAGAGAAATGGTAGATACTTCTGAAAAACTAATCCGAAAATTTGAATTAATCGGATCAAATGGTGTAGATTTTATTTTAAATAAAAACGGATTATATGTAATTGAAATAAATCCCAGAATTCAGGGAACATTTGAATGTGTCCAGCAAGCTTTAGGAATCAATATGCTTGAAGCACATATCAAAGCCTGCCAAAATGAAATAATAGCTATTGACAAAGCGAAATATTACAGCTATAAAAAAATAATATACTCCCCCAAAACAGTAAAGTATGAAAAAATAGATTTAAACAACCTTTATGATATGCCCCATCTCGGATCAATTACACAAAAAGATGAGCCGTTACTTACAATAATAGATAAAGATAAAGATTTTGATAAGTTATATGAAAAAGTAGAATCATCTAGCCAAACTGTAAATAAGCTAGCTAATAACTCCCAATAAGTATAAAATAAATATAATTGTACCTATAGTTATCATAAACGTTACTATTATCATAGATCTAGTTAACCAAATAAATAATTTCGCTTTATTGTCAGGGTCCTTTAAAAATTGGTCTACAGGGTTACGTTGCATAAATACACCTCTTTCTAGAATTTTCCAGTAAATAAAAATTTTTACAATAACTGATAAAAATAACCTGTTTTAATAAATAATAAATTAATAAACTTTAAAAATTGAAATAAATAAAAAATAGATAGAAAATGAAGAAGTTAAGTAAAACTTAAGCTTCTACTTCAGTAGCTACCTCTTCAGCAGCTGCTTCTTTAGCTCCATTATCTTTCTTCTCGATAGTAGACCTAATCATTTTCAATCTAACGAAGTTTTCCCTTTCCATTTCCTGGAGTCTCATATCAATATATTTTTCAGTGTTTTCGAATCTTGGAATCATAATATGCTCTAAAGCATTTACTCTACGTTTAGTAGCCTCAATCTCTTCAGCAAGTAAGAAAATGGTTTTTTCTACTTCACCAAGTTCAATTAAGAATTTAACAGATTCCTCAAATTTTTTAGCAGCTTCATCTAATTGTATAGTAGTATCAGCAAAGCTGTAACCTCTGTCAATAATGGACCTTTCTTCCATTTTAACATTAGTTATAGGAACTGATACACCCATAACACTTCTAGATTTAATATCTACATCAATAGAATCTTTAACTGATAAAGATGCTTTTCTAACAGCTAAGTCACCCATAGCTATTTGAGCTTCAAGTAAAGCTTCATTAGCTTCTTTTAAGCTTTTTTCAGCAGCTTCACGAACACCTTTGACACGATCCAAAATATCAAAAAACTCTTTGATTAAAGCATCCCTTTTCTCTTTGAGTAAACCATGCCCTTTAACAGCGAGTTTAGTTCTATTTTTAAGAGATAATAATTCCATCCTTGTTGGATTTATTCCATCTATAATATCTTGTGCCATTTAATCACCCGTTATATGAATGAGCTTATTCTTTTGGAAGGTATTGTTCAATAAATTCTTCTTTAACACGTTTAAGTTCAGATTTAGGTAAGATTTTAAGTAAGTCCCAACCAAGATCTAAGGTTTCAATGATAGACCTATCTTCGTCTTTACTTTGAGTAATGAATTTACCTTCGAATTCTTCAGCAAATTCTAAGAATTTTTGATCCCTTTCGGTAAGAGCTTCTTCCCCTACAACAGCAACTAAGTCTCTTAATTCACGACCGCCTGCATATGCAGAGTAAAGTTGGTCAGATACACCACTGTGATCATCACGAGTTTTGTCTCCACCGATACCACCACTCATCAAACGAGAAAGTGATGGAAGTACATCTACAGGAGGATAAATACCTTTCCTGTTGAGTTCTCTGCTTAATACAATTTGTCCTTCAGTAATATAACCAGTTAAATCTGGAATTGGGTGAGTAATATCATCTTGAGGCATAACTAAGATAGGCATTTGAGTAATAGAACCTTCTTTACCATCAATACGTCCTGCTCTTTCATATATGTTAGCTAAATCAGTATACATGTATCCAGGATATCCTCTTCTTCCAGGTACTTCATCCCTAGCTGCGGAAATTTCCCTTAATGCTTCACAGTAGTTGGTCATATCAGTTAAAATTACCAATACTTGCATACCTAAAGTAAATGCGAAATATTCTGCAGTAGTTAAAGCCATTTTAGGAGTTAAGATTCTTTCAATAGCTGGGTCATCAGCTAAGTTCATGAATACAGTTACTTTTTCAAGAGCTCCGGTACGTTCGAAATCTCTCATAAAGAAATTAGCTTCTTCGTGAGTAATACCCATAGCAGCGAATATTACTGCAAACTCTGCATCGTCCCCAAGCACTTTAGCTTGTCTTGCGATTTGAGCTGCTAATTCGTTGTGAGGTAAACCAGAACCTGAGAAAATAGGAAGTTTTTGACCTCTTACTAAAGTGTTCATACCGTCAATGGTAGAGATACCAGTTTGAATAAATTCTTCAGGGAATTCACGAGAAGCTGGGTTCATTGGACTTCCATTAATATCTAATTCTTCATCAGGAATTATTTCTGGTCCGCCGTCAATAGGTTTACCGATACCATTGAACATACGACCCATCATATCTCTAGATACACCAATTTTAGCAGTTTGACCGGTGAATCTAGCTTTAGTATTTTTAGTGTTTAAGTCAGTTGTTCCTTCGAACACTTGAATAACTGCAACATCGTCAGTTACTTCAAGAACTTGTCCACTTCTTTTTTCACCATTAGGTGTTTCGATATCTACAATTTCGTTGTAACCTACGCCTTCTACACCTTCAACAACCATTAAAGGACCGGAGACTTCGGAGATTGTAGTATATTCTCTTGTTTTAATATTTGTGTTCATATTTAAGCCTCACTGCATTGTTTAGTAATAGCTGCTTGAATTTCTTCACATTTAGCTGCAAATTCGTCTTGTGGAATGTATTTCATTTTACCAATTTCTTCTTTAACAGGTAATGCTACTATGTTTTGAATAGGAACTCCCCTGCCAACAGCTGCAAGAGCTTCTTTATGGAATAATAAAATAGTTTTTAACATATTGTATTGTTTGACAGGTGGACAATATGTATCAATGTCATCAAATGCATTTTGTTGTAAGAAATCTTCTCTTAACATACGAGTAGTTTCTAAAGTAGCTTGGTCAGCTTCAGGTAATGCATCAGGACCAACTAATTGTACAATTTCTTGAAGTTCTGATTCTTTTTGTAATAAAATCATAGCTTGATCACGAGTTTCTCTCCAATCAGCAGCTACATTTTCAGCCCACCAGCCTTCAATACTGTCTACATATAAGGAATAACTTTGTAACCAGTCAATTGAAGGGAAGTGACGTTTATCTGCAAGAGATGCATCTAAAGCCCAAAATACTTTACAGATACGTAAAGTGTTCTGAGTAACAGGTTCAGATAAGTCCCCACCAGGAGGTGATACAGCACCAACAACAGTAATGGAAGCTACATCAGAAGTAGTACCAATAGTGTTTACTCTTCCTGCTCTTTCATAGAATTGAGCAAGTCTGGATGCTAAGTATGCAGGGTAACCTTCTTCCCCAGGCATTTCTTCAAGTCTTCCGGAAATCTCCCTCATAGCTTCAGCCCATCTTGAGGTTGAATCAGCCATAAGTGCTACATCGTAACCTTGGTCACGGTAATATTCCGCAATAGTAATACCTGTGTATACACATGCTTCACGAGCTGCTACCGGCATGTTTGAAGTGTTTGCAATAAGAACAGTTCTGTCCATTAATGGGTTTCCAGTTTTAGGGTCATCAAGGTATGGGAATTCAGTAAGTACTTCAGTCATTTCGTTACCACGTTCTCCACATCCAATATATATAACAATATCTGCATCTGCCCATTTAGCTAATTGCTGTTGGGTAACAGTTTTACCTGATCCGAAAGGACCTGGAATAGCTGCTGCTCCACCTTTAGCTACTGAAAAGAAAGTATCTTGTGCTCTTTGACCAGTTACAAGAGGTACATCAGGGTCCAATTTATCTACATATGGACGTCCTTTCCTTACAGGCCATTTTTGAAGCATTTGGATTTTTTCATCACCTTTATCAGTTGCAACTTCAGCAATGTCTTCTAATACTGTGTATTCACCTTCAGAAGCAATGCTTGTTAATTCACCTTCAATCATTGGAGGAACTAAGATTTTTTGTAAAACTGCAGAAGTTTCTTGTACTTCACCAAGAACATCTCCACCTTTAACTTTGTCTCCAACTTTAGCTACTGGTTTGAATGTCCATTTTTTCTCTTTACTGATAGATTCTGCATCTACTCCCCTAGCAATGAAGTCACCAGATTCTTCTCTGATGAGTTCTAAAGGCCTTTGAATACCATCAAAAATGGAACCCATTACACCAGGACCAAGTTCTACAGACAATGGCCCTCCAGTACTTTCAACTACTTCACCTGGTTGAATACCAGCTGTTTCTTCATATACTTGAATGGTAGCGGTGTCACCTTCAAGCTCAATAATTTCCCCAATGAGCTTTTGTTCACCTACTCTAACCATTTCATACATCTGAGCTCCTCTCATACCATCCGCGATAATAACAGGCCCAGCAATTTTAATAATTTTTCCTTCGATAATCATTTAACCATCTCTACCCCAATAACTCTTTTGATGAGATCTGCCATTTGATCAGATGATCCTTCAGAGGACCCGTCTTTATCAGGTATCTCAATTATCATTGGTAATACACTAGAACCAATTTTCCTATTAATATGATTTCTAATTTCGTTAGCTAATACTTGAGTAATAATTATAATTGAAATTTCTTCATCTAAAATTTTATCAAAAGCTGCGACAGCTTCTTCAGCAGAATTAGCTACTTCTGCTCTTTTAACTCCACCAAGTCTAAAACCTGATACAACATCAATATCTCCAATAATTGCTACAGAACTCATATTAACATCTCCATAATTTTAGAGTTAGGGAATCCAGCCTCTCTTTTTGCTCTTGCAATAATTTTTAAATTTTTAATTTCAGTTTCTTTTTGACTTACATAACCAATAATTGGACCAATTCCTAATGGTTTTTTCATAGATAAAGATTTTGCACTTTTTGACAAGTAAGCATCTAAAGCTTTTTCAAATACTGCAATGGAAGCATTTTCATTATATTTAGCCATAGCATCAGTTAATACATCAGAGTATTTTGTGCCTTCTAAACCAGATATTAGATTTGTAACATCAGGAGATTCCATTAAATCTTTAAGTTTCCATTCACGTAATTGGTAACCGTCTTCTAATATATAAGGAGCAATATCATCATAAGACAAATTGTCTTTTTTTGCCCTTATAATCAATTTAAGATTAGCTATATCTACTTGAGTTCCAACATATGAGAATAAAATTTGTTTATTTTCATCAGCAGGAACATTGGAAGAACGTAATAAACTTTCTAAATAATATTTATCTAAAGCAGATTCTAATGCAAGAACCATACCACTATTTTCGTATTTTGGAAGAGCATCTTCTAATACAGCAGCATATTCTGTGCCGTCTAAACTTGTAACTACATCAGTTACTCCGTCAGCATCAATTAAAGAACGTAAATCTTCATATAAAACTCCACGTGGAATTAATAAATCTTCAGTTTCTTCTTCAGTAAGGCCAACTTCTTTAGCAGTTAAAAGACTTTTAATGTTATTAATATCAGTTTTTTTAGACATTACAACAAAAGAACTTCTAATTTCCTTTGGAGCAATTCTTGCTACAAATTCATAAGTATCAGCACATTGAATATCTAATGCTTTATCAACAGGATATTCTTCTAATACGTCAGCATAATCAGGAACACCTTTAAGATAATTTTCAAATTCGTGAACATTGTTTGTTTCAACAATTTCAGATAATTGTTTTTCATCAAATAATCTTCCTTTTCTTGCACGTACGCTTGCACTAGGAGTAAGATATGGATAAATATCCAAAATTGGTCTAGATGTAATGATTACGACTATTGCACCTATAACGATAACAGCAATTACACATAAAACTAAGAAAGTTTCATTTGTAAGACCTGCTGAACTAATAAGTGTTGCAATTTCATCAGCCATAATTTATCCTCCTAATTTTTAAATAAAACATTAGCAACTTCACTACGTAATAATCCTTTAAATCTATCTAGTCTAGATTCGATAGTGTTATTTACTTCAATGTCACCATTTCTAGTTTTGAGTATAGCTCCACCAATAGCATCAATAGGTTCACCTAATACTAAGGTTGTGCTTACACCAGTTTTAGTTGCAAGGTCTGCAGATAATTTTTTCAAATGACCTTCAACTTTCGCAACATCAGATTCTTTAACTTGAACGATTAAATCTCCACCACCAAGTTCTTCAGTAGCTTCTTCAATCATTTTTATTAAGGATTCTGAATATTCTGCATCATCACTAGAAGCTTTAGCTTTTAAATCTTCAGTAGCTTTAGCAAAAGCTGCTTCAATGACTTCTTCTTTAGCTCCTAATTCTGCTCTACGAGCATTCATCTTAGCTTCGGAAATAATTTGCTGATATTTCATATCAGATTGTTTTTTACCATTATCTAAAATTTTATTCTTTTCTGCTTCAGCAGTTTTTTCAGCATCACTATTAATAGTTGCTATTTCTGCTTGTGCATCTTGAATAATTTTATCAGCTTTCTCCTGGGCTTCAGACTTAATGCTTTCAACAATTTTATTTGTGCCTGAGCTCATACAGATTGCCTCCTTAACCTAATATTCCACCGAATACCATAAGTAAGATTGCAATCAAGAATCCATAAATAGCCTGAGTCTCTGGCAATGCAGAGAAAATAATACCTCTAGCAAACATGTCATTATCTTCAACAATAGCACCTACAGATGAGGATGCTGCGATACCTTGTCCCATACCGGAACCTAAACCTGCGAAACCAATAGCTGCACCTACACCGATAGCTACAACACCTGCTTCAGTAGATAAACCTTCTCCACCACCTAATAATCCAGAGAATACTAATAATAAGATTGCAATCAAGAATCCATAAATAGCCTGAGTCTCTGGCAATGCAGAGAAAATAATACCTCTAGCAAACATGTCGTTATCTTCTGCAACTGCACCTACAGATCCAGCTGCTGCCATACCTTGCCCTAAACCGGAACCTAATCCGGCGAAACCAATTGCTACTCCAGCACCAATAGCTGCTAAAGCAGTACCTAAAGCAATATCCACCATATTTAATTCACCTTTGAATAATAATTAATTTTGATATATTTAAATAAAAAATTTTAATTTTTAAGTTTTGTAAAAGTTCTGTTTGCTTTGAAAGCTTGGAACTTGTTTTTACCTTCCATATAGAACTGTGAAAAGAACTCCACGTAATGAAGACGTAAAGAGTTAATAAATGCACCTAAAATTTGGAACAAGAAGTTTGCAATATGTCCGAATATAAATATGAAAATTGCAAGAACAATACCAATAACTGGAATCATATCATTACATAAGTTAGTTAAAATATTTACAGTCATAGCAATACCTCCTGTAGCTAAACATAATGCTAAAAGACGAGCATAAGACAAGACATCTCCCATAAATCCGAAAACATCCATAACTCCATAAGCTCCATTAGCATATATTAACATAGCAAGACATGCAATTATTAAAACTGCTCCAATTCCGTATCCGATCATACCTATTGCAGGCATCATAAATCCTAATACTAAAAATATAATACCGGCTTCTAAAACAAACCAGCAAAGCTGAGATCCAATAGCTTCTTTTATTTCTCCGTATCTGAAATTATTGATAGCTCCAATAACAAAACCAATATTAGTATAAATTATACCAATAGCTATTGCTATTATTAAAATAGTATCTGGATGTACAAAAGCTTCAACAGCAGGCACAACAGTAGGCAACTTATAATTCAACATTCTTTCTGTGAAATCTCCTAACAAACCATTAGTGAGAAGACCCAATATAATTGCCCAAATACCACATGCCGTAAGAATATAACCGAATGATTTCATTGTATCATTGAGTTTACCCATACCCCTTACTAAAACAACACCTATGATAGCTACAATAGCACCATAAAATGCATCAGTTAAACAGTATCCGAATAAGAACGGGAACACAACTGCTACAAAGAATGTTGGATCTATAGCATTATATCGTACTGGAGAATACATATCCACAAGAACCTCATAAGGTTTTACATAACCTTTATTAGTTTGTAAAATAGGTACATCTTCATCATCAGTACCTTCAACATCAATTAATTCAAAGGTACAATGTCCATCAGAACTTTTTTCTACTAATTGCTCAACTTTATCAGTATCTTTAACAGGTACCCATGCTTCTAACATATAGGTATCTTTTGTTTGAACAAAAGCAGCAAGTATTTCATTCTTTTCTTTTTCATTTTCTAATTCTTCTTTAAGAGATAAAATATCGTCATCCCATCTTTCAGCAATAGCTCTTAAATCACTTTTAGCTGAATTACGTTCGGATTCTATTGTTACCAATCTAGAATCAGCACTTGAGATAATTTGCTGTGGAGTTCCTTCAATATTGGAAACTTCAACTCTCTCAAAGTCAAATTTACGAAGTGTTGAATAAACATCTTCGCCGAATTCTTTTAAAGTCACTACGATAATATTTGCAGTTTCTTTATCATCATTAGGGACTATAAAAACATCTAATTCATCAGTCAATTTACTTAAGTTACTTTCAATTTCTGAAGCAGACTCAGCATTAATCCTACCAACAGTTATGGAAGTGTACTTAGAATCTTTTAAAAGAGCCAAGTCCATGTCTAAATTATATAAACGCTTAGCTAAACTTTTATTAGAAGTCAATACACTTGTTTCAGAGTCGAGTGCGGAAAATTTACCTTCAATAACTTTTGTTTCACTTTCAACTTGAGCCAAAAGGTCTTCTGCTTTATTGATTAAAGCTTCAGTATCTAAATCCCCAACTTCTTTTTGAATAGGCATTTCTGGACTAATAAAAGACTTTATTGTGTCTTTGATCCCATGGCCTTCGGATAAAGAATTTCCTAATAGTTCAGAAATAGCACTTGTTTTCATTAAAAGTGAAGATAACTTACCAGTGAAAGCAGATGCTTTTGAAGGAGTTACTAACTCCGCTAATTCAGGATCTTGCTGAATACTATCAGAAATCTCGTTGATTTGTACTAATCCCTGTTCGTGGAGTGCACTAACAGTAGGGGATATGTACTCATCAAGAGTAACGATTCTAATTTTACGCATTCTAGCTGTCTTGAACATTAATCTCACACTATAAAACATTTTTGACAATAATAGAAGCAGCATCATCTACATTTGCCATAGCTTTTTCTTTTAAGGAAGCTACATTAGCTTCTCCATCTTTAGCAATAGATTGTGCTTCTTTTTTAGCTTTGTCTTCTGCATCAAAAACAGTATTTTTAGCTTCTTCTTCTGCTGCTTTTTTTGCCTCATTTATAATATTTTCAGCATTTATTTTTGATTCATTTATCATGTCCACAGATTTGGACTCTGAATCAAGAATAAGTTGTTCAGCATCAGATTCAGCTTTTTTTATCATTGCGATAGCTTCTGATATCTCTGCCATAATTAATCACCATGGTATATTAATCTTTATTGGGAAGCATATATATCTTTTACGATTTATATTTAACATGACCTAATTCATTGATTTAAGGAAAAATAAAAGAATAATCGAAAAATTAAGACAATAAACAACATAAAGATATTGAAAATTACAATTTGTTCAGAAATTTTTAAATAAATATAGTATATATTGAGCAATGTTTAATTTTAAAAGTAAAATTTTATACAGTCCAATAACGGTGCCATGAACATGTGAAATGTTAAAAAAAAAGAGGAGTTACCTATAAAAATATTTTAAAATACTCATAGGTAATTTTTGCAGATATGCCAATACAGCAATTACAACAATAGCAAGGCCAATAATACCCAACAAATAGTTATACGGAGTAGCAAGTAAAGTATAACCACTTATTCCAATAATAATTCCTTCAAAAAAGAAAACTGCCTTAGCCCATTGCGGTTTAGCAACAATAACAATATAAGCAATTCCAATTAAAACTAAAATAATCGCACTAGCTATACTGTCATTAGTTATTGTCTGAGTAAATAAAGGACGAACTCCTAAAAATATTACCAGAACAGCTAACAGAATTCCCAATAATTTAATATTCTTAACTTTAATCATGATTATTTCTTTTAAACTTTATAATATTTATATTATAATAAAATATAATAGTAGATAAAGGTGATGAAAATGGACAGAAGCGTATGGACTATTAACAACAAACATTTTACATTGATCCTAGATGCAAAAACAGAAAACGGAAAAATTAGTGACAGAAAATTCAGTCCAGGAGAAGACATCTGGACTAATGAAATACCTCAGTTTAAATTTGAAGATGAAAATACCCAAAAGGAATATGATAATTTCATATCAGATTTGCTGATATTATTGTCAGAACCTAATGTTGATCAGGTGTTTATTGATGCTAAAATAGGTGAAGAATCAGAATATGATACTTCAGCCACTTATGAACCAGTAATAATAAGAAAAATAGAAGATTATGAAGTAGAAAAAATTATAAGTTAATATTAAAACATGGCATTAGCTTTTTCCAATACTTCATCAATAGTATTAAATTCCAAAGCATCTCCAGATTCGGCTTTAGTTTCGGTTGTTATTAAAACATTCGGACTTGTCCAAAGTAAAGAATATGCCAGATATACAACATTAGCTATAAGCATAGGCATAAACAGGAATAATCCAATGAATAAAAAGAACATATGTGCTGCATAATTTCCATACCTTTTCTTTTTCATTAAAATATAATGATTTTCCTGCTGAGTAATTTTAAATTTCTCTTGAGCCAATTCCTCAGAAATATTATTCATTTCCTTGGAATTATCTGCTTTTAATATAAACAATTTCATTATAATCTAAATATATTCAACAAATTCATCAATTTCTTTTCTTGGAGTGTCTCTTGGTTCTGCATTTCCATATCCCAAAGGAGTAAACAATACAGGAACTTCATTATCATTTAAATTTAAAAATTGTCTGGCTTTATCAGCATTAAATGCTGCAATGTAACATGTTCCAAGTCCAACATTAGTAGCTGCCAAAATAATATGGTCCATTACAATAGTTGCATCAATATCAGCTATGTTCTTTCCGTCCCAAGGTCTTGTCCATGCTTCATCAACATTAGCTACAACACATAATACATAAGGAGCTTCCACAAACCATTTAGCCCCATAAATTTCAGATAAAGATTCTTTATTTTTTTTAGTGTCAACTACAAACACTTTAAAAGGCTGGTTATTCACTCCTGTTGGAGCTATTGTAGCTGCTTTCAATACATATTCAAGTTTTTCATCTTCAACTTCCTTGTCCAAATATCCTCTTACACTATACCTTTTATTAATTACATCATCAAAATCCATATTATCTACCTTCCAGGACCATCATAAACAATGTCGTCAATGTCACAAAAACGTCTAAATTCATCTTCATCAATAGTTTCTTCATAAATATGAGCAATAATGCCCGGAACACGGCCAATAATAAAGACCCCCAATCCTAATTTTGGGTCAAAACCTAAATCAGACAAAATTGCTGCATTTGCCCCGTCAACATTTAAACGAATGTTTTTCTTTTGATAAAGCAAATCTTCAATGGCCAATGCCAATTTAGTATGGGGACCAACACATCCTTCTTTTATAACAAGTTCCATTAATTTATCTGCTCTTGGATCAGCATTATGATATCTGTGTCCAAAACCAGGAATTTTAGTATTTTTAGAGACAATATATTCATTGTATAAATCAATAGCCAAACTAGCTATCTGTTTATTGTCAATATCTGCATCTCCAGTTAACATTAAAGAGTCAATCTTGGACTGGTACAATTCCATGGTTTTTTCAATAGCTCCTGCATGTTTATGTCCAAATGACAATAGTGCACCAGCTACAGCAGCATTTAACGGAGAACCTGAAGAGGCAACAAGTCTTGCTGTTTGTGTACTTGGAGGAGTGGCTCCATGATCACAAAAAGAAACTAAAACATGATTAAATAATTTTCCCTCTTTTATTGAAGGCAATCTCCCTTTCAGAAGAAGAAAAACCATATCACTATATCTAATTTTTTCAATTAAATCTCTTTGATTGTATCCCCTAGTAACAATTTTATCAGGTTCCACTTTAGAAATAGCTGTTCTTAGTGAATGCTCGTTAATTTTAAAATTATTTTCCGACATTGTTTTAATTTCCTCAATTTAATAATTAAAATATAATTATAATCCATTATAAATGTAATGTTGCAACTCTCGGTTCTACAAAACAGGAAGGTCTGACTGAAACAATTCTAACACCGCTTGCCCTTTGATTACCTACATTAACAAATGAACCTAAAACTGTGGTTTTTCCACCAAAACCCAATGGTCCGATATTTGTTTCGTTTAATTTCTGAGTTACATAATTTTCCAAATCGCTTTGGGAATCTAAATTTCCATAAACAATTGATTTTAACAGTAAGGATGATGCCTCATAATGTGTACGGCCAATACCGACAGCAGGAACAGAAGGAGTGCATCCCAACATTTTAAGTGATTCACTTAACCAGCCGATAGCTGTACCAATTACATTTTCAATTGATCTTTTATGATATACCCTATATGTCTTTGCTCTTATTTCAGGACCTCCCCCTTCCAGTATAAAATGGATGTTTAAAGTGTCCGGAGAAATATTTCTTTTATATGTTGAATCATCACTGAAAGAATTTATCAAAAAGGATGCTGCTTTCATCTGCCCCGGACTGTTATACAATCCTTTTGATTGTTCAATTCGCTCAACATCATTACCTTTAACAGCCATAGGGCGGGCAGGCAAATTATTTAATCCTTTTTCAATTCCCTCATTAATCTGAGCTATTAACTCTCCGGTGATTTCTCTTTTTTCACCTATTTCAATGATTACATGAGGAATTCCTGTATCATCACATAAAGGGAATTTGGTCTTACTGGCTACTTTATAATTTTCTAAAATTTGATTTAAAGCCCACAAAGCATTTTCATTATCTTCAACAGAAATGGCTTTTTTTAATGCATTGAATTTATCTTCAGAGAGATTTGTACTGGCTTTAATTATTGCATTTGAAACATCTTCTATGATATCCATATAATCACTCAGGAATAGATAAATCATTAGATCCTTTAGGAGAAGATATTGCATCACTATAATATTGGTCAATCATTCTTTTAACCAGTTTAACCTGTTTAATACGAGCAATTGCTTCTTTTTCAGAAGTATTCCAATTATGAGACTGTGCTACTGAACCTCCTGTTTTTAAATATACTGGAGAAGCTACTTTAATAATCTTCGGAACTTCATAATGTCTGATAAATCCGCCAGTTGATTTCGGATTTTCAGTATGCAAATCTAAAGGCATATACACTGCTTTACGAATAGCTGCAATCATAGGAATTTGCAAATCTCTAACTGGATTGAAAGAATTAAGACCGTTTTCTTCAAGTAATTTTGCAGATGCGGGATTTCCATGTCCAGTATGTGCAGACATTTTGAAATGAAGTGATTTCGGAAGTTCACCTGCTTTTCTCATCTGGTTTAAAGTCCAAAGTAAACCTTCATCATATAACAGTATTCCACGAACTCCCAAATCAGCCGCTCTTTTAACGTCCTCAATTGCATAAACTAAATTGTCATATCCTCTTAATCGATATCCTATCCTGCTTCCTTCCTTAGTATGAACAGTTGCACTGGTATCATAGGTAGCTCTTGGACCTACAGATAAAAAAAGTTCACATTCATATTTTTTAGCCAAGTCAACCATTTCTGTAATTTCTTCATCAGTAAGCAGCATTATTCCTTTGGTTTGAGTAATACGATGAATAGTTATTTCATTTTTAGAAGCTTCCTTAAGTAAAGTATCCATTATTTTTGGAGATTGTATTCCTGGAACCTCAAAACGATACTGTCCTCCATCATTAAAACGTTTAAATGATTCAAAATCGTCATAAGCCCTTTTAATTCCAAGCTGTTCCAAGAATTCTTCAGTTTTTTTCATAGTATCTACTCATTTAATGTTTCCATAAGTTGTTTTATAGAATAATCTTCAATATTATCAACAACAAGCAATTTATTTAAATCAAAATCAGGATTCAAACTTTTGAATTTGTCAATTAAATCTTTTAATTGATATGGATTTTCAAAATCACCTTTTGGCAATAATGTAATATTTTGGAAAATTCCCCCTCTGAAAGATTCATCCAACTTAATAATAACATTTGATGGTCTTTTATTTGGATATAGCTCATCCAATCCACTATCAGAAACAATGATTATTTTACTAGCCAGATTCTTAATACTGTTAACTTTATCAACTGTTGAATAGCTATCAAGCAGGCCAAACTCAATTAACTGATTTAAATCATCCAAATCAATTTCACCACAAACAAGCATAATGGCCACTGCATAAGGCAAACTCTGTTTTAATTCTTCGACATTTTTCGGATTATAATTATCATGTTTAGCAGCTACATCATATGTTTTGATAATCACATTTCCAATATGCTCATACTCTTCACCTATACTTGCCTTTAGTTTTAAAACAGTATCTATTGAAGAGTGCAAATGTCTGCAAAACGGATATTTTTTAAAGTAAATGTCTCTGACCCTAACTTTACCCATATTTTTTAGAGCAACATCTAAAGAAAAATCACTATCTGACAAAACCATTGTTTTTAAAAAACCTTCATCCCCATCAAAAATTGTTCCGGCACCAGTGAATCCGTTTAAAGCCAAAAATGCAGATATTAATCCATTATAAACAGCTTTTCCAACATGAAGAACTTTGCCCATACTCCCATTATGGTCAGACTCTAAAAGACCTGCAGCCTGAGTTCCACACAAACCTAAAGCATTTAATGTTTGGTTTTCATCAAGATTAAGCAATTTAGAAGCAACAGCACCTGCAACAAATGTTCCAACAGTTCCTGTTGTATGAAATCCATTGTTTCTATGTTGGGGATTGACAATTTGGCCCATCATTATTCCAACTTCATAACCTGCAATAACCGCTTCTAAAAAAGATTTGCCGTCCAAATCATAAGCTTCACTAATAGCCAAGGCAGTTGGGAAAATAACTGCACCCAAATGAATTTGTGCTCCTCTATGACCATCATCCAATTCCAAAACATGAGCTGAAATACCATTTAAAAAACCTGCATTCAGCAGATTTGTTTTAAAATTGGGCATACCAATAACAGAAGATTCCAGCTCAAACTCCATATTTCCAAAAAATAGTTCACTAATCGTATTGAAAGCTATTCTAGAAGATTCTTCATTTACTCCCCTATATGTAACTCCAAAAAAATCAATAAATGCTGCTTTTACCACATTAAGGGTTTCTTTTGATGCCTGTTCATAACGATAATTTGAAATAAATTTGGAAATATTTTGTAAAAACATAAAACACCTTAATAATTAAATTGTAAAAATAGTCTTAAATAGTTAACTTAAATGGTGTTAAAAATTAACACCAAGGTGTACCGCTTAGAACTAAAACTATGTGTGCAATTAATGCAGATCCAAGGTAAGTTCCAGTAATGATACAAATAGTTACTATCATACCTCTCCAACCCATAGCCTTGAACTGATCCCAGTTTTTACCAATACCAATACCTACATATGCCAAAAACACGGTTACAATAGACAATAACTCTACTTGTCCCACATATTTAACTACAAATGGAGAAGTCGGCACCATAGGTAGGGAAACTGCAATACCAATAAGACTTATGTAAATAATTGAAGAGACATTAAATGGCAAATATCTCTCAAGCAATAAACCTGCCAAAGTTATAATAGATAAAATCAACATTCCAACAAGGGAATCAGATATCGGATGTTTATAACCTATCCAATTTCCGACAACTGTGATAACTGAAAATATAACCAATAATAAAATCCAATTAGTTATACCATGTGTTGAAACTGTTTCTGAACCGTCAATTACATCAACCATTATTCTTCCTCCCCTAAATGAGAAACAGGAGTTTCTCTCCCAATTTTAGGTTCAAGCCAAGCATATAATTTTTGAGCTAATGGAATAGCTAAAAATATACAGAAATAAATTCCAACACAGAAGGAAATTAAATTACTGAATCCTGCAAATGCCTGAATATTTGTACTCATACTTGCCGGGAAAGCACTTAACAATGGAGCCAATGCAGCTGCATTCATACTTGCACTGCCTACCCCTGTTGCCATTGCAAATGCATATGGATGAAGTGGTAAAACTGATACACATAAACATGACAGAAAACTGATGTATAACGTTCCAATAACAGTTCCAATAATAAATACTGTTAAAACTCCCCTAGTTTCTGCAGAATCAAATCCAAATTTATCAATAACAACTGCCACATTGGTTTCACGACCAATAGAATTAGTCATACCAATAGTTTCTTTTTTAAATCCTAAAAGCAATGCCACAGGAAGTGCTAAAAATACAGTTCCCAAATTACCAAACTCCTGTAAAACTAAAGCAGGGCCAACATCAAGTAAAATATGGAATGATTGACCACTAGCTACTGCTAATTTTGCAAGCAAAGGTCCTATAAATAACAGCATTGCACTTTCTGCAATTTTAGATTGTTTTTTAGTAATCCATTTAACTGGTTTTAATAAGAACAAAGCCAAACCAAGAACCATTGCATATAACAACGGCATAATTACAACACAAATATCTTTTGTAAGATTGAATTCAACGGGCCCTATAAATTCGGAAATAATAACCAATAAAAGCACAGTAATATGTAATTTATAATCTTTCCATGGTGCTTTCTTTAAAATAGTTTTATCAGTCTTATCACGATATATGTGTTCTGTCCCCTTAACTTTTTCGTTTTTATCAGTAATCTGCGCCCACTCCAACCTATTTTATAAATAGCATATCAAAATATCTATTACTAATACATAATTCAACCTATTATATAAATTAATACTATTCCAAGCTCAAAAATTCCTTTAATAGGAACAAAAACCCTTAAAAATTAAGATAAAATTCACAAAATAAGAACGATGAAATAAAGAATCAGAGTTAATAAAAATAAAAAATAAAAATAGATAATAGTTAATTTCTATAAATCCATCCTACAAATAGGTTTTGACAAATGACGCCTAGCAGAAACTGGTGTTTCATAAAACTGACAATTTTTTAATTTTCTGAAAATTTTAATAGGAACTTTTTTATTATCATTAATTTTATTTCCGCATTTTTTACATTTAAATCCCTTATTTTTTCCAGCAGAAGTCATTCTTTTTCCACATTCACAAATAGGATTTTTATATTCAATATCATTTAATTTAACAACTTGAAACTTTTCAATGTTAAATGTATTTTGTTCCCCAATCCCCCCAAAGAGTTTAATAACATCCCCAGGTCTTAAATCAGATACAATTTTTCTGAAGTTTTTTGTTGGTTCATAAGCTCCACATTCAATCTCCCCAGAATCATCAAAGATATAAAAGAACATATGACCACCATCAATAACACGCGGTTTATTTTTGACAGTTCCCACTACTTCATAACATCCAAATTGTTTCATACTCTTTATATCATCTGTTTTTTGAATGTGCATATCTGTATGCTGATTAGTTTTAAAAATACAGTAATTTTCTATAGGTTCTTCAACTTGAACTATTTCTTTAGCCTTCTTAAGAGCGCCAACAGTATTTGATCTAATACCATACAAAACAGGACATGGAGTTTTAGGTTCAATAGCTATATAATCTTCACCATAATCAACATTCTCAAAAGTTTCAGGATAAGTTTCCCTATCCATCAAATAAACTGAATCATAATCAATGTGTCTTTTAGTACCATAATTTTCAGGTATTCTGTAAGCTAATAATTCATAAGTAAAATCATCTAAAGGCAGTCCAATAGCTGCAATGGATCCGATAATTCCCCTTCCTTTTTTAAATTTATGAAGTTCACAGCCAATAGAATTTCCAAATTCTTCAGCTTCCATAATTGTAATAAATGAATAAATAGCCCTAAATGAATAATCAGCCATTTCTTCAGTTATTTCACCATCATAAAATACAACACCGGGATTTGTATTATCACAGTCAAACATAGCTAATTTTTCCACTTCATCTAAAACTATTTTCTTAGCTAAATCAACTTTATCATCATTTAATATTTTAAAAGCAACGCCGCCGTTTCCCCGTGTTTTGAATCTTGCAAATGGATTTAATCTAATTAAACGAGGATAACCAACAATTTCAATACCTACTTCCTTTAATTTATCAATAATATGGCAGGCCAAATAAGTAGTACACATACCATCTGGAGAGTCAGTATCATCAATCCCAATATGCAAATATTTAATTAAAATCACCTATTATTAATATTATAAACAACTATAATATAAACATATATTTACATAGAGGGATTAAATTATGTTAAATCGAAGTAAAATGTTACAAGAAATAGATAATTTATTAACCTCTGAAGGTTATAAAACATCTAACATTTACGACCAAGGATCATTTGACCTTGTAGCTCGTAAGAACTTATTAATTTTACTTTTAAAAACTTTTTTAAATATTGACAGTATTACTGAAGCCACAGCTCATGAAATGAAACAATTAGCTAATATCTTCCTTGCTTCCCCCATTATAATTGGTGAAAAATCAAGAAACGGTATTTTAGAAGAAGGAGTAATCTATGAAAGATATGATGTTCCTGCTATAAGCTTTGAAACTCTGAAAAATATGCTGCTTTACAATGAATATCCTGAAATCCTTGCAGACAGAGGAGGATACTTTGTTAAAGTTGACGGTAATGTTATAAAGCAATACAGAGAAGAATATTCATTATCATTAAAAGATTTAGCTGATTTGGCTCATGTATCAAGAGCAACAATGTATAAATATGAAAATGAAATTGTCAGAGCCAATACAGAAACAGCTATGATTCTCGAAGAAATACTAAATACAAAAGTAACATTGGATATTGATTTATTAAAACCGACCATAAGCGAAGATATTGAATACAGTAATGTTGAAGGAGCAGATGATTTATCCAAACTTGGTTACGGTATTTTATCTACAAATAAAAGTCCTTTTGATGCTGTAGCAAAAATGAAAAGCTCAAAAGACAAATCATCATTATTAACTAATGTTGAGAAAAACAGAAGTGAAAAAACTTTAAAAAGAATGGCTATCCCATTAAAAGATTTGTCAATGATTACATCTTCGGAACCTGTTTTTATAATAAATAATGACAAAATAAAAGATTCACTTGGAACCATTCCTGTGATTAAATCCTGGGAATTGAAAGAATTTGAAAATCCTTCTGAATTATTGAAAATTATTAGAGAAAGAAAAGACAACTTGTGATAATATGGTAGAAAACTTAAAAATTGAAGGAATAAAAGATTATCCTATTAAATGGATTTGTAACTTTAGAGGGCAAAAAGCTATTGGAATTTGCGGATATTCTCAAAAAATAGCTATGTTTGCAGCAGATTCAAGAGTCTCAAAGATTCTTGAAGATATTGTAATCGGAACAAAAGAAGAACTTGAAGGCTACGGCTGCGAAGAAAAAGACAGATGCTGCAACTTTGAATGTGAATTTTGTAAAATTAATCCAAGACAATACCTGCAAATTACTGGCAAAAAACCTTCAAATAAAAACATTAAAGAATTAGAGCAAGGTTTGGAAAGTTTAAACCTTGAAATCAAACAAAAAAATCTAGTTCCATTTGACAACTATGAAATAGTAGATTTTAAGGAAGATTAAATATTTTTCAATATTGTAACATCTTCCACAACTTCTTTTTTACTAGCTACACCAAAAGTCACCAAATCAACATAATCCAAAGTATTTAAAAAATCAAATGCTTCAGCAGGCTTTAAAATCCCTGCTGCCAAAATACGAGTCGCTATTATTTTTTTATCCAATTTTTCAATTTTAGCTTTGAATTCCAGTCTTTCTTTTGGTAAAAATGAAGGAATATCCATCATATAAGCCAGTTTATTTATAGGAATCATATAATAATCAAATAAATCCAAAATTGAATGATTTATAAGCAGATCTGTAGTTTTATTTGGAAATGCAGTTATTAACCCAGATGCTGCAGAGGTATCATTAATCTGAGATAAAATATTTGAAGTCAGATTCCAGTCATAGCCGTCAACAATAAACTCATCAACAAGCATTAAAGGACAATTATAATTCTTGAATAATTCAATATCATCTTCCCAATCCACTTCTTTAGCTACATCATAATTGGGATTCATATAATCCACATCAGATTTGCCAACAGTAGCTACAACATCCATGTTACAGCCTTCATCTAAAGCTATGTCAAATCCTTTAATTAATGCATCATCATTAACTAAATTAATAGCTCTAACTCCATTATTATAAGACTCAACAATAATATCTGCTATTGCATCAGGATTTCTATGCAAATCCAAATCATACAATCTGGATCTGTGGCCAAAATAAGGTTCAGCTATAAAAGGAGCATTACCTAAGATTATTCTGGGAACTGATTTGTTTTTAAATTCAAAATCATCTTGAAAAATAAAATCACAACCAAATTATTCTTCTTTTACAGCTACAACAGCAGTCCCATAAGCAAGAATCTCCTGCATAACATTGGAAATATCATTAGAATCAAAACGCACTGCTACAATAGCATTTCCGCCTAATTGTTTAGCATGCTCAATTAATCTTTCCAATGCTTCATCTCTGGAATCTTCCATCATAGAAACATATTCCTTAATTTCCCCACCTACTAAAGAGCGTAAACCAGCAGATACCTGCCCTCCTACACCTCTACTTCTAACAGTTAAACCATATACAAAACCTTTTGTTTCAACAATTTTAAAACCAGGTATTTCATTTGCAGTTGCTATTGGAAACTCATTTACAGATACCATAATAAAAACCTCATAAATATAGGCAAAATAATTAAAATTTTAAATATTAAGAAATATAAAATTTTAATCAGTATTTATTTTATTAATTTATAAATTTAATAAATTTTTCCAATAAATAAAATCAAATCAAAATGGTGAAATAATGAAAGTACTTGTTGCAGATGCAATTAATGAAAAAGGTATTGAAAATTTGAAGGAGGCTGCAGAAGTCGTTGTAGATACTACAATTACTCCTGAAGAATTAGCAAATACAATTCATGAATATGAAGGTATTATCGTAAGAAGTAGGACAAAACTTACTAAAGAAGTTATTGACAAAGCAGACAATCTTAAAATAATCGCAAGAGCAGGTGTTGGAGTAGACAATATTGATTTAAATGCCGCTACTGAAAAAGGTATTATGGTAGTTAACTCTCCAGAATCAACTTCAATTACTGTAGCAGAACACACTATGGGATTATTACTCAGTCTTGCCCGTAAATCAGCAATTGCAGATAAATCTGTAAAAGAAGGCAAATGGGAAAAGAAAAAATTTATGGGTGTTGAACTTAGAAACAAAACCCTCGGTGTAATCGGAATGGGTAGAATCGGTTCACAGGTTGTAAACAGATGTAAAGCATTTGAAATGGATGCTGTAGCATACGATCCATACTTGCCTGAAGAAGTAGCTGCTCAAATGGGTGTGGAATTAACTGATTTGGAAACTGTCCTTAAAAAAGCTGATTTCATTACAATTCACGTACCTCTTACTCCAGAAACAAAACATTTAATCTCTACAAAAGAGTTCGAAATAATGAAAAACACAGCATTTATTGCAAACTGTGCACGTGGTGGAATCATAGATGAAGATGCATTATATGAAGCATTGTCCAATGATAAAATTGGAGGAGCGGCTTTAGATGTATATGAAGAAGAACCTCCAGCTAAAGACTGCAAATTATTCGAACTTGACAATATTGTATTAACTCCACATATTGCAGCTTCAACTAAAGAAGCACAAAGAGATGCTGCAATCATTGTAGCTGATGAAATTATCGATTTAATCAACGGAGGAACACCTCAAAATGTATTAAACCTCCCACGTATCGACAGAAACACCTATCAGGAAGTAACTCCTTACTTAGAATTATGTGAAAAATTAGGTAGTTTCATCTCACAAGCAGTAAACGGAAAAATTAAAGAAATTGAAGTTATTTACTCCGGAGAATTATCCAAAATCGACAATCTTGAAATGTTAACCAGAACTGTACTTCAGGGAGCAGTAAATCCATTTTTAAGCTCACCAGTTACTGCAGTAAATGCTTCCATTGTAGCTAAAAACAGAGGAATCATTGTAACTGAAGGCAAAACTGAAAATTCAAAAGGATATGATTCCTTAATTAAAGTAACTGCAAAAAGTGAAGATGATGAATTCTCTGCAGAAGGAACTACCTTACACGACCCTAAAATCTTAAAAGTAAATGACTACTGGGTAGATGTAAAACCTGAAGGCCACATGTTCATAGCTAAATATGAAGATGTGCCTGGAAGCATCGGTAAAATTGGCACAGCATTAGGTGAATACGGAATAAACATCGGAATCATGCAAGTGGGAAGAGATGAAAAAGGCGGAAGAGCTATTATGATCTTAACTCTTGATAAAGAAATTCCAAAAGAAGTAATAAAAGGAATCCAAGACTTAGACAATGTCTATGATGCTATTGGATTAGAATTATAATAAAAAACAATTATTTCACCATATTGTTTTTTATTTTTTTATTCTTTAAATTATCACTTAAAAAACACCATAATAAAAATCATCCTGAAAAATCCCCCCCAACTTTCTCAATTAAAGAGTGCTCTACATTAAAGTTGTTAAATGTAATCTTCGGGACTGTTCATATTATTATTTTCTATCAAACATCAAAATTAATAGTTTTATCTAATACTCCAATACACATTTATATTAAATTACATGTCTTTTTTATTTTAATAATCCCTAAAATTCTCTTCAATGTAATGATCATAGTCTATTTCAATCCAATTATACATATCCCAATGTCCTGTAGCTTCACAATATTCCCGAGTAACTCTATCTAAAGCTTTACCTTCATCTGTTTCACCAGGATTCATAAAAGTATTCCCCCTACCAAATGCCATCCACATTTCCCTATGTGTTTTTTCCAATTCACGATAATAATATCTAACCATTTCATTATCATCAAATTTCAATGCACTAAAATCATAAGGATTAGATAAATGCTCAGTATCATTTATTATCTCTTCTGCATGCTCTAAAAAATAATCAACATTTAATCCTCCAACAGGACGCATATCTGAATAATCATCAATTTCAGGAGTACTATTTTCATCAATAAATTCTGAATATTCCGGATTATCTTTAACCCATTGTCTGAAGTCTTCAAAATCTTCATCTATTGAAATATGTCTTTTTGAATAGATTTCATCCATTGTTTTTTCATATAATCCTTTTTCTTTCAAAAAATCATACCAATTAGACAAATTTATAGCCATCCTCACAATAGATGGAAGGTATCCTGGGTATTTTTCTAATTCTGAGGATTTATCTTTTATTCTATCATAATACCATTGCATATTTAATCTTCTCGTTTTTTAGTCATTAATAATACTGTTGCAGTTCTTTTATTAATAGTTGTTTCATTTATTAATTTAAACAATTCTATTAACTATTTTCTTGTTTAATTTTTCCATTAAATAAATAATTAAACTTGGTCTTCTTTTTAAATCTACCCAAATAATTCATAATATAATTCAAATTAGACATTAAATTGTCTTCTACTTTTTTAATCAAGTATTTCATGTTTTTTAATAAAAATACAATTAAAAGTCACCCCCATTTAGAAATTGCAAAAAAACATTGTATTATAATGGATTTTTTCAGTGATGCTTCAATAGTTTTCAAACAATGTTTTTAAAGAATGAATAATATGTGTTTAAATAGTATGGGTAAGAGAATATATAATAAATATTTTTAAATGTGTTTTTCAGTTAAAAATATGCTTAATTTGAAATAAAACAAGTGATAAAATGAACAATGAAAAAATTTCTTCATTTGAAATAAAAAAACATAATAAGTTTTCGTGGAGTTATGTTTATACTATTGATGGCAGAAAATATGATATTCATGGTGGCTCCACATATAATTTAAGAAAAAAAGTATTAGCTAGAGATTTACCATGGGATGATGAAAATTATCCTGAAGAGGAACTTACTAAAACACAGTATGATTCCATGAAAGCAACAATTGAAAATAGCTACACTCCATATAATGAAGCGACAAAAGATTATGAAGACAGCCAAACTAGACGTGAGTGGAACCCTAGTTCCAAAAAATGGGATAGGTATCGGGATAAATCCTATTAAGTATGTTTTCAATGAAAGACACGCTTAAAATTCAATATTGTCCTAGAATTAAGATTTTAAAAATATAGCATTTTACCAAAAAGATTATACCTAATATGCACATGGAGAAATTTAATAATAAAATTGAAATATATTTAGAACTTTCTGAAATTGCAGAAATGCTGAAGGAGTGGAAAAAATATACAATTAAAACATCCCGTAAACTTTTACAAACACAAAAAAAATAGAAAAACATAAGTTGGAAGCTATGGATTTTTAAAATTAATAACCCCAACTTAAAACATATCCATGACTATCACATACTCTTTTATATCCATCATCATAATATATTCTATGATTCCCATCAGGCAAATTAACACGATACAATTCATGTTTATTGGGATCCCATCCATCTGGCATCACATCAGATTCATGAGCAGTAAACTGTTCTTTACCCCCTTGCATTGTAGTAGGTCTTTGATAATTATCATCCGATTTTGATACTCCATTATTTTGAGAATTATCTGAAGAATTAGAATTTACATTATCCGTCTGATTTAATGAAACTACCTTATTTATAATAGATATATTTTGTACAATATTCGATGAATCATAATTATCATCTCCTAAAAATACACATTTCGCCACATAATTTCCAGAATTTGCATTTATACCAAAACTAGATACACCATTTTTATCAGTAGTAATATTCAAGTTATTAACATTTCCACCATCATCTACCAATTTTATACAAACAGTTTTATTAGCTATTCCTTTTCCATTATTATCCGCCAGTTTGACTGTAAAATTATCCCCATTATTCAATGTAGAATTAGATGTTATAACCAAATCTGTTTCTTGTTTAAATACTGATAAATTACTTCCGAAACAAATAAAAACCAAAATAATCATTAAAATAATAGCTACAGTCGACAAGATAATT
This sequence comes from Methanobrevibacter sp. TLL-48-HuF1, assembly GCF_023617305.1. Lineage (NCBI taxonomy): Archaea > Methanobacteriati > Methanobacteriota > Methanobacteria > Methanobacteriales > Methanobacteriaceae > Methanobrevibacter > Methanobrevibacter sp. TLL-48-HuF1. Next base: position 574,742 of record NZ_CP081485.1, read on the forward strand.
ACTTTTTTATCTACCATATTTCAACCTCCGATATGTACATCATATCTTATCTAAATCATGTTTTAAAGAATTTAAAACTAATTCCAATACTATCAAAAGCATTATTAATTAAATTTTAATTGCATCTTTCCTTAAAAAAACATATATTATTTTTATTTTCTTTTTATAGTATTTAAACACATTTAATCATTCTTTTAAAAAGTATTATTAAAAAGCTATAAAAACATTACGAAAAAAACAAAGTTACCCCATTGTTTATCAATTAAATAAAATTCCACATAATCCAAATAGGAATTAAACTCATAAATTACAATATTTTTTCAATTTCTGAAACAAATATGGCTATTTTTATAGAACAATACATTTAAAATCCAATATTGTCCTAGAATTAAGATTTTAAAAATAAATAAAAAATTAGAGAATTATTCATCTTTTGGAAGCTTATAAATACATTTAATATTTCCGTTTTCATCTAATTCAATTTGAATATTATCCCCATCACAAAGAGGAGGCAATTCTATATTGGAAATTATTGTAGGATTACTGTTTTGAGTTTTCATCTCGTATTCCCTGTAATCCTGATCTATATCTTCGTCTTCCAAGTCAAAATCATCTTCATCATCAAAAAATCCCGGTTTTAACTCTTCACCATCTTTTAAAACATCGTCTTCATCAAAAAATTCGCTAATGTCTCCGTCAATTTCATCAGCATATTCCCCTACAGTATAATCCATAGGTTCTCCATACTTGTCATATGCCATAAATGTTTCCAAGCTATAGGGCAAACAGACAATCATGTGAAATAAACCATTTTTAGAAAATGTTTTTAAATCTGCACCGGAAGGATGTGCACTTGGTCCTGGATGGGAATGAACTGATCCCCAGTATTTTAAAGTAGGCGGCAGCATCTCAGTATGGACAACAGCTCCAACATCACAGGTTTCACCAGGTAAAAAAATCAGACTAGTAATATAAAGTATTTTATCTTTGATTTTACCGTCAAAAAAAGCTAAAAATTCATTAGGATACGCTTTTTTAGCATAATAAATTACAGATTCAAGGACTTCCCTATCAACTCTAACTTCCTTGAATTCATCACTATCTGTATTAAATAATTTTGAAATAAAACCCATAATATCACAATTAAATTATATTTATATCCTTAAAAAAGTTTTCGCTGAAAATTGGAATTTCAAAATCCTCAAATAAAAAGCTACGGTAAGATACCTGATTTTTATTTTCCTTTTTATTGTAACCTACGATTTCTTTATTTTGTTTATAAATAGCTATTCCTCTTTTTTTCCAATTATCAACATCATTCAGATTAATTCCTTCATTAAATAAAAGTTCATGAATATCTGAAGACTTCAATCCTTTTATTTTTTCATTAGCTGTTTTATCACCATATTTTGATTTTAAAATATGAATTCCATAAGCATTTATGCAGTTTCTCCAGGCCTCGTCCTGTCTCCATTTAAAATATTTAGGAATATCCTTACCATTTATCGGAATAATTCTGCTGTCAAATGCAACAGGCTTGGCAATTTCCTTATTTAAATTGTATGTAAATGAACTGGCTGCAAAACTGGCTATTACAGAATTTATTTTTTCAATTCTGCCATTAAATGGAATATTATCTAAAAGAACACTTATTTCATCTGAAAATGTGTAAATAAATGCTGGAGCAAACTCATTAAATAAATCTTTAGAAACTTTAACCATCAATTCTGCAAAATCTTCATCATATGGTTTTTTAAGGTTTAAATTTTTAGCTAATGAGTGAAAACTTCTACCGTCCAGTCTTAAGATAATTCTTGAGTTTACAGGAACTTTCAAATCCCTGTAAACTTCATATTCCTTCATTGCCTACAATCCTACAGTAATGGATTCATTGAAACTTTTAAGTAATTTAATTGCGGAAAGTGCAGCCAGCATACTGGTTTTCGGATTTGCACTGCATGGGAAATTTTTAGTAGTTGTTTTAAACTCTCCAAAATCTCCTTTTGCAGTAATTTCATGGACATTTCTGTCTACATTCGGATCTACAATAATTTTTACATTAATGTCCTGATTACAGGCCAAACTTATAGTTGCAGCTACGTTAATATTAAGTGGAAACTCTTTTACTGCTTCTGATGCCTTACCTTCAAATAAAACTTCCTCTTCATCAATATCTTTACCTAAAGATTTAGGAGATTTACGAGTAACCAGGTTAACTTCTTCCAAATTAAAATCAGCTACAGCTTTAATACCGTCCAGTCCTACAACTGCTCCTGAAGGAAGGTGTATTCTTGTACCTTTCTTTTTACAAATATCATTTACTTTACTGTAGAATTCCTTATCCATAAATGCACCAATACTCATAATAATCATATCTATACCATGAGACAATACATTTGGAGCATGTTCTTTAACAGAATCCGGAGAAGCACATTCCAAAACCAAATCCACTTTGTCCAACATGTCATTTAAATCTAAAACAGCTACACCATTAGCAAAAGATGCCAAGTTTTCCGCTCTTTCAACATCATTATCATAAAAATATTCAATATCTATATTATTATCTTCCGGAACAATAGTACTAGCTATAATATTAGCAATAGCACCACAGCCTATAATTCCCACTTTCATAAAATCACAACAAAAAAAATAATTTAATTAAAAATACAAGAATAAATAAAAAAAATAAATAAAAAAAGATGAAAAATTAACCTTAGAATTTTTCAAATTCTGTTTGTGCTTTAGGCTCACTTTGTTTTGGAATTTGAGATTGTTGATTAGGAGAAATAGCCTCAGACACTGGTGGTTCATGTCTTACTTTTTTCATATCTCTTGGATTAATCAACATTATATCGCCAATAGCTTGAACTTTATCAAAATCAATAGTTAATAAATCATTTTTAAAAGATCTTACATCATGTTCTTCTTCTGGAGCAACCTGAAAACTTCTTTTCATAAGGTCTCTGAAACCTACCTGTTTTTTTTCAGGTTCAATAGCCCTTACTTGCAATTTAGAAATTGTACCTAATCTAATATTAAGAATTACATCAGCCACTCTTCCGACATAGTGTCCTGTTACTGTATAAATATCTAATTCTTTTAAACTTGAAACTTCCACCATTTGATACACCACAATATGTAATCTAATTCGTGTTATACTTAAAGTAAATTAATAACTTTAACTTATTTTAAATTTATTTACTTGTTAATATAAATAGTTTATGATGTAACAAATTTTTAAGCAAAATAAGGCCTAAAACAAGGAAAAATATAAGAATATATTAAAATAAATATTTTAAAGAGAATACAAAGGAGACTATAAATTGTGGGACACAAGTAAAGATTATAGAATTTTAGTAGCAAACCATGCAAGAGAACAATATTTGAATATTATCCAAACTGCATCATTTAGAGGAAACTGGAATAAAAAATTAGCTATTGAAACAGCAAAAAACATGAACAGTGATTTCCAATCATTAAGTTACTCTTATCTTGAAGGAGATGATTTGGTTAACTCTCCAGATGTTGCAGCAATAATTGAAAAAGGAGAAAAAATTGTTGAATGTTTAGGTGGAGACGGATGGAACAAATCTTTTATAAGCAATGCTCCTAAAGAAGATAAGGAAAAAACAATTGAAAATGTAGCTAAAGTAAGATTCTTTATAGACTCTGTTTTAGGCCTTAAAGACCGTTTAGCCCTAGGTCCCATCAATGATCCAATTATTGGAATCGATATAAAAGTTGGAGAAATAATGAGTGTTACAAAACATCCAAATGCAGATTCCTTAATGATATGTAATGTTAATCTAGGAAAAAGGGCCATAACTGTAGTTACAAATGATTTAAATGTAAAAGAAGGAAACAGTGTTGGCGTGTCATTACTTCCGCCACAGTCATTTATGGAAACAACCAGTGAAGGAATGTTTCTTGGAATGGACGGAAATATCTTAAAAGAAGTTGAAGGAAATCTCGGAGAAATGCCAAAAGGAATTCCTATGGATTCCCTTAATGAAACACGTAATCTGGTAGAAGCCTTTCTAAAATAGGCTACCTTAAATTTAATCCTATTAATTTTTCCTTAGTCATTTCTTCTACTGCATATTTTACTCCTTCTTTTCCTGTTCCACTATTTTTAAATCCTCCGAAAGGCATGTTATCAGTTCTGAATGTAGACTGTTTATTTACAAAAACTGTACCTGCCTCAATTTCATTTGCACACCTTAAACCATCCCTAAAGTTTTCAGTAAATACTCCTGCCTGAAGACCATATTCTGTATCATTAGCTACTTTAATAGCTTCATCAACTGATTTTACTTTAATTATTGGCGCAACAGGGCCGAAGGTTTCATTTACAACAACATCCATATCTGGAGTAACATTATCCAATACAGTAGCTTCATAAAATGCACCGTCTCTTTTTCCGCCAGTCAGTATTTTGGCACCTGCTTTAACTGCATTATTGACTGTTTCTTCAACCATACGGGCAGCATCTTCATCAATAAGTGTTCCCAATACTGTGTTTTTATCCATAGGATTGCCCATTTTGATTTTTTTAGTTTCACTAACTAACTTTTGTGTAAATTCATCAGCTACTGATTCATCAACAATAATCCTTTTAACACCCATACACACCTGTCCTGCATTTAAATAAGCACCGTTCATTACTCCTTTAACTGCCTTATCAATATCTGCATCTTTTAGAACAAGAAGAGGATCATTACCTCCCAGTTCCAAAGTAACTTTTTTCATTCCTGCTCTTGAAGCTATAAGCAGCCCGGTAGCTACACTTCCAGTAAATGAAATTTTATCTACTTTAGGAGAAGTTACTAATGCATCACCTACTTCAGAACCATATCCGGTTACAGTATTAATAACACCATCTGGAAACTCTTCATTTACAAGTTCAGCAAATTTCATAACTGTTAATGGTGCATTTAATGGAGGTTTGATGATTACAGTATTTTTACATGCAATAGCAGGAGCTATTTTATGAATTGATAAATTTAGCGGATAATTAAATGGAGTTATTGCTGCTACAACACCTAATGGAACCCTCTGAGTAAATGCAAAAAAACCTTTGCCGTTTATTCCACCATCCAATGGAACTGTTTCACCATAAATTCTTTTAGCTTCTTCTGCTGAAAGTCTTAATGTTTCAATTGAACGGTTAACTTCAACAACAGACTCATTAATAGGTTTACCTACTTCTTTTGTAAGCAATTCAGCTAATTCATCCTTATTATCTTTTAATTTTTCATAAACTGCATATAATTTATTTGAAACTTTAAATGCAGACATTTCTTCAATAGAATCTTTAGCATTAACTGCAGCATCAATAGCTAAATCCACATTGTTTAAATGAGAAACAGGAACCGTATCAATAACTTCCCCAGTATATGGATTTTTAACTTCTGCCAAATCATCAGCTGAAACATGTTTACCATTTATTAACATATCCATTTTATCACCTTACTTAATTATATTAAAAAAACATATATTTAAAGTAATTAATTAAACAATATTGATATTATGGAAACTGCAAGATTTGAAACATTCGCTGATGCAGTAATTGCAATAGCTATGACTGTACTTGTTCTAAAACTGCCCCAACCAGAAAGTGCAACAATTGGAGCTTTTTGGACCTTGAAAACATATTATATTGCTTATTTCATCAGTTTTTTAACGTTGTTCAATATATGGTACAGCAACCACAATTTATTCCAAATTGTAGAAAATATTGACAATACTGCAGTAATACTAAATGGAATCCTAATTTTTGAAATAACTCTAATTCCATATTTTACATTATGGTTAACACAGGACGCATATTCAATAGCTAGTGAAACCACCTTCGGATTACTATTCATTGCAATAAATATCACATATAATATGGCAGTTAAAGCTGTTCATAAAAGTGATCCCTACAATGATAAACTAATAAAAGCAGATTATGACAACTTATATGCATTAATTCCATTAGCTGTGATTTTAATTGGTTTCGGGTTAAGTTACAGTGTTTTTATTCCTGGAATCTACATCAGCTGTTTAATTGCAGTTATAATGTGGATAGTCATAGCCAGAATACATAGAAAAGGTGTTGAAAATGGAAAGTGGAAGATTTGAAGCATTAATTGATGCAATTCTTGCAATAATAATAACAATCATTGTTCTGGAAATTCCAATACCTGCAGACGGTAGCTGGCAGGCTTTAGGAAAACTGCATTTAGAATTTATTGTTTATTTAATCAGTTTTATAGTCTGTTTTAACTACTGGAATTATCATAACAATCTATTCAGCATTGTAAACCACATTGATCATAAAGTTATCTGGTCAAGCGGAATTTCAATATTTATATTGTCTTTGCTACCCTATTTAACAAGTTTTGTAGCTAATAACTTCCATTCATTCTTTGCTCAGTCAATATATGGGCTGGATTTCATACTGGTTAATTTAATTTATATTTATACTTCAGAAAGTTTAAAAAATGCAGATAAAGGAAATATTGCTCTGCAGGTAGCTCTAGATAAGAACTATGAATTTACAGCAACAATAGCTACAATCATAATTGGATATGTAATTGGTTATTTCTTCTATCCACCAGCAATAATTGCTTCCTGTTTAGTTGCAATAATTATTATCTGGTCTATACCACATATAATTAAGTAAAATATTCTGATAGGGAGTCTAACTTACCATTAAAGTTAGAAACTTCTTCACCTTTAATTTCACCAGACAAACCTGTGATATAATTCCTGTAAAACATTAAAGTCAGTAAAACAATTACAATAATTCCGCCAACCAATAAAATAAATTCTGCTGAAGTCTGACCTTTATTATCAACCATATTATCACCTAACCTAAAAACATAGCTCCTGCAAAATTGGAAATCAGATAAAATATCCCATAAGAAAGCAGAGCTAAAGGTATGGAAAACTTAATTCCTTTTTTAACATTGCCATACATGATTATACTTACTATCAAACCAACCAAAACTGAATGAATTACTAAATAGATTTGCCCTGCAAAAGGAGCTACTGAAATCAGCTGTGTTTGTTTTCCAAAACTTTGCATAAACTGGGAATAAACACTAACCATCCCCAATGCAAAAGGACTGGCTATTACTGCCGAAATTATTAAAAACATAACTGCCATCATAACCGAAGATTTCCTTTCACGTTTTAAAGCCAGCATATCCCTCAAATTATTTGAAACATCAAAAATAACATTAGCAATACTTGACCCGCTTTTACGGCTTCCCAATATTATTGCAAAAATTCTCTCAAGTTCTTTTGACTTTAATCTTTGAGCCATAGCCATCCATGCGTCATCAAAGTTTCTTCCAACTTTTATTTCTGCAATTGCACGTCTTGTTTCATCATACAAAGGCCCTTCACCATATTTAGAGAGATCATCCATTGCATTTTCAAAACTTAAACCAACTTTCAACATAGCTGAAAGCTGTCTTAAAAAGTCCGGAGCTGATTTTTCAATTTCTGCTGCCCGTTTTTCCTGTTTTATAAAAACATAAGTAGCAAAAAGAGGAACAGTTAAAAACGGTAAAAACAAATACAAATCAGATATTTTAAGAAATACAATGAATATTCCAATTACAACATCTGCAAACAAAATAAAAAATATTAAAACAGCTAAAAATTTAGATGCAACTATCTCAATGTCCCCACTTAGTAAAAATTCCTGAACTTTGGACAATTGCTTTTTAGAAAGGTTATTTTCTAAAAATAAAGATAATGAATGAATAATTTTAGATTTCATAAATTAAACTACAACTTTGAAGTATATAAAATCTTAGTTGTAACTTAAATCAATTTTTGAAAGTTTATTCAATAATTAAAGGTAAATCACCAATTATTTTTCCTTTATTTTTTTCAACAGCTACTGTATCTTCAAGCCTGACGCCAAAATTATCCTCCAGATAAATACCAGGTTCAACTGTGATAACCATTCCTTTTTCAATTACTGTTTTGTCTTTAGCTGAAAATGTCGGTATTTCATGAATATCCAAACCTACACTATGGCCTGTTGAGTGAATGTAATTGTCACCATAACCATATTCACTTATAATATCACGAGCTACTTTATCAATTTCACAGCATTTAAGACCTGGTTTAATTGCTTTTATAGCTTTGTCATGAGCTTCAGCTACAATATCACAAATTTCATTTTGCTTTTCTGTGTAAACCATAGTTCTGGTGTTGTCTGAACAGTACCCATGATATTTTGCCCCCCAATCAATCAATATTGGCTGTTCTAACTGTTTATCCTGAGGTGTTGCATGAGGAAGACTTGAATTTGAACCGCTTGTTACAATAGTATCAAAAGAATTGCCTTCAGCACCGTATTTTCTCATTAAATTATCCAAATCCAAAGCAACAATATTTTCAGGATTTGTATTATTTAAAATATCCAAATCAACAAATGCCTTTTGAGCAATTTGTGTCGCTTTTTGAATTTTGGATATTTCATCAGATGTTTTAATTTGTCTTTGAGTATCAATGAATGTTTCAGATTTTATATTGAAAGAATCTTTGAATTTTTCATATGTACTGTAAACCAAACTTGGTTCAATAGCCAGATTGGAAATTCCTTCCTTTTTAAGTTCATCAACCATATCTGAAAATGAAGTAAATTGTTTAACCTCAATTGCTGATGTTTTATTAGCTATTTCCATATCCATTTTTGATGCATAAATAATTGGATCTTCTTTTATAACACAAAAAGCGAAACTAGTAGGTTTGTAATTTGAAATATATTGAACATTAGTAAACTGTGCAAGTAAATAACCATGATAATCCTTTTTTTCCATGTCCTTTAAAATATTGTTAATATGAAATTCATTCATTTCCATTTTTTTACACCTTCTATTAGATAATCATTATATTTTTCTAGTTTTAATATCTTTCAAAATATTAAACAACAGTTATATATATATATAATTTTTATTTTAAAATTATTAAATAGCATTTAATCTACACAGGATAAAAATACTTAATGAAAAAGAAGACTGTTTTTATTTCAAATGCTTCAGTTAATAAGATTAGCAAAACTGCAGCAATATTTGACTTGAGCAGGCAATAACTAATAATAACAAATGACAGGTCCAGTTTTACAGAAGTTCCTTTACCCTAGGTGATTCTATGTTAAAATTATTTAATTTATTTAATATTGATGAGAAATATTTTGCAGATAAAAAAACCGTGAAAAAAAGATTTATAAAATTATTCGGAGGATTTTTATTAATAGCAATTCTAATATCACCATTTACATGGATTGGATTTTTATTTTTCTTGTTATTATTATTTGCATTAGGAGGAATATTCTTAATAGAATATTATAGTGATGAATTAGATGAAAAATATCACTTATACAATTTTAACAATTTTAGAGGATATTCTTATCAAATATTTGCGTTTACTATTTTAGGATTTTCAACCACATCTTTATCTGTGCTTATGATGTGTTTGTGTGCTGAAGTAAATATTATAAAATCCATTTTAATAGCAATAATATTTGCACTGCCATTTTTAGGAATCGGCCTTAAATTTAAAACATTTAACGATTCCAGCCTAGAAGAAAATGGAGAAATTGTTTATGATGCAGGCTACGAACCTAACTACTATTGGCCAGTACTGACTATCTGCTGCTATTTAGGATACACACAATGCCTCTACGAAACATCCATAATAAACATGGCAGGATTACTAATATCCACAACAGCATGTTTCATATGGCTAACATTCCCTGACAAAATCAACAAATGTCTGCCATTTGAAAACAGAAGCAAAAAAGGAGAAATACTATATTTAGCAATAGCATTAATCATATTCTTCATATTACTTTACCAATTTACTACAATCCCATTTACAGAACTTACAGGAATTACTAATTAAAAAAAATAACTAGTAATCAACAAATCATGTTAAAAATATGAAAATGTTCAAAATAATAACAATCAAATAACAACTATTTATTATAACTCGTTGAAAATTTAGATAAAAATTATATATTTTTATTTAAAATTATTATATATAGTACTTTATTTTTTATCAATATTACAAAGTACTTTTATTAAAATACAATGAGGTGAAAATAATGAATAAAAATATATTAATTTTAAGTTTTATCATGTTTTTTATTTTCATTTCTGGTGTTTCAGGCAGTGAAATTAATGAAACCATCCACACAGAAAACGAAAATAATTACAACATAACTTATAATTATGAAAATGAAATCAAACTTAATAATAATGCAGATTACAATTTAAACCAAGACTTTCAAAAAGTTACAAATAAATTCATCATGTCCACAAATAACACAAATTTAATTTTTAAAGATATTTCAAATCAAAAGAATTTTATCAATGAAGATGAATGTTTTGACATAATTTTAAACAAAAATTTAAAAAATAATAGTAATTATGGACTATATTACGGCACAGATATACTAACAAACAAATCATATTTAATTGTTAATGAGATTCAAAGTAACATCAATCAAGAAAATAGTGTTCTAACTGGACACAATACTGCTTTTTTTTATAAAAATGGAAAATATTCAGTTTATTTAAAAGACACATATGGTAATCCTTTAAATAATGAAAGAATTATTTTTAACATAAATGGTGTAGGTTATAATCGTGTGACAGACAACAATGGTTATGCTTATATGAATATTAATTTACGACCTGGAAATTATACAATTACGACACTATTTGCAGGAAGCAACCAATATAAATCATCCACAATAATAAATAGTATATACATCATTTCAACTATCTACAGTAATAATCTTATTAAATCATACAAAAATGATTCACAATTTACTGCAATGGTATTTGATGGAAATGGTAATCGTTTAAAAAATTCTGTTGTCACATTCAATATTAATGGAGTATTTTACAATAAAACTACTGATAAAACGGGTGTTGCACAGCTAAATATTAATCTTGATCCAGGAAAATATATAATTACCATCACAAATAACAATGACAAACTCTCAGAGTCATATAACCTTACAGTATTAAAACAAAATATTATAATAAAATATGATAACTTTGTTATCAATCGAAAAGGAGAATACTTCATAACAAAAGTAACTGACCCCTCAGGAAAACCATTAACTAATTTTAATATAAATATTATTGCAAATGGCGTTTCATATACCAAAACAAGTGACACCCAAGGTATTGCAAAATTAAAAATTAGTTTTGAAACTGGAAATTATAATATTTACTGCACATTCCCTGGAACATACCAATACAACAGTTTTAACGGACTCAATAAAATTATAACAATGCTCCCCACATCTACAAAACTAAATGTAAACTTAAATACAAACAATACAATTTTTAGAGACAAAGGATACTCATTTAATGCTGTTTTAAAAGACAACAATGGTTTACCAATGTCTGGAAAAACAATAATATTCAAAATAAACGGCATTTCTTACTCTAAAACAACTGATGAAAATGGAATTGCAAAACAAAACATAAATTTAAACCCTGGACAATACTCAATATCAACAACATATGCTGATTCAACATATTACAATTCAATTACAAAAAATAACATTATTAAAATGAACTTAACACCTAATATGGTTTATTCAGTAGATATTCCAATGTATTTTAATGTAAGTGGACTTGATTTTGTTTATCCCAATTATTCATTTAATTATGTTTCTAAAGCTGGAACAAATGGAATAATAAAAGTATATGAAACCCGTTCATTTGCCATTAAAACTACTGGAGAAGTATTTGGTTTTAAATATGGGGCAAATAGTGATGTTTTATACAATAACAGTTATACTCAATTATCAAATGGAGATAATTATTTTATTTCAAAAGAAGGTCAAAAAACTAAAGTTAATAACAATTACATCCCATCTAGCCAAGGAATATTGCTAAAAACTGAAAAAGATTTCGTTAGATTTTATTACTATGATACAATTAATGAAAACAATATAAACGAATTTAGTGCTATTTATTCAACAATCATTAATTCCAATTTTGATATTCAAAAAATAGATTTTGTTAAAAATTTTAATTCATGGGGAAATATTTTATACTCTAACTCTATTTTCAATGATGATATTGGTCTTAGACTACAACTCAGCCAAGGGAAAACCATATGGAATGGAGCAAATATAGCACATATCACATATAAACAATTTTTAAATAATAACTTATCAAAATTAAAATATACCAATACAAATACAACATTAAAATATACTTATGACTATTCCTTAATTAATAAAAATCCAGATTTTGAATATATGAACACAATTTTCAAAATTAATAACGAGTTAATTGAAAAAACTGAAAAAATAAATACTGGAGTGTTAATTGATGCTCAAGCAGGATTCAACACAATACAAACATACACCATAACAGATAGAAAAACATCAAATGATGATATAAAATACTGGTTAAATAAAAATTACTCCCATGGACCTGAAAAAGCAACATATGGAACATTTTTAAATGGATTAATGACAATATATATGAGTGATAATCTAGCAAACGAAAAAGATGACTTTTACAACTTAACTTGGACACGAAACAAAAACACAGTGGTAATGTCTGGCATAATGAATGGAGGAATGAGTTATATCCATATTCCTAATCCAAGTATGAATATGATATTATCAAGTAACAATAATAAAAATATGAAAAATTTCAGATTTGAATGTTCAATAATGTTAAGCGACATAGAAAGCATGATTCTGAAACTAGCAGACAACATAACTATTTTTGGATCATTATCTTCCTTAATCAATCATATTTGTAATGAAGAATGGTTCAGGACTGAAAAAATAAATGATTCATTGCATTTAAAGTTTCTAAATTTTTCAGAAAAATTAATAATTAATCAAACAACAGGAATTGTTTCTACAACTATTGAAAATGAAGGGTTTTTATATAAAGGCGCATTATCAACAACATATTCTTATTGTTTCTGTGATGAATTAACAGACAACTTACTTAATAATACATATTCATTACTGTCATACATAACTGAACATACAATAACTGAAGTTACAAATCGATACAATGACTTTAAATCATTTTTTGGATTATCTGACAAACAATGTGGAGAACTTGCAGAAATAGGTGGTGGACTTTGTATTTCCATTTCAAAAATTGCTGCAGGTATAGCCATACCTTGCATACTTGCCCCTCCTTTATGGCCTCTGGCAACTGTTCCAACAGTTATCGCAGTGAGTTTTGGTCTAATGGGTCTTGGTTTAAACTGTCTATCAACAGATACTCTCCGACATCCAACATGGGGTAATTTTAATAAAGCAGTGCAAAAAACTACTGCCAATTATTTATTTGAAATTGCAGAAGTTCCAGTTTATTAAGAAGGGTGTTAATATGAATAAATTTAATAAAATGTTAGATGACAATATGTTTTTTAGAAAATCATTTCTTAAAAAAGCAGCATTTTGGATGTATGCATTATTTTTTATGGCAATGCTCTTAATTTTTAAATGGCATTGGTTAACCGCATACTTCATGATAATATATATTTCATTAACCATTGGTCCAGTGTTATTTTTCTATTATCAAAGAGAAATTTACAAAAAACATGATTGGAAACAGTATATAACATTCTATCCAATAGAACGCTTTATGACTTTATGTTTTACTCCATCAACATTAGGAGTATTTTTAATTGCATATTTATGTTGTTTCAATAAAATAAATGCATTTGTTTTAGCAATTATCTTTGTTTTACCTATGCTGGGAATCGGCTTAAGACCAAATTGTTTCAATGACAAAAGCAGAAATAACAACTCATTAGGTTATAGGCCATTTATCTATCTTGGATTAAGTATGTTACTATGTTATATTGGTTTTCCACAAGTAATTTTCGAACACAATGTTATTAATCAAACAATATTATGTGCAATAACCTGTTTGGGATTTTTAGCTTTAATTTTCCCAGATAAAGGAAGTAATTTATTAAGATTTAATAATAAAACCGAAAAAGGATTCTTATTATATATTATACTAATATTTATTGTATTTTTCATTGTGTTCCATTTTACAAATTCAGGATTTTACTTAAAAATTTATTTAAACACATGGTGAATTAATATGAACAAAAATTTTAAAAATTACATTACAATAGGAGTACCATTTGTAATTTTTGTAGTGCATAGCTTTTTAAACACTTATCTATGGATTATTTTTTCAATAATTGGATTAATAATAACTTATGCTTATTACAAGCAATCAAAAGAAAACAAATACTTAAAATATGCTATGAGATTATATATGCTAAATTTTGTTTTTATAATCCTCAGATTACTAATCAGGTATTTAATGACTTAAAATAACGATAGAGGAATAAATAATGGCAAACATATTTAATTTATTCAAATTAGATCCCAATAGAAAGTATTTTCCAAAAAAAGAAGATATTAAAAAAAGAGCAATCAAAAGTTATGGAATAATCCTATTTTTAGCAATAGCTACATCTAGTATCACATGGTTAGGATTTTTCTGTTTTCTTTTTTTTGTATTTGGAACATGTGGAGTATGGATTGTGGAGTATTATGGTGACGAATTAGATGAAAAATATGGATTGTACAACTTCACTAATTTCAGAGGATTTTCTCTCCAAATTTTCTCATTCATGCTTCTAGGAGCATCAACCACATCTTTATCTGTGCTTATGATGTGTTTGTGTGCTGGAGTAAATATTATAAAATCAATTTTATTAGCAATAATATTTGCACTGCCTTTTTTAGGAATAGGGCTTAAATTTAAAACATTTAATGATTCCAGTTTAGAAGAAAATGGAGAAATTGTTTATGATGCAGGCTACGAACCTAACTACTATTGGCCAGTACTGACTATCTGCTGCTATTTAGGATACACACAATGCCTCTACGAAACATCCATAATAAACATGGCAGGATTACTAATATCCACAACAGCATGTTTCATATGGCTAACATTCCCTGACAAAATCAACAAATATCTGCCATTTGAAAACAGAAGCAAAAAAGGAGAAGCAATATATTTAGCAATAGCATTAATCATATTCTTCATATTACTCCACCAATTTACTACAATCCCATTTACAGAACTTACAGGAATTACTAATTAAAAAAGGAGAATTAAAAAATGAATGCAAAACAAACAATAGCCATTATTATTCCAATAGCTATTTTCATTATTAAAAAATATATCAGTCTTTATATAACTATTCCAGTTTTAATAGCCGGATGTATCATAACATATTATTTATACGCAAAATCTGATGAAGATAAATACTTAAGAGGTGCTCTTTCACTGTACGGGTTAAATTTCTTCTTTATCATACTTGGTATTGTGCTATATTATATACTATAAAAAGCAATTTACTGAAAAAATTTTTATATATAAAATTAGATATGTAAAAACCATGTTTAAATTTACAAGCAATGAAGTGAGGGACTTAATAATTTCATTTTTCGTTATCTCACTTTCTTTTTCAATATTGTATACAGGTAGAGATTTCTCTGCAATGTACTTTATATTACCTATTGTAATGGTAGGTGTAGGTTTAGGATTTATTCTTCATGAACTTGGACATAAATTCAGTGCAATGCATTTTGGTTACTGGTCTGAATATCAGCTCTGGCCAGTTGGTTTGATTATTGCTTTAGCCAGTTCCTTTTGCGGAATTGTATTTGCAGCTCCAGGAGCAGTTTATACTTATGCAAATTTCTTAGATGACAGAACCAATGGTATAATATCTATAGCTGGACCTGTAGTTAATATAGTACTTGCTATTATATTCCTATTAATAGCTGCTGCAGTTTATCCAATGGCATTTTTCAGTCAAACAATGCAAATCATATTCCTTGTCTGTTCACTTGGATTTACTATTAACAGCTATTTAGCTACATTTAACTTGATTCCTATTTGGAATTTAGACGGCAGTAAAGTACTTAGATGGAATGGATTAATCTGGATTGTTACAATTGCTATTTCAGGAATTATGACTTATCTTTCTATGACAGTAGGTGTTGAAGGCATAATAAAGATTTTAATAGGATAATGGACAATGGAAAATCAAGAAATAACATTTTTTAAAGGGACACACAGGGTAATACCTCCTTCAAAAACAATCAAAAACAATGAAAGCAAAACAAAAATAGCTGGAATAACTCGTATAACTGAAATAACCCATTTGGACAGAATTGGAATTCCTGTTTTTTCAGCTATCAGACCTACTGCTCAGGATGGTGGAATAAGCATATATGGAGGTAAAGGAATTACCCCCGACCATGCTAAAGCTTCAGCTATGATGGAGGGTTTTGAGAGATACTCTGCTGAAAAGCAGGAAAGTGATGAAACTTTTATTGCAACTTTAAATGAAATAGACGGAAATTATATTGATCCTATTTCTCTAAATTTACCGAAAGATTTCAGCAAAGATTTACTTGACACAATGAATTTGGAATGGAGCATGTCAAGAGATCTGATTTCTGGAGAAGATTACTATATTCCATCTAATGCTATATACCACCCTTATGTTCCTGAAAATAATGTTCAGGGTTTATTTAAAGGAAATACCAATGGATTAGCTTCCGGAAATATTTTAGAAGAAGCTATTTTACACGGGATTTTCGAAGTTATTGAAAGAGATGCATGGAGTATTTTTGAACTTACCCATAAAAATTCAAAACAAATCGACCTTGAAAGTATTGACAGTGACAGTATTAATCAAATTCTTAATAAATACAAAGAAAATGGAATTAACATTAAGCTAATGGATTTAACTGCAGATGTGGGCGTTCCTACAATAGCTTCATCTGCAGACGATACTGTTTTAAAAGATGCTGGATTATTGTCTTTAGGTATTGGAACTCATCTCAATCCCGAAATAGCTGTTTTACGTGCCCTTACTGAAGTAGCACAAAGCAGAGCAACACAAATTCAGGGTGCTCGTGAAGATACTGTAAGAGCTGATTTTGCACGTAAAGCTGGTTATGAGCGTATGAAAAGAATCAACAGCTATTATTTTGAAGACGAAGAAAACAAAATATCTTTTAGTGATATTGAAGATAAAAGCACCAATTCCATAAATCAGGACATTGAAATTGTTAAAGATGAATTAATGAAAAATGGGCTGGACAAAATATTGTATAGTGATTTAACACGCCCTGAACTTGGAGTAAGTGTGGTCCGCATTGTAATTCCGACAATGGAGCTTTATTCCATAGACAACACCCGTGCCGGAGACCGCTGCTTAAAATTTTAGATTTATATGGTTAAAATAATAATTTATACCGGATTATCACTTTCCTTTGATGAAGCAAAAGAAATATTGGATAGCCACGACGATGTTGAAGTTATCTATAAAAGACCAATCAAACGTGGAGATATCGGACTGGCCATCAATGAACATCCGGACATTATTGGAATAATTGATGGTGTTTTTCATCAGAATTCTGCAGTTGCACATAGGGAAATCCTAAAAGCAATTGATGAAGGAATAACTGTTGTTGGAGCATCCAGTATGGGGGCTTTAAGAGCTTCCGAACTGGATACTTTAGGTATGAAAGGAATCGGTTATGTTTATGAACAGTATGCAACAGGTAAAGTAACTTCTGATGATGATGTTGCAGTTATGCTTGACAGTGAAACTTTAGAGCAATTATCCGAACCTTTAATTAATATGGAATATACATTTACAAAAGCAGTAAAAGAAAATATTATTACTGAAGATGAAAAGGACGAATTGCTTTCTATTGCCAAGTCCACATTCTATCCAAAAAGGAATTATGCACAAACATTAAATAGTTCAAAATTAGATGATGATACAAAGGATCAATTAGTTACCTTTATTCGTTTTTGCGAGGATATTAAAAAAGAGGATGCAAAATCTTTAATAAGGTATATAACACATGTGATAGAATGAATCTGGATGAAAAAGTTGAAAAAGTAAAAAACACACTTAAAAATCGTAAAGTTGCAATAGCTTTTTCCGGAGGTGCAGACAGTACATTACTTGCATATCTTGCATCTGAAGTTAGTGATGACCCAATAGCTATAACTATTGATAATCACATATTTCCTACAGGTTTTATCAAACACTGTAAAAAAACAGCTAAAGAATTTGGAATCAGACATCAGATTATTGATTTGAATTTCTACGAACATGAAAATTTACTGGCCAATAAATCAGACAGATGTTTTGTATGCAGAGATTTAATGTATGGGAATATTAAAAAGTATGCTGAAAAAAACGGTTATGAATCTGTTTTAGACGGAAATAATATAAGCGATCTGGTTTTGGACAGGCCAGGAATACTAATTACATATAAAAACAATATTGAAAGTCCTTTTATTCATGCCAAATTAACTTCTAAAGAGATTCATGAATACTTAAACAGACACAGTATTCCATTTTCAAGATCAACTACCTGTCTTGGAACCCGACTGCCTACCAACACCAGAATGACCAGAGAAAATATTAAACAGATCAGTGACAGTGAAGATTACATCTATAAAAAAACAGAGTGTGAAATCGTCAAAGTTCGAAATAATAATGGGCTTGCCCTATGTGAAGTTGACAATTTAAATAAAATATCAAATGAAAATACATTAAAAGAAATAAACGCTAAATTAAAATCAATAGGTTTTAAAAAAGTAGCTTTAAATTTATCAAAAATTGATGATGATGAAAGCATTACTGTTGACTATTCGGAAGGTAGTTTCGAATACCAGCTTCCATATACAATAAATATTGAAAATACAAAAAATCAGCTAAAAGATAAAGTAATTTCAAGCGATTCTAAAAAAATAGCTGTCAAAAATCAGATAATCTATGAAAACGGATTAATTAAAGGTAATAACTTCCAGTCAGAAGAAGAATGTTTAAATAAGTTTATGGAATTATTGCCAGATATAAGAAGAAATGTATAAAACTTATTTGTTTTTCATTTCTTCATATTTTTTTAAAACAATATCAGGCGTTTCTATATTTTTATCAAAACTTTCAGCGAATGTGTAAGTTTTTTCTTCAGGATTATCAGTGTTTCTAAAGCCCTGAAGAACTAATTGTTTTCCGTCAATTTTAAAGCCAACACCATCAGCTTCAACTTCAATTAAATTAATCTCTATTTCAGATGCATCTTCAAGTTTTGCATCTGCTTTAACTTCATATTTTAAATTTAAGTTTTTATGAGGCATTAGCTCATTAATAGTTCTTTTTATAACAGATTCAAAAAGTTCTAAAAATTTTACAACAGGCGGGAAATCATTAGCCCAATAATAAGCAAGTACTGAATTTAAGACAATTTCATGTTCAATATAATCATCTTTAAGTCTTGCTCTAACACCAACAGAATTCCCATCTACAATTTTTATTACTAAAACTGGATTAAGAGCCATATACACCACACTTAATCCACTAAAGCTTTAATTAAATCACTAGCTCTTACAAGACCAATTAAATCTCCTTCTACACCAATAACTGGAATTTGTTCAATATTTAATGTTTTCATTTTTTTAGCACAATCAGATGCTTTAGTTTTGGAATTAACTACTTCCACTTTATGTGTACCGACATCTTCAACAAGTTTGTCAGTGAATTTTAAACAATTTTTTTCAATATATAAAACAGAAGTACTGTCCCAAGACCATTTATCTCCTTCAGTTCCCACTGTAGAGCTGTGTTCACTACGTTCTGAAATAATTTCTGATTCTTCAATAAAATCAGTTTCAGTTAAAATACCTACCAATTTAGCAGAATCATTTAAAGCTAAAACAGATTTAAGACCAAATTGTTTCATGGTTTCAAATGCAACATTTAATGGAGTTTTATACCAGGTTGTTGGAACTGTAGTAATCATAAAATTCTCAACAGGATCGTCACTTTCAAGTTTAATTAATGCATTAGCTACTAAATCAAATGAAGTGATAATACCTACCAAATTACCATTATCATCAACAACAGGAACTCTTCTAACATTATTATCAATCATTTTTTTAGCTACATCCGCAACATCATCATCAGGACTTGCAGTAACTAAATCAGTACTCATTAAAATAGCTATTTGTTCTTCATCAGGATTAACAATTAAGTCTGAACGAGTTATTAAGCCTACTAATTGTTTAGTGTCACCTTTAACAACAGGAAGAACCGCTTTATCTTCTTTCCTCATTAAGTCTAAAACTTTCTCACGGTTTCCAGGAACTGAAACACTAACAACATTTTTAGACATGGCTCTTTTTACTAACATGATTAAACACCTTAAAATAGTTTATTAAAAATATAAAAAAGGAAATGTTGAAAAATTAGTGGATAACCAATACTGCACATTTAGCAGCATTAACTACTTTTTCAGCAACACTACCCATTATAAATCTGTCAAATCCGGATTTACCAGAACTACCAATAACAATTAAATCAATGTCCTCTTCTTTAGCTACTTCCAAGATAGTTTTAGCTGGTGAACCTTCCTTAATAATTCCATGGAATGTTATGCCAGAAGTTTCATCCATTTCTTCAAATTCTTTTATATTATCTTCAGAACGTTGCCTAAGTAATTGGTTTAATTGATATACTTCATCATCTAATGGAAGCCCATTAACAAAATTATTTTCAGTAACACTAAGTGCATAAATATCAGCACCAGTAGTTTTAGCTAAAAATAATGCATGTTTTTCAGCTTTTTGAGCAAATTCTGACCCATCAGTTGGGACTAATATTTTTTTGTACATGTTTCCATCTCCCAAAGTAATTTGACTTTATGTTTTATATCAAACATTTTTAATATGAATATTTCTGTTCATAATATATAATATATTTTTCGTTTCACAACGATTTATAATATTCAAATAAGGATTTTTTGAATATTTTTTAGAAATAAATAAATTTGCATCTTGATTAACATCAATAATCGGCTTTTCAATATATCGATTAATCTCAAAATTGCAGATGTTAGTTGTTGCCGTTTTCAATAAATCCTTAGGATTCAAGTAATTCCTGTAATAAACAGACATTATTTTCAAGCTAAATTCCAGTTCCCTAAGCAAATTTGGTGAATTCAACATCAGATTGTCACTACCTAACAGAGGTTTAATTCCTTTAGAAAATATTTCATTTAAAGGAACCACACCAACGTTCAAAGTGGCATTAGCTCTTGGACAGACTACAACATTTGAATTTTTAATTAATTCCAAATCATTATTTCTCGGATTTGTACAATGAACCAACTGATTAAAACCGGCATCTACTCCCCGTTGGATTTCTGTTTTATTGAAATCTCTTAAAGAATCATCCTGAAGATGCATGGATTCAGCTACATGGATTGAAGATATTTTACCTGCTTTTCTGCATCTGGATACTATCAAACTAGCTACTTCATCACTAATTTCGCCAAATCCACTTAATGCAATTCCATCAGCTAATTTTAAAAGTTTACGAATAGCTATTTTAACCTTTCTCAAATCAGGATCATCACCATAGAAACTATCATCACGTCCAAGGATAATTGGAGTTACAGGCAAATCTTCAGAAGCCTTTCTTAAAAGCTCAACACCTTTAATTCCTCCTTCTCTGTAATCAATGAAATGAGTCGTTCCTGATTCAAACATATCCCTCATTGACTTTTTCATAGCTTCAATTATTTCCCCATCTTCAGCATTAGCTAATGCCTTATGTTTAACACCCTCTGGAGGTTTAACCATTTCTCCCAATGACAATCCATAACCTTCATCTTTAATTATGGAATCTCCAATATGAGTATGGCCATTTAAGAAAGTCGGACAAATAATTGAATCTGCAGCATCTATAATTTTACCTTCACGGACATCTTTAGCAATTTCTATGATTTTACCATCATCAATAACAATATTTTCACGAACTGGAGTCAAATCTTGTCCTTTTAATACAATTCCATCTTTAATTGTCAACATTAAAAAAAAGTTTTCTAATTTGTTTTATATATACATTACTTATTGAATGGAAACTTTTATAAAAATACAATAAGATATATTACTTTGGCAAAGGGCTATATTTTAATTAATATAAATACAACCTCAATTAACTTCAAAAAAGAAATTAGAACACTTTTTATACCTCCCAAAATATGGCCTTTATGCCTTTCTTTAAGCATAATAGGAATGATTACTATTAACTCACAAGAAATAAGATATTTTTACAGAAATATTATAAAATCTGGAAATGTATATAGAATAAAATATAATAACAAAGACTATGGTGAGTTTAAAAAGTTATCTGATGCTTTATATGAAAGAGATGCTCTTTTTTACTGTAATTTTGATTATGATTTGCTTGTTGAATCAGATTTGGAAAATAAATACGAAAATATGAAATTACCTCCATTTCCTGAAAAAAGACCAAAAGGCAGGATAAAAGGAAGCAAAATAAATAAAGAGGAAAGAGAAGGTAAAATTCATTTTGACCATAAAAAACGGGAATTTTTTGTACAGAAAGGAAAAACTGTTTTTGGATACTATAAAAGTATGACTGAAGCTTACTACTATAAAAAAAAGCTGATGGATAATAACTGGGATATGAATGCTTTAAAAACAAAGATCACATTAAGAATAGATATTAATAAAAAATTAGATTTGAATAAAGAATATCCTGTTAAATTAAATTACTGTCCCAAATGTAGGCGTAAATTAAAAAATAAAGAAAAAGAATGTCCATATTGTGGAATAGACATTAAAGATTATTTATATAATAATTAATCTTATTCCCCATCAATATGTTCATTTAAAGATTTTACATTAATTTCATTATTTTGAACAGCTTCAATAGCATTTAAAGCAGCCCTAGCTCCTGACAATGTTGTAACATAAGGTATACCAAGTTCAATAGCTAAACGCCTAATTATATATCCGTCTTTAGCTGACTGTTTACCTTCTGAAGTATTAATGATTAAATTAATTTCTTTGTTTAAAATTGCATCCCTGATGTTTGGAGATCCCTGAGATACTTTTTTAATTTTTTCAATATCAACACCTTTTGCAGCATCAGCAGTTCCATTAGTTGCTACAAGTTCAAAACCTAAATTAGCTGCTTTTTCAGCAATTGGGCGTATTTTCTTTTTGTCCTGTTCTTTTACACTAATGAAAATTTTACCTTCTTTCGGTAAATCCATACCTGCAGCAAGCTGGGATTTGTAAAATGCCATTCCAAAGTTTTCATCTATACCAATACTTTCACCGGTAGATTTCATTTCAGGTCCAAGTACAGTATCGGATTCAGGAAGTTTTAAGAATGGGAAAACAGATTCTTTTACAGCAACATGGTCAATTTTTATTTCTTTAGTTAAATTAAAGTCTTTTAATTTAGCTCCAGTCATAATCCAAGTAGCTACTTTAGCCAATGGCACTCCAATAGCTTTACTTACAAATGGAACTGTTCTACTTGCACGAGGATTAGCTTCAATAATATAAACCATTTCTTCATCAAGCTTAACTGCATACTGAATATTCATTAAACCTTTAACATCCAATTCTAAAGCTAACTTAGTACTGTATTCACGAATAGTGTTAAGAATGTGTTCAGGAATAGTTTGAGGTGGAATTACACAAGCAGAATCTCCAGAGTGAACACCGGCCTCTTCAATATGTTCCATAATTCCAGCTATAAATACTTCTTCACCGTCACATAATACATCTACATCTAACTCAATAGCATCTTCTAAAAATTTGTCCACTAAAATAGGATGTTCCGGTGAAACTTTTACAGCTTCCTTCATATATTCCTCAAGCTCATTATTGTCATAAACAATTTCCATAGCCCTTCCACCAATAACATATGACGGACGTACTAAAACAGGGAATGTAATCCTTTCTGCAATTTCTTTTGCTTCTTCGAAAGAATTGGCTGTTCCATATGGTGCCTGATGAATATGTAATTTATTTAAGAGTTGTGCAAACAATTCTCTGTCTTCAACACCATCAATACTTTCATATGGTGTTCCCAATATTTTAACACCTGCATTAGCTAATGGCACTGCTAAATTAATAGAAGTCTGACCACCAAACTGAACAATAACTCCGTCAGGTTTTTCCTGATCTATAATTCCCATTACATCTTCAAAAGTAATTGGTTCAAAGAAGAGTTTATCAGAAATATCATAATCAGTACTTACAGTTTCAGGGTTGTTGTTAATTAAAATAGTTTCAATTCCTTCCTCTTTTAGAGCAAGTGAAGAATGTACACAGCAGTAATCAAATTCAATACCCTGACCTATCCTAATAGGCCCTGCACCTAAAATAACGATTTTCTTTTTATTGGATGATTTGAGTTCGTTACCTGAATCATATGTACTGTAATAATATGGAGTTTTAGCTTCAAATTCAGCAGCACATGTATCAACCATTTTATAGGACTGTTTTATATTGAATCTGTTAAGCAGGTTTCTAATATATTCTTCAGTCTGACCGGATAAAATAGCCAATCGTTTATTGGAACATCCCATCTGTTTAGCTTTTCTCAGGAAGTCTGTATCATTTAATTTTTCTTCTGTAACTTCATTTTCAAAATTAACAATGTTTCTGATTTTGTATAAGAAGAATTTGTCGATGTTGGTTAATTTTTGAATCTTATCCAAATCCATTCCATCTTTAATAGCTGAATATAACTGGAATAATCGCTCATCAGTAGGATTAGCCAGATTATCTTCAGTGTATTCAACATATTCAAACCCGTCATGACCCATATCAAGTGATCGGATAGCTTTTTGGATTGCTTCTTCAAATGTTCTACCGATTGCCATTACTTCACCGGTAGCTTTCATTTGAACACCAATTTCACGGTTGATTCCTCTGAATTTATCAAATGGCCATCTTGGGATTTTTACAACTACATAATCAATAGCCGGTTCAAAGGAAGCAGGGGTTTCTTTAGTAATATCATTTTTGATTTCATCTAAAGTCATTCCCAAAGCTATTTTAGAAGAAATTTTAGCTATTGGATAACCTGTTGCTTTAGATGCAAGTGCACTACTTCTACTTACCCTCGGATTTACTTCAATTACCTTGTATTCTCCGGTTTCCGGATTAACTGCAAATTGAATATTACATCCGCCCTGAATACCTAAAGCTCTGATAATTTTAATGGAAGCATCCCTTAATGCCTGTGAATCCCTATCATTTAAATTTTGAGCAGGAGCTACAACAACACTTTCACCAGTATGAATTCCCATAGGGTCTATGTTTTCCATGTTACATACAATGATGCATGTGTCTTCTTTATCTCTCATTACTTCATATTCAAATTCTTTCCAGCCTAAAACAGATTCGTCAATAAGAACCTGATTGATGAAACTCATATCCAGTCCGTGAGTAGCTATTTCAATTAATTCTTCTTCATTGTAAGCTACTCCACCACCGGTTCCTCCAAGTGTAAATGCAGGCCTTACAATTACTGGATAACCAATGTCTTTTACTGCTTCTATAGCTTCTTCAACACTTTCTACAGCATGGCATTTTGGAATAGGTTCATTGAGTTTATCCATAAAATGACCAAACAAATCACGATCTTCTACATCCTTGATTGTCTGAATATCAGAACCTAAAACTTTAATTCCTTCAAGTAAACCTAAATCTCCAAGTCCTGTAGCAATATTTAATCCTGTTTGTCCACCCATAGTTGGTAAAATTGCATCGACTTTTTCTTTTTTAATAATTTCTGAAACAATTTCAGGAGTTAATGGTTCGGTATAAACAGTATCTGCCATATCCATATCAGTTTGAATAGTAGCAGGATTACTGTTAACAAGGACGGTTTCAATTCCCTCTTCTCTTAGTGATTTACATGCTTGTGAACCAGAATAATCAAATTCCGCTGCTTGACCAATTTGAATAGGTCCAGAACCGATTATTAATACTTTTTTAATATCCTTATCAATAGGCATTTTGTAATCCTCATTAATTTTTATTATAAAATGGTAATCTTAATATTCATCCATCATCTGACTAAATTTATCAAAAACATATCTTGTATCATTTGGACCCGGTCCTGCTTCAGGATGGTACTGAATACAGTGAACAGGCAATTCCTTATGTGAAAAACCTTCAGGAGTTCCATCATTTAGATTTACTTGAGTTAAAACTAAGTCAGTCTCATTAATAGACTCTTTATCAATAGTAAATCCGTGATTTTGAGAAGTGATATACACTTTGCCGGTTTGCAAATCTTTTACTGGCTGATTTGCCCCTCTGTGTCCAAATTTCATTTTGTAAGACTTAGCTCCAAAAGATTTAGCTACTAACTGCTGACCCATACAAATTCCAAAAATAGGCAATCTTTCAGATAATTTTTGAACTGTACTGATAGTTTCATATACTCTATCCGGATTTCCAGGTCCAGAAGTAATCATCAGACCGTCAGGAGAGTAATCCAAAATAGTTTTATAATCAGTATCATATGGGAACAAAACAACTCCGATTCCACGTTCCAAAAAGTTGTTTATAATATTCTTCTTAACACCGCAGTCAATTAAAGCTACTTTTTTGTTGGCATCTTCATCAAAAACTTTAATTTCTTTAGTGGATACCTGCGGCACCACATCTATATCAATAATACTTGGCTGAACACGTGCAAGTTCTATCAATTCGTCATCAGGAATATCTTCAGTTGAAATAGCTGCTTTCATTGAACCTTCCTCACGAATTTTAAGAGTCAAATCACGTGTGTCGATTCCGCTAATTCCCGGAGTTTCAAATTCATTTAAAAAATCATCTAAAGTTTTCTGTGGTGAAAAATTAGAAACTTCTCTGCAAACTTCCCTTACAACAAAACCTTCAGCTTGAATTTTATCTGACTGATACCATTCTTCACTTACCCCATAATTTCCCTCTAAAGGATAAGTAGACATTAATATTTCTCCTTTAAAAGAAGGATCAGTTAAAGATTCAGTATAACCAACCATACCAGTTGAAAAAACAAGTTCCCCTACCTTAGTAGTTTCATAACCGAAACCATCACCTTTTAAAACTGTACCATCTTCCAAAGCTAATTTAGCCATTTTTACCATTAAATCACCATTGTAAAAAAATAATAATCATCTATCTTTAATAATTATGATTTTTATATATTATTAAATTTATCATTTTTTAGCCCAAAATACTGCAAAAACATAATATTTATACGGAATTCCAATATAATTAAATCCTGCATTTTTCAAACATTCCACTTGAAAATCCACAGAACTTGGTTTATCATAAGTTCTTCTAATTTTAGCTTCTTCATAAGCTTTCTCACTAATTTCACCAGTATGTTCATCAAGTTTTAATTTAAAATAATCTTCAACACCCTTATTAGGATTTAAAACCTGATCTGCATTGACAAAGTTTCCGCCATCATTTAATAAATCAGCATACTTTTCAATTAAAAATTTCTTTTCTTCTCCAGTTAAATGATGAATAGAAAGAGAAGATATAACTATATCAAATTTCGTGTCAAATTCATGAGTCAGATAATTATCACATATAAATGAAATATTGTCATTGCCCTCAAATCTTTTTTCAGCTTCTTTCAGCATTTCCTCAGCCAAATCAATAAGAACAATTTCTGCATTGGGATATTTTTCAAGTAAAAATTGGGACAAAATACCTGTTCCTGCACCTAAATCTAAAACTTTCGGATTATCTTTTTCAAAATCAATACAATCAATAGCTACTCCATAGAAATCATCGAAACATGGTATTAAAGCTCTCCTTTCACTATCATATTCTTTAGCTTTTTGGTTGAATTTATTTACAACAGACATGTTTTTAATCACCAAGTATTCTTAAAGAAAAGTTTAAGCTTCTGCTTGAATGAGTTAAAGCTCCAAGAGAAATTATATCAATACCTAATTTAGCATAATCCACAATATTTTCAGCAGTGATTCCTCCAGAAACTTCAATTAAAGAATTATCACGAATATTTAATTTAATTAACTCGTTTAAAACCTCTTCAACTTTTTCAGGAGACATATTATCCAACATTACAATGTCTGCTTTATTTTCAACACAGTCAATAGCATCCTTTAGAGATTCAACTTCTATTTCAATTTTTTTAGAAAAACTGACATTTTCTTTAGCTTTTAAAAGTGTTTCCAAAGGAGTTCCAACACTGGCTATATGATTGTCCTTAATTAAAACCATATCATCAAGGGAAAATCTATGTGTATCAGCACCACCGATTTTCAATGCCTGTTTGTCAAATTTTCCAATAGCAGGCAATGTTTTACGGGTTCCTGCAATTATTACATCATAATCTTTTACCAGATTAACATGATAATCAGCAGCACTAGCTACACCGCTCATTCTCATAATCAGATTTAGTGCAGAGCGCTCAAGCAATAATATTGTCCTTGCATCACCTTTTAAACTCATCAGCAAATCATTTTCAGCTATTTTATTTCCGTCTTTTAAATTAAAAATTACTTGGACATTTTTAGACTCAAACATTTCTTTGATGATGTCAATACCTGCTAAAATACCTTTATCTTTAGAAATAATATGGGCATTTACAATTTTATCTTCATTAACTACTGCTTCAGACGTAATATCCCCAAAACCTTCATCCTCTTCAAGCATGTACTCAATTATTTTATCCAAAAAATCACCAAAATTTTAAATTATATGTTGATATATATTTCTATTATAATATATAATAAGTGATTAAATGGAAATTACATTTTTAGGAACCTCTTCAGCAGTTCATTCATATACTAGAAATCATCCAGGGATAATTTTAAAAGCATTTGGTGAAGTTATGTTGTTTGATTGTGGAGAATCTACCCAAAGACAGTTAATATATGCAAAAATAAGTCCAATGAAAATATCCAAGATTTTTATTAGTCATTATCATGGAGATCATATATTGGGACTTCCAGGGTTATTACAATCTTTGAATTTTAGAGGAAGAGAAAAGCCATTAAAAATATATGGGCCAAAAGGCATTAAACAAGTTGAAAATGCAATTTATTCTTTAGGTTACTGTAAATTTGATTTTCCAGTTGAATTTATAGAAATTAATAGTGGAACAATCGTTGAAACTGCTGAATATATAATTAAATCCCAAGAAGTTAAGCATAATGTAATTAATCTTGCATATTCAATAGAAGAAAAGAAAAAACCAAGGTTTTTAAGAGAAAAAGCCATTGAACTTGGCGTTCCAGTAGGTCCTCTTTTTGGAAAACTGCATAATGGTGAAGAAATTGAAGTAAACGGGAAAATCATAAAACCCGAACAAGTTCTTGGAGCTGCCAGAAAAGGAATAAAAATCACATATTCAGGAGATACCCGACCATGTGATGAAATGATTGAATTTGCAAAAAACAGCACTTTGCTAATCCATGAGTCAACATACACACTTGAAGATGAAGACAAAGCTAGAGAAAATTTCCATTCAACATCACAGGATGCAGCTACAATAGCTAAATGCTCCAACAGTAAACAATTAATATTAACTCACATCAGTACACGATATACTGATACTGAGGATTTATTAAAAGAAGCTAAACAAGTTTTTGAAAATGTTGAAGTTGCAGACGATTTAATGACAATAGAAATTTTAAGTGCATAATATGAATATTATAGATATGTTAGAAGATCCTATTTCAAAATTAATCTTCATTTTAACGATTATAGTTGCTACAAGTATTATTGTAAGGCTTGTAGCTTATTTAATGAATAAAATAAAAAGATTTAAAAAAGACATTACTCTGATTTATCTTATTAGAGACATTATAAATTATATAATTTATTTTATAGCATTAATGTCTATATTGCAAATATTTGATATAAATCTGGCAGGAACCTTGTTAAGTTTAGGAATCGTAGGTATTGCAGTAAGTTTTGCAGCTAAAGATCTTATATCCAATTTCTTTTCAGGAATTTTGCTGATAATGGGCAGAAGCGTTAAAGTTGGAGATACTCTTGAAATCAAAGAAATGAAAGGAACTGTAGAAACAATAAGCCTCAGATCAACAACTATTAGGGATGACAATGGTGTGTTAAGCAATATTCCAAATTCCATATTAACCAACAACACTTATTTACAATACAATAAAAAAGAAAGGCACAGAGTAGATTTAACTATTGGGATAGGTTTGAATATAGATATTAAAGAATTTGAAACATATATTTTAGATTTTATAAACAGACAAAAAGGTATTCTAAAAAATCCAAAAGCTCAAGTTTTTTCAAAAGGCATAAATTTTGAAGAAAGCACACTAAAAATATCATTTTGGATAAAAGACTTTAATAAAAAAGAAAAATATAAATCAATTATTACTAACGAAATTAGAAAGTATGTTAACAATAGGTGAAAATAATGAGTGGGTCTTTACAAGATGAAATTAAACAATTAAAAGATGAAAAAAATGCAATAATCCTTGCACATAATTATCAGCCTAAAGAAATTCAAGAAATAGCTGATTTCCTTGGAGATTCATTAGAATTATGTATGAAAGCTGCTGAAATAGAAGATAAAGATTTGGTTATTTTCTGTGGAGTGGATTTTATGGCTGAAACTGCTTATATCTTAAATCCAGATAAAAAAATTGTAATTCCGGATTTAGAAGCAGAATGTCCTATGGCACATATGTTACCGGAAGACGAATTATTGAAAGCAAAAGAAGAACACCCTGATGCAGGAGTAATTCTTTATGTGAACAGTATTGCTGAAGCTAAACAACATGCAGATACTTTATGTACTTCAGCTAATGCACTAAAAGTTACTGAAAGTTTACCTCAAGATGAAATACTCTTCGGACCAGATAATAATTTAGGCAGTAATGTAGCTAAACAAACTTCTAAAGAAATTATACCTGTTCCAAAAGGCGGACACTGCTATGTTCACAAATTATTCCATGTTGAAGACGTTGAATTAAAAAGAAAACAACATCCAAATGCAGAAATAATTTGTCATCCAGAATGTAATATTGATGTTCAGGAAGCATGTGACAAAGTCCTCTCAACTGGAGGCATGTTAAAATATATTGCTCAAAGTGATAAAGATGAATTTGTAATTGGTACTGAAGTTGACATGATTACAAGACTTGAAAGTGAAATTTCAGGTAAAAAATTATATCCTTTACTTGAAGGAGCTATTTGCAGCACTATGAAATTACATACTTTAGAAAAAGTAAGAGATGCACTTAAAAACGAAGAACCACAAGTAACTGTTCCAAAAGAAATAGCTGAAAAATCCTTAAAAGCTACAAAACATATGCTGGAAGTATCAAAATAGCTAGAATAATTCTAGCTACTTAAAATCTTTTTTTTAATCCATATCTTCTAAAAAACTGGATAAAAACAAATTCATTTCAATTTCTTCTCTTGAAATAAAATCATCTTCTTTAATTTTGGATTCATTACTTTTAAATGGGAAAAACTCTTTTTTAAATTTTGTTTTTAATAGCAGATTATCTTCTACTATTCGCGTTTCATCATCAAGATTATTATTTAAAAATTCCAACTGATTATTGGTCAAACCACTTATATTATACAAAATAAAACATTTATCACCAATTATACCATAATCTGCAATCTTAACATCCATTATCATCACCTGAAATTTTTCATAAATTCAGATAATTCTTTTTCAATTGTTTCAAGTTCCCTAAATCCAATATGACCCAGATCAGAGTCATAAATAATTAATTCAGAATCTTCAATTAAATTATACATTGGAATAGCATCTAAATTTGGAGGAAAGTACTGATCCTGATTTATTCCAATTATTAAAACTTTAGATTTTATTTTATTCAAATCCTTTTCAATATCATAATCCAGAGTAGCATCATTACAATATTTAACATCAAAAATACTGTCAAGCAATCCTTCATCTCCAAATTCATCAAATTCCACATCTAACTGATTATTGGGAATTTTGTGAAGAGCTTCTTTTGAAATGCCGAAACTGTAAACCGCCTGAGTAGCTAATCTTAATGTTCTTTCTAATGAAGAAGTATTGTTTCCAGAGTCATAATCTTCATCAGTTGAAATAATCTCATCAACTAATTTTGAGAGAATATAATTACGTCCAGCTACTTTATAACCGCTTGCTCCGGAAATAATGAAATCCGCATAGTCAGGATATAGAACTGCACAGGTTAAAGCTACAAAACCACCCATAGAGTTTCCAATAATTCCCCTAACATGAGTTATTCCGAATTTATCTTTTAAGAACTTATTTTGAAAATTAACCATATCTTCAACACTATATTTTGGAAATGAATTATTCAACCTAGTTGTTGAGGGACTGCAGGAACCCGGAGCACCTAGTTCAGAAAGTGAAATAAAAAAGAATTCATTTTTATCAAAAGGACCTCCATCATAAGATAAAGGACATAATTTGCTAACTGAAGCATAATTTCCCAAAGAACCGTGACAGTATACAACAGCATTATTAATACATCCGTTATCATCGTATTTTGGAGTTCCGAAGGTCATATATTCTACAACAGCATTGTTTAACACTTCCCCATTTTGGAATCTGAAAGAATCCATAATATATTCTTCACGTTTTGAAATAAAATAATCGTCTAAATCCATAATAATAAATTTCATAATAAAATATTTAAACTAAACTGCAGTAATCTTATTTTAATGAAATATAAAATACTAGAAAACCCAAATTGTGAAGATGCTTATGGTTTAGTAGAAGAAGCATTAAGAAAAAAAGCTACAATAACCATATATGCCTGTTGCAAAGTTACTTATGAAGGAAGAGCATTAAGTGAATTGAATTGGGGAGAACGTATAATCCTAATAAAACCAGACGGTTCATTTTTAATACACCAGGAAAAAAAAGTAGAACCTGTAAACTGGCAACCTCCAAAATCCAAAACAAGAGGTTATATTCAAGATGACAATCTGATTTTAGAAAGTCATAGAAGAACACCTAAAGAACTATTAATCGTTGAAATCAGGAAAGTCCAATACATAACTTATGCCAATATTGAAGACTTCGAAGAACTTGAACAGGCAGGTTATGAAAAAGATATGGGAGATATGATTATGGAAAAGCCCCATATGATTGAAGAAGGCTTTAAACCAACAGCAAGAGAATACAGTGTTGAACATGGATTTATAGATATTTTAGGAAAAGACCGTGACAATAACTTAATGATTTTAGAGTTGAAAGCACGTAAAGCAGGAGTAAGTGCTGTAAAACAACTGAAAAGATACCTTACTGACTTTGAAGATGATGACAATGACTATTTAAAAGAATGTCGCGTTCAAAAAAAGAAAATTCGAGGATTGCTTGTAGCTCCGTCACTTGGAAACGATGCTGAAGAATTACTTGAAAAAGAAGGAATTGAATTTGTTGCAGTAGAACCTCCAAAAGAGTTAAAAAGAGATAAAAAAGTAACATTAGATGCTTTTTAGCTTAAAGATTTCTCAATTCTTTTTAATTCATCAACATAATATTTTTTAGTATGTAAATTAGCTGGAATTGAATTGGTTACATGACACTCTTTTTCTAATTTGAAAATGAGATAATCTTCAGTATCTAAAGAAATAGAACCATCATCACTTAATAATTCCAAATTATCCAATTCTTCAAGAATATTTTCATATTCTTTTTGCTCCAAAGCAATAACCTCATCCAAATCCATTTTTTGAATTTTAGGATTTAATTGTAAAGCAATAGCTACAAATCCGTTAACAGTTCTATTATCAATATCAAACTCGGATTTTCTAATTTCATCCATACTTAATTTAACATGATGTAATGTAGCCTTAGTAACAGGAACTTCCTTAGATAATCCAATTTGATTTATTTCATAATGATTTTTCCAGCTACCCACTTTATAAATTGCATAATTTATATTATCAAAGTTTATAATTTCAGGTTTTTCCATACTATCACACTTACATATTATTTATATTTCACTAATTAAAAAACATTTAGTTTTAAATATTATAAATAATAAAAGTTAAATTTAATGGAGGTTAGGCTGTGAAAAAATGTCCCGAATGTGGAAATCCTAGTTACGATGGTGCACCTGCATGTGGGAACTGTGGATATAAATTTCCAAAAATGAAACCCTCAGCTCCTAAAAAGGAAATATTTGACAAAGCTCCTGAAAAAAAGAAAAAACAATTTAGTGACGAAGAAAGTACAATTGAAATCATTAAAGAAAACAGAATCCTTATTGGAGCAATTATACTTATTACAATAATCGTCATCTGTGGAATTGTCATTACAGGACCAAATAATAATAACCAAACTGCACAAAGTGGAGATATGGTTAAATTTTCTGAAGCAGGATTTTCTTTCAGCTATCCAAGCAGTTGGAGTGAAGTAAATGGAACTGACAGTGACCATGAAGGTTCCGTCTTCTTTAAAAATGAAAATGGCACTACTATTCAATATTATAACGTGTCTAATGATTCCACATCATTAAAAGATATAACTCAAGATAGAATTAGTTATGCTCAAGAAAATGGTGATTATATAGATACAGTTCAAACAATAACATTAGATGGTAGAAACGCTTCAGATGTAATTTTAGAACAATCCAGTGGAAATTACACCAGATACGTATCATTATTCAGTAATGGAGAATTATATGTATTTAAAATAAGTGGCGATTCATTAAATGCCATTAATTCTAGTGATATTAATGCTGTACTTCAAACCGCAGATATTGCATAAGTATGAATCATTTCATACTTTTTTCTATTTTTTAAAGTGTTTAAAATGAAAATTAAAATTGCACTATGTCAAATTAATGTAGTTGACAATAAAGAAAAAAACATTGAAAATGCTACATCTATGATTTTAAAAGCTGTTAAACAAAATGCTGATTTTATTGTTCTTCCTGAAATGTTTAACTGCCCTTATTCCAATGAAAAATTCATAGAATATTGTGAAGAAGAAACAAACAGTCTTACATTATCTAAAATAGCCAAATTAGCTGATGAAAATAATACTTATATTTTAGCAGGATCCATTCCTGAAAAAGAAGACTCAAAAATCTTTAATACAAGCTATTTATTTGATAAAAATGGTGAAATAATAGCAAAACATAGAAAAATGCATTTATTTGATATTGATGTTAAAGGAAAAATCTATTTTAAAGAATCTGATACATTAAGTTCAGGCAATAAATTCACAATAGCTAAAACAGAATTTGGAAACGTAGGTATTGGAATCTGTTATGATATACGTTTTCCGGAACTGGCCAGACTAATGGCTAATGCCGGAGCTGAAATCTTATTTTATCCCGGAGCATTTAACATGACAACAGGCCCTGCTCACTGGGAACTTACATTTAGAGCCAGAGCTCTGGATAATCAGGTTTATTGTGTTGGTGTTGCACCTGCACTAAACAGAGATGCCAGCTATCACAGTTACGGCCATTCAATTATTACAAATCCATGGGGAGAAGTAATTACTCAGCTAGATGAGAAAGAAAACTTAAAAATCGTTGAAATAGATTTAAATGAAATAAAAAAAGTAAGAGAGGAACTTCCTCTTTTAAAAAATAAAAGAAATGATTTGTATAAGATTAATTTAATTTAGCTAATCTTTTTTCAAACCAATCTTCTTTTCCGGGTTTTTTCTTAGATAAAACTTCAATTGCTTTATTTAAAATCCTAATTTCATTTTCCAAATCATTATTTTTCCTATAAAGAATACATAATCTTTTATAAGGAGCATCTTTTGGCTGTTCTTCAGTCACATACTGTTCATATTCTTTAATAGCTTTTTGAACATTGGTTTTTTCCATTTCCTTAATTGTGCTTATTGGTTTTACTTTTGATAAAGTTTCACCTGATGCTTTTGCTTTTTTAGCTTTTTCAGCTTTTTTAAGTGCTTTATTACATGATTTTTTAAAGTCTTTATCCTTTTCATTACGCCTTGCATCTTTAATTAAATCAATAGATTCATCAGAAGCTAAATCTCCCAATGCATAAATAGTAGCTAATCGGACACCCCAGTCTTCATCTTCAAGTCCTTTAGCTATTGTATATAATTCATCATGTGCCTGAAGCTCCCCCAAAGCTCTGATAGCTGTTTTTCTTACACCAAAATCATCATCTTCCACAGCACTTGCAAAATAAGGAATAACTTTTTCATCTTTAGTTTCTTTAAGAGCAAATGTTAAAAAACGTTTATTTTTGCCTTCTGATGCCTCAAATTTTTCAATTAATTTATCTCTGGCAACTTCCCCCATATTACCTAAAATTTCAGCTGCTTTAAATCTTATTTGAGCATTATCATCAGTAGTTGCTTCAATTAACGGATCAATAGCTTCAATATCAGTTACACCAATTAAATCATTAATCGCTTCCTTTCTTACACTTACATCATCATTTGAGAGATTGTCAATAGCTTCCTTTAAAATTAAATCAGACATTTTATATCTCCTAAAAGTTTAAAACTTATATTAATAATAAATTAGTTTTAGTAAATATATAATCTTTAAGATAAAAGTTGAGATAAAAATGATAACTGAGCAAACAAAAAGCTATTCAAAAAAACAGATATATAAAACCCTACATCCATGGGTTAGACAATGGTTTGATGAAACTTTCGAAGAGTTTACCCCCGCTCAGAAAAAATCAATTGTAGATATTCACAAAGGGAATAATATTTTAGTTTCATCACCTACAGGATCAGGAAAAACATTAACTGCTTTTTTATCCATACTTAGTGAACTAACAACCCTTTCTCAGAAAGGAAAACTTGAAGATAAAGTTTATTGTATCTATATTTCACCACTGAAAGCTTTAGATAATGATATTGAAAAAAACCTGGAAGAACCTCTTAAAGGTATTGAGAAAATTGCAGGCAAGGATTTGGGAATTAGAAAGGCCGTCAGAACAGGTGATACAACCCAATATCAAAGACAGAAAATGCTTAAAAAGCCTCCACATATCCTAATTACCACTCCTGAAACTTTATCTATTTTACTTGTAGCTCCAAAGTTTAGAGAAAAATTAAGTAATGTAAAATATGTTATAATTGATGAAATACATTCACTTGCTGAAAACAAACGTGGAGTGCATTTAAGTTTATCACTTGAACGTTTACAGCATTTAATCGGACAGTATACCAGAATCGGACTTTCAGCTACAGTCAGTCCTCTTGAAGAAGTAGCTAAATTTCTTGTAGGTTATGAATATGGAGTTGAGCGGGACTGTAAAATCATCAATATAAACTATCTTAAAGACCTTGATATGAAAGTTCTTTGTCCAGTCAGTGACATTATGCTGGCTGACAGTGAAGATACCCGTCTTGGAACATATAACCTGTTGGATGATTTGATTCAGGAAAATAAAACCACACTTGTCTTTACAAATACAAGAAGCGGAACTGAACGTTTTGTTTATAATCTTAAAAAAATGTTTCCAAAAAACTACAATGATGAAAATATAATGGCTCATCATTCCTCACTTTCAAAAGAAGTTCGTCTGGCAACTGAAAGCAAATTAAAAGAAGGAAAACTTAAAGTTGTAGTTTCATCAACATCTCTGGAACTGGGAATAGACATCGGATATATTGATTTGGTTGTTCTTATCAACTCTCCAAAATCCGTTTCAAGAGCTCTTCAAAGAATCGGAAGAAGCGGGCACAAACTAAATGAAAAATCCACCGGAAGAATTATTGTAACAAACCGTGATGATCTGGTTGAATGTTCTGTTTTATTAAAAGATGCAAAAGAAGGCAAAATTGATAAAATAAACATTCCTCAAAACTGTTTAGATGTTCTGGCCCAGCACATTTACGGAATGAGTATTGAAAATCCATGGGACATTGATTATGCATATGATGTAATCAGAAAAAGCTATTGCTACAAAAATTTAACCAGAGATGATTATGAAGATGTTTTAAGCTATATGGCTGGAGAATATGAAGAACTTGAAGAGAGATATGTCTATGCTAAAATCTGGATAAATTATAAGGAAAACACCTTTGGTAAACGGGGAAAACTAGCCAGAATGTTATATTCAACAAACATCGGAACAATCCCAGACAGTTCAGGAGTTTTAGTTAAATGTGATGGTGAAACTGTTGGAAAAATAGAAGAAGACTTTATGGAAAGACTGAAAAAAGGAGATACTTTTGTTTTAGGCGGACGAACATACCGTTTCAATTATGGAAAAGGAATGACAATAAATGTTTCACCGGCAAACGGACCTCCAACAATTCCTTCCTGGTTTTCACAGCAGTTACCATTATCTTTTGATTTGGCTATGGATATTCAGAGATTTAGAGCCCATATGGACACCAGATTCAGATACGGAAAAAGCAAACATGAAATTATGGAGTTTATATATGATTACCTGTATGTAGATGATTTTGCAGCCAATTCAATTTACGAATATTTTGTAGAACAGTACACATATGCCAAAATACCGAGCAATCAGAGGTTATTGATTGAATACTATAAAGGATTTGGTGACAGACGCTTTGTAATATTCCACAGTTTATTTGGAAGAAAAGTAAATGATGCACTTTCAAGAGCAGTAGCTTACATTGTTGCACGACAATACAATACAAATGTTACAATATCCATCTCAGACAACGGATTTTACTTAAGTGCAGAAGGAACACTTGGAGGGTTAGAGGCATTCAGACAGCTAACTCCAGAAAACTTTAAAAATATCCTAACACAATCATTAAATAAAACAGAAACATTAGCCAGCAGATTCAGACATTGTGCAGGCAGGTCACTAATGACCCTTAGACATTATAAAGGTGAGGCGAAATCTGTTGGACGCCAACAAGTAAGAGGAAAAATATTGCTTAAATTTGTTCAGGAAATGGATAATGATTTTTCAATCCTAAAAGAAGCTAGAAGAGAAGCTTTAGAAGATTATATGGATGTCAATAATGCGCTTAAAGTTATCGAATGGATATCTTCCGGACAGATGGAAATCAAAACAATAAACACTGTTATTCCAACACCTTTTGCATTTAATTTAGTTTCACAAGGATATTTGGATGTATTAAACCAAAATGATAAAGCAGAATTTACAAAAAGGATGCATAAAGCTGTTTTAGAACAAATAAAAGAAGAATTAAAAGAAAGCGATTTATAAAAAAGTGATAATATGAAAACATTAATTGTATATTATTCAAGAACACAGCAAACTGAAAAAATAGCTAAAGCTATCCAGAAAGGCCTGAATTGTGACATTGAAGAAATTACAGCTGAAAAAAAATATGACGGAATCATAGGATACATAAAAGGAGGATTTGATGCAGGTGCAAACAGAGTTTGTGAAATCAATAAAGTAACTAAAAACCCTGAAAATTATGATTTGGTTATAATTGGAACACCTGTTTGGGCAGCAACAATGGCAACACCAATATACAGCTATTTAAAAGAATACGGCAATCAAATCAAGAATTTAGCTAGTTTTTGTACATGCGGCAGCAGCGGATATGAAAAAACATTAAATAAAATAGCTAAAACAACTGGAAAAACTCCAATAGCTACAATGTATTTAACAAAAGATGAAATGGAAAATCCTGAAGAAAAAATAAATAACTTTGAAAACAAAATTAATAACAGGTGATAAAAATGACTAAATGGGGACCAGTATTTCTTGGTTTTATCCTTGCAGTAATTGTAAAATCATTCTTTGCACATTATGAATTTATAGGATTGCTTCTTGTCGGATTTATAGTAGGATACATATGTCATGACGGAGCAATAAGCGGAATGTGGAATGCTGCAGTTGCAGGAGCATTTGGAACCATAGTAGCTGCAATATTATTTGTTATAATTGCAACCTTTGGAGGAGCACTATTTGGAATCTTTGGAGGTTTGGTTGGATTTACAGTATCCGGAATTACAACCGTCTTCATAGTTTTAGGATAT
Source organism: Methanobrevibacter sp. TLL-48-HuF1 (assembly GCF_023617305.1). Lineage (NCBI taxonomy): Archaea > Methanobacteriati > Methanobacteriota > Methanobacteria > Methanobacteriales > Methanobacteriaceae > Methanobrevibacter > Methanobrevibacter sp. TLL-48-HuF1. The sequence continues at coordinate 614,595 of NZ_CP081485.1, forward strand.
TTAATATACTATGCAATAGTCATGGGTATTGCTGGTGGTGTTGGAGGATTACTTTCTTCTAAAAAATAAGGGGAAAAATATATGGATTTTAAAAATTTTATTGATTGGAAATCATTTATAATGGGTGCTGCATTTGCTTCATTTATCTGTGTTGTTGCAGCACAATATCAATTAGACTGGTTATATGCATTTGCAGCTATTGGTCTGCTTTATGTAGGTTATAAAGCTAAAAATATGAAATGGGGTGCTATTTTAGGTGCAATAGCAGCAACACCATTATTTGTACTTGCAGCATATGGTGTTTTTGGACCTCTTTCAGACAGTTCTGTTGATCCGCAGGTAACTATGTTGATTACACTTATTGTAGTGCTTATAGTTGGAGCATTAGTTGGTTTTGTTGGAGCATACACTTACAGAAACAGACAAAGAGCAATTGCTGCAAAAGAAAAACAAGCAAAAATAGGTAAAAATAAAAAAGGAAAAAAATAATCTTAAGTTATTATTTTTTCCAATTCTTCTTTTTTAATCGCATTTTTAATTTCAAGGGCTATTCTTCTACCCATACTCATAGGTTTTCCATAAGTCAGATAACTGTAAGGTGAACCTCCCATAAATGTATTGGTTCCGCCATCAGTTCTGGCACTTATTTCAAAACAGATCACTTCTAAATTATCATTCACTAAAGTTTGCATACAGAACGGACCATTCAATCCAGGAGCAACAAGTTTTTTAGCACTTTCCACCAATTTATCAGCCATTTCAAATACTTGAGGAAGTAATGATTCCCTAATAACTGCCGGATGATTACCAGTAACTACATAAGAAGGGCTTAAATCAATATCCAATTGATCTTTTGCAGGCATTCTTACAAAACCATCAATACTGGATTCATATCTTGTATCCATACCTAATAATTCAACCTTATCTTCCAATGCGGAGTAGAAATAATGTATACAATAATTACAGCCAGAAACATATTCTTCAATATGTGCATTAGCTACATCTGCATCTTCTAACCATCCACGAGATTTCATAGCTTCTATTTTCTTATTGAATTCTTCAGGAGATGATGCTACAAAATAACCCCTCCCTCCCCTTGCACCAGGGAATTTAACCATAACAGGACGGTCAATTTCTGAAGGACTATCATATTTGTAAGGTATTCTTACTTCACCTTCAACAAGAAGTGCTCTTTCCTTGTCTCTTTCAGCTTCCCACCTTAAAATATCCCTATTACCAAACATAGGAACATTAAATTTATCTTCAACATTTTCAAGACCTGCATATGCTACAAATGAACCATGAGGTATAACAATAGCATTCATATCTCTAAGCTTTTGTTGAACATCCTCATTAACAATGTCCTTAAATTTATCAACAATTATATATTCATCTGCAACATCAAAACGTTGGTAAGGTACTTCCCTTCCTTTTTCACAAACAATAGCTGTTCTGAAACCTTCTTCTTTTGCACCTTGTAAAATATGCAAAGAAGTGTGACTTCCAAGAGTAGCTATGGTTATATTATCTTTGTCGTAATTATTCAATATCTCTAAAATATCTTCAAGTTTAACTTCGCCCATTTTAATATCTCCTCAAAGAATTGATATATAATAGTATATAATTTAAGATATTATAACCCTTTTTGTTTTTAAAAAAAAGATTGAACAGAATAGCTTATATTTAAAAAAATAATTAACAAAAATTCAATTAAATGTTAAAAACAAATATTAAAAAGGATAACTGATAAAATAATAAATTAGAAATTTTTAAATCATGAGATGAACTTTATGCTAATTGGATTAATATCAGACACACACATTCCAGACAGAGCTAGAGAACTTCCTAAAAATGTAATATCTGCATTTCAAAATGTTGATTTGATATTACATGCAGGAGATTTAACTTCCATGGAAGTAATTGATGAATTAGAAAAAATAGCTCCAACAATAGCTATTCAAGGAAATATGGATAGAGCTGCTGGAATAATATTACCCAATGCAAAAGTTATCGAAGCTGAAGGTATAAAAATTGGAATTGCTCATGGTGAAGTATACCCGCGGGCAGACACACAACAGTTACTTTATTTAGCAAAACAATTAGATGCGGATATTTTAGTTACAGGACATTCCCACCAGCCTAAAATAGAACAGATTGATGGCGTTTTATTATTAAATCCGGGAAGTCCTATTGTTCCCAGACTTGCAGATAGAACTGTAATGTTACTTGAAATTAATAATAAAGATGTTGATGTTGAAGTTGTTAAAATTGGAAATCCTGTGTGTAGTGCACTGGATTTAGATAAATTTAAAGGAGAATAAAAAATGGGCAGTCGCTGGCAAATGGAAAAAAAACATGATCCATATTACAAAAAAGCTAAAAAAGAAGATTATCGCTCAAGAGCATCATATAAAATCAAACAATTAGATAAAAAATTCAAACTTATTAAAGAAGGAGATACTGTTGTAGACCTTGGAGCAGCTCCCGGAGGATGGTCTCAGGTAGCTTTAGAAAAAGTCGGAGAAGAAGGTCTTGTAATCGGAGTGGATTTAAATAGAATAAAACCATTTCCTGAAGAAAACTTCCATGGAATTAGAGGAGATTTTACAACATCAGAAGTTCAGGAAAAAGTTATGAATTTAATTGGTGGAAAAGCTAAGGTCGTAATTTCTGATGCATCACCATCATTATGCGGAATTAAAAATATTGACCAGTTAAGATCCATTGATTTGACAAACACAGTTATTGGAATAGCTGATAATATTTTAGAACCTAAAGGAAACTTAGTTATGAAAGTATTTCAGGGTCCGGAATATAAAGACATGCTAACCAGACTTAAAAAGAAATACAGACAGGTAAAAACAACAAAACCACCATCCTCCCGTAAAAAAAGCTCAGAAATGTATGTTGTAGGATTGGATTTTAAACCTAAAAAAAATAAAAAAAGTAAAGATTAAAGATTATTGTATGCTACTGTAGCATTCTGTAATTTTTCTTTAGCAAAATCTATTCTACTATCAACTTCATTTGATGATTTACCAGAATCCAATGCACTTTGAACATTTTGAATAGCAGAATCCGCTTTTGTTAATTCCAATCTTGCATCATTATATTTTTGAACTTGAGATGTATCACCATTATTATAATACAAAGATTTTACACTATCAAATTGTGATTCCAAATCACTATATGAAGATTTCAATTCAGCAAGTTCATCATATTGATTACCAGAAGAAATTTCATTAGTAATTCCTGATGAAACCATACTAAATCCAACATATGCCACAACAACAATTGTTGAAATAATCATTATGATTCCAACAACAGAAATAAGCATGGATGTGGATTTAAATAAATTTAATCTAGATTTTCTCATATTATCCTCATTTTATTAAATAAAAAAACTATCTAATAATTTAATAATATTTTTACTTGTTATTACTATATAATATTTTACTTATCAAATGCTCAATACAATATTTTTTAAAGTATGAAAAATTAATAATATTTTAATGAATGCTAGTACAAAATCACGAACATCTGTTGCAAAATTCGAGGAATTTTTCTCTACAACATACAAAGATGATGTATTTGAAATCCTTGAAAAATACCCTGATGAAAGGTCACTTACTGTAGATTACAATGATTTAGAAATGTTTGACCCTGATTTGGCAGATTTATTAATTGAAAAACCTGAAGAAGTTATTGAAGCATCTAAAAGTGCAATAAAAAATATTGACCCATTAGTGAAAGATGCTGATATCAATATTCGTTTTGAAAATCTTTCTAATATAATTCCCTTAAAAACACTATTAAGTAAGTACATTGGGACATTTGTCGCTGCAGATGGAATTGTAAGAAAAACAGATGAAATAAGACCTAGAATTGAAACTGGAGTCTTTGAATGTAGAGGCTGTATGAGATTACATGAAGTAGAACAACGTTCTGACAGCAGGATTATAGAACCTTCTTTATGTAGCGAATGTGGTGGAAGATCATTTAGATTGCTGCAAGAGGAATCAAAATATGTTGATACCCAAACAGCAAGAATGCAAGAACCATTAGAGAATTTATCCGGAGGAACTGAACCTAAACAAATGCTGATGGTTTTAGAAGATGATTTGGTAGACCAGTTAAATCCCGGAGACAAAGTAAGAATTACCGGAACTTTAAAAACATTTAGAGAAGAGCGCAGCGGTAAATTTAAAAACTACATTTATGTGAATCATATTGAACCTTTAGAACAAGAGTTTGAAGAATTGCAACTTACAGAAGAAGATGAAGCAAAAATCATCGAACTTTCCAAAGACCCTAATATTTATGAAAAAATCATCAAATCTACTGCTCCATCAATCAGAGGTTATAGGGATGTAAAAGAAGCTATTGCTCTTCAATTATTTGGTGGTGCTGCAAAAGAGCTTGAAGATGAAACCAGATTAAGAGGAGATATTCATATTTTAATCGTTGGGGATCCGGGTATTGGTAAATCCCAAATGCTTAAATATGTTTCAAAATTAGCTCCAAGAAGTATATATACAAGTGGTAAAGGTACAACTGGAGCAGGATTAACCGCAGCAGCAGTTAGAGACGAATTAGGTGGATGGTCTCTTGAAGCAGGTGCATTAGTACTTGGGGACCAGGGAAATGTATGTGTTGACGAACTGGATAAAATGAGGTCAGAAGACCGTTCAGCACTTCACGAAGCACTGGAACAACAAACTGTAAGTATTGCTAAAGCAGGAATTATGGCTACCTTAAATTCAAGATGTTCAGTTCTTGCAGCAGCTAACCCTAAATTTGGAAGATTTGACAGATTTAAAATACTTGCAGAGCAAATTGATTTACCTTCTCCAATCTTATCTCGTTTCGATTTAATATTTGTTGTTGAAGATAAACCAAGTGTAAAAGGAGATTCAGAACTCGCACAGCACATTCTTCAAATACACCAGCAAAACACTGTGAATTACGAAATTGAACCGGAATTACTTAGAAAATATATTGCATATGCCCGTAAAAATATAAATCCGAAACTTACCGATGAAGCAAACATGGTTTTAAAAGAGTTTTATGTAAGTACAAGGAACAGTTCTGGTGATGAAGAATCTCCAGTTCCAATTACTGCAAGACAATTAGAAGCTATAATCCGTTTAGCCGAAGCTAGTGCCAAAATAAGATTAAAAGACACAGTAGATAAAGAAGATGCAGAAAAAGCTGTGAGATTACAATTAGCTTGTCTTAAAGAAGTTGGTGTTGATCCTGAAACTGGGGAAATAGATATTGATAAAGTAGAAGGAAGAACACCTAAATCAGACAGAGATAAATTACAAAGAATTATTTCTGAAATTGAATTGCTTGAAGAAGAATATGCCGGACAAGCACCAATGAATGTTTTAATATCTAACATGAGTGATAAATACGATATAAGTGAAGAAAAAGTAGATGAAATGGTTAGAAACCTAAAACACAAAGGAGTAATCTACGAACCAACAAACGGTTATCTCAAAAGAGCATAACCTTCTTTTTTTATTTTATATTTTTAATCAAATAGGATAACTTAATAAATGATTAAAATCAAAATTAATATATTATATTTATACTAATTTTACGGAGTGATAATATGGAAGAATACGAAAATTTATTAAATAGAGCAATAGACCAATTACCTCCTGAAGTATTTGAACACAAAAGATTTAAAATTCCTAAAGCTTATTCAGATATACAAGGTAACAGAACTTTTATAAAAAACTTTAAAGATGTTGCTGAAGACTTAAACAGAGACCCACAACATGTATTAAAATTTTTATTAAGAGAATTAGGTACTGCAGGTAATTTAGAAGGTTCAAGAGCAATTTTACAAGGTAAATTTACACATTACTTAATCAATGAAAGATTAGAAGATTATGTGGAAAAATATGTTATTTGCCACGAATGTAACAGACCAGATACTAAAATTATCAGGGAAGATAGGATATTCATATTAAAATGTGCTGCATGTGGTGCTAAAGCTCCATTAAAACCATTATAAATCCTATTTTAACTTATTTTTAATGATTTTTATGTTTTGTGTAGAATGCGGAAGCACTGATAAAAAAATGGTTGGAGACATCTGCATTGACTGCTTTTTAAAAGATTTTCAAATGATTGAAATTCCAGAAAATATTAAAGTAGAAATCTGCAGCCATTGCAACAGTAGAATCGAAGAAGGAAAATGGACAGATTCATTTTTACCGGAAGATGAAATAATTTACCGTGCATTAGAGCGAAACATTAAAATCAACGACCTTGTTGAAAATGAAATTATCAATCTTGAAATTGACCAAATAAAAGGAACAATAACTAATTGTTATGTGGAAGTTATTGGAGAAGTTTACGGAGTTCAGCTTGATGAAACCCATGATACTTCTGTAAGAATAATGAAAACAGTTTGTCCAACATGCAGTAAACTTCAGGCAGGTTATTATGAATCAGTTGTTCAGTTTAGAGCAGACAACAGAGATATAAAACCTGAAGAATATGATAAAGCTGATGAAGTTGTTAAAAGAACTTTAGATAAGCAAAGCAAAAGCGACAAATTAGCTTACTGTCCTCAAATAGCCAAATTAAAAGAAGGATATGATTATTATATCGGATCATTGAAAACCGGTAGAAAAGTAGCTGAAAGCTTAAAAGAAGAATTTGGAGGAATTACTAAAGAGTCTCCAAGACTTATCAGTGAAGACAAATCTACAGGAAAAGGCCTTTATAGAATTTGGATTTCAATCAGAATTCCCGAATTTGAAATAGATGATTTTATCAAATATGACAATAAAATACTGCAGGTAAAAGATATTGATAAAAACAGAGTTGTTGGAATAGATATAAGCAATCATAAAAGACATACAATACCTTTAAAAGAAAGTGAAGACATAATACTTCTTAAAAAGTCTGATGAAATTGAAACAACAACAATCATCTCCAAATCTCCAAACAACATTCAAATTCTAGACCCTGCAGATTACTCTGCTGTTGATTTAGATATGATAGATGAATTTAAAGATTCCAATATTGGTGATGAAGTCAAAATTATTAAAATTAACAATTACATTTATTTAATTAAGTGATTAAGATGAGCATTGAAGAAAAGATTCAATTAATTGAGAAAGGAACCTTAGAAGTTATAGATACTGAAGAATTAAAAGAAGTTCTTAAAAAAGAACAGCCTATAGCTTATACCGGATATGAACCTTCAGGTAAAATTCATTTAGGTCATGCAGTAACAGTGCAAAAACTTAAAACCCTTCAGAAGTTAGGTTTTAAAATCAAAATACTTCTTGCAGACTACCATGCTTTTTTAAATGGAAAAGGAAGTGTTGAAGAAATTGCTGAAACTGCACAGTATAATATGAAATGTTTTAAAGCATTAGGTTTAGATGAAACTACTGAATTCATACTAGGTTCAAGTTTCCAATTAACCGAAGATTATGCATCTAAAGTTTATAAATTAGCTACCATGACTACTTTAAAAAGAGCCAGAAGAAGTATGGATCAGGTAAGTCGCCATGACGATAACCCTAAAGTAGCTAGTGTAATTTATCCGATTATGCAAACTGTAGATATGGTTGCTCTAGATGTAGACATCGCTCTTGGTGGAATGGAACAAAGGAAAATTCAAATGCTCGCACGTGAAAACTTGGAGAAAATTGATGAAAAAGTCCCCGTTTGTATTCACACACCATTGTTACATGGTCTTGACGGAGATGCTAAAATGTCTTCAAGTAAAGGAAATTTCATTGCTGTTGATGATTCAGTTGAAGAAATTACCAAGAAAATCAAAAAAAGCTACTGCCCTCAAGGAGAAGTTGAAGGAAATCCAATGATTGAAATAGCTGAAACATTTGTATATCCAAACCAGGAAACTTTACTTATCAAAAGACCTGAAAAATTCGGAGGAGACATTGAACTTACTCATGAACAGTTAATTAATGATTTCTCAAATGGAGACTTACATCCAATGGATTTAAAAAATGGAATTAAAGATTTCTTAATTGAACATTTTGCTCCGGTAAGAGAATATATGGAGGAATAAACAATGGATGAAAAACAGGAATTTGAAATGGGCTTGCCCAATGGTGTAGGAGAACAGATGCTTGCTCATGCTATTGAAAAGTTCGATGTAAAATTAGAACATAGTGAATTTGGACCTAAACTCATAGGAACTTATGAAGAACTTGAAAAAGCTAAAGTTTTCTTATACGAAGCTATTGAAGCCAGATTAAATCAATTAGAAGGTAAAGAATAAATTTTACCTTTTAATTAAATTTTAATTAAAAAAATATAAATAAAATTTTATTTTATAAGAGTCAAATAAAATCACCTATTTGGCAAAAGCTTTATTTTTCAAATAAAAGAAGAATAAACTACCAATTTTAACTATTTTTAATAAAAACATACTATAACTAAAACACCATCATTTTAAAATAAGCATATTATTTTAATTCAAAAACAAAATCCATAACTTAAATTAAATTAAAAAATCAAGACAATTAATTTATATACTTTTAATGATTATTATTAACCATCTGAGGTGATACTATGAAAAGGTATACAAAAATGGAGTACGAAAATCCTGATGAAATGACTTTCGGATTTTCAAAACACCCAGTTAAAACAAAAAATGGATTGGAAATCGGAGCAGGCTATGTTAATCCGATAATCAAAGTTGCTCCAAAAGAAGGAACTGAAAATTCAAAAGACACCATGGTATCAGAATGTAGAAATATTGCAATAAGTGCCTGTCAAAGGGCTGTGAATATCGGATTGCCCTCATTTATTTTAGAACAGGAACATATTGCACAGCAAACTGCAAATCCTGATTGGGCAGGAGAATGTACTCAGGCACAGGTTGAAGTTCTTGAAAAATTCCAGGACGAATATGGAATTAAAACTGCACTTAAAGCTACACCTGCAGATATTAGAGATGAAGCAAAAGGAGAAAATTACAGAACTTCTTCACAATATCAGCAGGTAATGGAAAGTATCGAGCAATGCTGTGAAAATGGAGCATCAATAATCTGTATTGAAACAACCGGAGGAAAATCTGTTTCAGATTACGGAATCTCTCGAGGAGACCCGAGAGCAATATTATTTGGAATCGGAGTTTTAGGCAGTATAGATATGGAATTCATGTGGACAGAAATTGTAAAAATCTGCAGCAAACACAATGTAGTTCCGGGAGGAGATACTAACTGTTCCCAGTCAAATACTGCAATGTTTTTAGCAGGAGGATTATTGGATAAAGACTGTTCTCATACATTGGCAGCTATAGCCAGAGCTATTGGAGCATGCAACAGTTTAGTTGCTGTGGAATGCGGTGCAAAAGGACCTCTTAAAGACTGCGGTTATGAAAACCCTATTGTAAAATCAATAAGTGGAGTTCCTATTGCAACAGAAGGTAAAAATGCTGTTTGTGCACACTCTGACTTAATGGGAAATTTAATAGCCGGAATAACTGACTGCTGGAGTAATGAATCAGTTTATCATAGAGAAGAAATGGGTGGAACAACACCTGAAGTCTGGTTACAGGCAACAGGATATGAAGCTGCATTAATGAATACAGCTATTGAAACCGAAAACAATAAAATATTAAGAGACCTGTACACATTAGCAGACAAATACAGAGACCCGCAAGCATTAATTCTTGCATATGACAACGCACATAGAATTGGTAGTGCTATTGCAGAACATGGTGATGATCCATATCAAAGAAGTATAGCTGGAGCTCTTGAAGCTGGTGCTATCATAAAAGAAGCTGTTGAAGACAAAAAAATGCAGTTAACCCGATTTGAACAGGACAGCCTCAATGGAGCTATGAAAATCTATGAGAAATTACCTGAAGATTCCGGCAAATTCATCAAACAATCATCCAAACGATACGGACGTAAAGTAGAGGACTTTGATCCTAAGAATTATGAATTATAATAAAAAAGAAGGGATTGAAATGACTTATAAAGATTTAGAGGATAAAATAAATCAAAATAAGATAGCTATTAGATACAACATAGTTGTAGAAGGTGCAGCTATAAAACCTGAGGACTATCCTGAAGTAAAAGAAGGATTGCCAACAGAAGAACCATTCAAATCAATAGCTTTAGGAGTGCTCTATGAAGATAAAGCAAAAGTATTAAGCGATGTTAAGGAATCTCTTAAAAATGAGATTTCACCACTGGACATCATAAACAAAGGACTTATGAAAGGTATTGATGCAGTGAGCTTACTTTATACAAAAGGAGTTTATTTCTTACCTGATTTAATGCTTGCAGGAGATGCAATGATGGAAAGTGTAAAAGAATGTGAAAAAGTTCTTGGACACAAAAGTGAAACAAAAGGAACTGTTGTTTGTTTTGTTGCTGAAGGAGATCCGCATGATATCGGTAAAAACTTAATCTTGATGTTTTTAAGAGCAGGAGGATATGAAGCTATCGATTTAGGAAGAGATGTTCCTACCGAGAAAGTTGTTGAAGCTGTTAAAAAGTACCATCCATTATTTATGACCGGTACTGCACTTATGACAACTACAATGACTGCATTTCCAAAAGTTGTAGATGCCCTTGAAAAAGAAGGTCTTGAAGTACCTGCAATAGGATGTGGTGGGGGAGCTGTAAGAAAAGACTATGTTGAAAGTATGCCTATGACAGTATACGGAGTAGAAGCTTACCACACACCAAAATTAGCTGATGCAATCTTGAAGAACCATAAAACATGGGAAGATTTAAGAAAAGAATACAGCGACATTGTAGGAGAATTTGTACCGGAATATTCAAACTAGATAACCATGGTAGAACATTATGCAATAGCTATAGATATTGGAACTAGCGGTATCAGGGCTCAAAGCTACAATTTAACCACAGGTAAAACAATATCTACAGCTATAACTTTAAGACATCCATTGCCTGGAGCCAATGTAGTAGATCATCTTCACTTTGCATTAAATATAGGTCGTGAAACTGCCCATAACATTCTTATAACTACAATAAACAGAGTTATAGCTAATTTAGATATTGATTTAAATAAAGTGGAAAGACTGGCAGTTTGCGGAAATCCAATACAGTTATCCTTATTTAACAATATTGAAATAAGAGATTTGGCTTTTTGGGGAGAAAATGCTCTAAAAGAAAAAAATATAATTCCCCCATCCAGACGGGGAAAAATATTAAATCCTCAAGCAATCGGTTTAGATATTAATCCCAATGCCAAAATTTACATTCCTCCAGCTATTAAACATGAAATTGGAGCAGATGCCTTAGCTATGCTTTATAAATCCGAAGCTTTAGAAAAAGATGAATATTCACTTATTATAGACTTTGGAACAAATGCTGAAATGGCACTGATTGCTGACGGAGAAATTTATACTGCATCAGCTGCAGCAGGACCTGCTATTGAAGGGCAGAATATTGAAAAAGGCCGGCTGGCTTCTCCAGGAGTAATCTGCGATATTAATGAAGAGGAAATGTTCTGGAAAATGAAAATTCTTAATGACAATTTAATAGTTGAAGACGGAGATTTAATTGATCCTGTTAATGGAAATGTCATTAAAAAATCAGACATACAAGCAAAAGGAATTACAGGAACCGGTGTAATAGCTGCATTTAGTTTAGGTAGTGATGATAAAATCATAAAAGACGGCAAAATTAAAGATACAATTTACCTGCAGGACAACATTTATCTAAAAGAAAAAGATATTTCAAATATTGGAAAGGCATTAGGTGCTTTTAGAGCAGGACAGTTAACACTAGCTGAAAGTGCAGATATCCTTTTAGATGAAATTGAAAGTGTATATATGGCCGGAGCTTCAGGATTTTATGTTGATGCTAAAAAATCATTAAACATAGGACAAATTCCGCCCTGCCCCCAACAAGTTTATCAAATTGGAAATACATCATTAGCTATGGCTAAAGATATTGTATTAAACCCCGAATTATTAGATGAATTGCAGAAATTGGCTGATAAAATTGAAAGCAATCATATAATGCTTGCTACTTCTGAAATATTTGAAAAAATATATTCCCTGGAACTGGCCATTTATGAACAGGGAATGCCATTTTGGATGTATAATCAATGGCTGCAAAAATACGGCATTCAGGAAATCCCAAATATTGAAACAGAACCTGAAATAACTAAATTATACCCAAGAGATATTGCAGATTTGGGAGAAAATGATTTAAACACAGTTGATATTGAAAATACATTATCTGCAAAATTTGACAGATGTATTTACTGTATGGACTGTGTTAATTCATGTCCTGAAAATGCTCTGTCTTTTGAGAAAGATGAATTTAAATTAAGAACAGACTTATGTTCAGGCCTTGGCTGTTTAAGGTGTGCTGGAAATTGCAAAGAACATGCTTTTAAATATGAAGAATTTTACAAAGATATATAGTGATTAATATGAATCTAAAAGAAAATCTTGAAAATGCACTTTCAGGTGAAGATGTGGAAGTTAAACCTGTTATAAGTGTAACACAAGCAGGAATTATCGAAGCAATGGAACAGACTAATGCTTCCTGGCCGGAAGCACATACCAATCCTGAGCAAATGGCAATTTTAGGAAGTTCCCTACATGAACTTGCAGGCCTTGAATGTGCAAGAATACCTTTTGGACTTACAGTTGAAGCACAATCTATGGGGGCTGAAGTGAATCTCGGAAACAATGAGCGAACTCCGGAAGTAACTGGAACTCCTTTTGAATCTGCAGATGATATTGAAGCACCAGATGATTTTTTAGAAAATGGGCGTATTCCAACAGTTCTTGAAGCTATTGATATTTTAAAAGAAAAATATGAAGATTTGCCGATAATCGTTGGAATTACCGGACCATTTACATTAACAGGACATTTGCTTGGAATTGAAAATGTCGTAAGATATATGAAAACTGATCCTGATGAAATAGAAATAGCTATGGAAAACTGTCTTGATGCAAGTATGGATTATATTGAAGCAATTCAGGAACATAATGCAGATGTTATTTGTGTAAACGAACCTACAGCATCACCGGAATTAATTGATCCTCTTCAATTTAAATCAATGATTAAACCTAATCTTGAAGATTTGGCTGATTTTATTGATGTGCAAAAAGTATTGCATATATGCGGGTCAACACAACCTATTATAAGTGACATGTCCTCTGTCGGCTTTGACGGAATAAGTATTGAAGAAGCTGTTGACATTCCAAAAGCTAAAGAGAGCATTGAGAATGATTGTGTTATTGTAGGAAACATTTCAACATCTAAAACATTATTGAGCGGAACACCTGAAGATGTAAAAGAAGATGTAAAAAAAGTATTAAGTGAAGATATTGATATTATAGCTCCAAGTTGTGGATTAGCTCCAAAAACACCACTAGCTAATGTTAAAGCACTAGTTGAAGCTAGAAATGAATATTTTAATATTTAAATATTAAATGAAACAATAATTGTAGCTATTGAAGAATCATCACCATAACTATACTTATTTTTTAAATATTCGTCAGATTTAGTTGACGGACTTGATGAAACAACACCATCTAATTTAAAAGGATCCAATTCCGGAAATGGAACAGGAGGTAAAACAAAATATTCATTGCCTTTTTCCAAATTGTAATTATTTAATACATCTTTAAAAATTACAAAATCATCACTTAAAAACATAATATCTTCATCAGCCCTGAATTTTTCCTTATCTTCAGGAGCAAAAACATCATGACCCAATATTTCTCCGTCAAATGTCAGTAAAACAGTAGGAGTTGGGGGAACTCTGAAATATCCTTTTTTAAAAATTACAAAACAGACATCCCTTTTGAAACATTCCTGAACTCCTTCATTAAATACCGGAACCAAATCCTTTGAACGCTGTGCTTCCATATCAATTATCTTTAAAATATCATCATTGGAAAGTTGCCTTACTTCCAAAACACCATCCAAACCACTTATTACATTTACTACATTGTTTAAGACTTCACTCATAATATCACCTAATACAATCCGGACAAATACCCATATACGGGGCTACAGCTTTTTTAACATCTGTTGAGACCTTATTTACCCCAGTACTTGCATCAATTATTTCATGATTGAAATTACTAATTAAATCCAAATAATTAGCTTTGACTTTACTTAAAAATTCCTCATTTTCAAATTCGTCTTTTTTAGAGCATCGATTTACAGAAGTTTTAACATCTACATCCAAAAGTAAAACCAGATCAGGTTCTTTTGCATATTTATTAATCTGTTTAATCCAGTCTGCAGGTTCCTGATAAGCTAAACTAGAAATAAAAGAGCGGTCACTTAAAATAACTTTAGAATCATCATTAAGTTTATCCATAATAAGCATCCTGTCTGCTGCAAACAGCAAACCCAATGTTTTTTGAATTCTGTTAGTTGTTGCATCCGGTCTTTGTAATATCTCTCTAATTAACTTACCAACTTTTGAATCTGTCGGTTCCACAACTGTTTCAACATCAAAACCGTTTTCTTCCAGCCAATATTTTAACAAGTTAATCTGAGTAGATTTACCTGCACCATCAATTCCCTCAAAAACAATGTACATGATTTTTAATTTGAATTAAACTATATTAAACTTTAACTATTTTTTAATTTATTTATATTACAAAAAACATATTTTTAAATGATTAAATCTTAGGGTGTAATAATAAAATGGTTTTATCAGAATTATTAGCTCCAGCTGGATCTTATGATGTGCTTGTAATTGCAGTTAATGCAGGTGCTGATGCTGTTTATATAGCTGGACAACAATACGGAGCAAGAGCATTTGCTAAAAACTTCACAATGGAAGAGATAGAAAAAGCTGTTGAATATGCTCATTTAAATGGAGTTAAAGTCCACGTTACTGTAAATACATTAATAAACAATTTTGAAATAGCTGATGTAATGAACTACCTGTTTAAATTATATCAAATAGGAGTGGATGCAGTTATTGTTCAAGATTTTGGAATATGCTGGCTTTTAAAAACCCTGATTCCTGATTTGGAAGTTCATGGATCAACACAGATGGCATTGAGCAATTACAGCTCCATTAAATGGGCTGCTAAAAACAATATTAAACGGGTTGTTCTTCCACGTGAAATTAATGTAAAACAGATAGCTAAAACACATGAACAGCTGAAAAAAGACAATATCGATATGGAAATTGAAGTATTCGGACATGGTGCATTATGTTATAGCGTTTCAGGAAACTGTTATATGTCTTCATACAACAGCGGCCGCAGCGGAAACAGAGGAGCCTGTGCACAGCCATGCAGACGGGAATACCGTTTGAAATACAGAGGATACAATATTGGAAACGGCTATCTTTTATCAACCCATGATCTGGCTACATACAATAATCTGGACGCAATTTCAGATGCTGGAGTAACCTCTCTAAAATTAGAAGGCCGTATGAAATCCGGAGACTACATCGGAACCATTGTAAACAGCTACCGCAATATACTGGACGGAAATACCGGAGATTATGCCAAAAATTTACATCTTGTATTCAACAGGAAATTTACAAACGGATACATAATGGGAGATAAACCCGGTGAAGTAATGGGAAGAGGCAGTTCAGGTCATGAAGGTTTATACATAGGCGACATTGTAAAAATAGATGGCACTGAAGTTACAATTGAAATCAAAAACAAAGACAATTACATCACACTGGAAAAGGGTGACGGAATAGCTTTTAAATACAACGGCAAAATCAAAGGAATTTATTTAGAAGACATTGTTAAACAGGACGAAAATGAAATTGTAATTAATACAACACGTTTGGTTAAGGAAGGTACTGAAGTATTTATCAGTTTTTCCAAGTCAATTCATGAAAACCTTAAAAAATTCCAAAAAGAAGTTATTAAAAACCATGTCCCACTTTCATTAACCCTAAGCTGGAATGAAGACTTAACAGGATTTGTTAATGTTGAATATTATTTAGATGATGAATTAATCAATTTCAGACATAAAGTCGTAGGCAAATTTGAAAAAGCTAAAAACAAACCTGTTACAAAAGAAAAAATTGAAAAACAGTTATCAAAAACCGGAGGAACACCATTTTATATAGATGAAATCAAATTCCACAATATGCCGGACAGTTTATTTATTCCAATCAGTGAGCTTAACCAGATCAGAAGAGATGTTCTTGTTCAGGCACAGGATTTACTGTTAAATCACTACACCCCAACCAAAAAGTCCGTTAAAGCTACAAGGAAAAAACTGAATAAATTTTATGAAGATTATGAATCTTTCAATAACAACGGCAAAAAGAAAAACCCTAAAATATCCTTATTTATTGATAATTTAGACCAGTTAAAATCAATTTCCGGATTTGACCTTAAACGGGTTTACTTTGACGGAAACTGTTTATACAATAACCCTGAAGATTATTATGAAAATATTCCAAAGCTTTTAGAAGAAGCCCGTCTTATGACTCCTGATGCAGAACTTGTTTGGGTATTATCATCATTTATTAATGAAAAAGAAGCTGTTAAATGCAATGAAATAGTTAAAGAGCTTGAATCAAAAGGAATAATTATTTCAGTTATGGGAGATTTCCCTGGAATGGGTGAGATTTTTGACTGTCCAATTTACGGAAATCATAATCTGAATGTCTGGAATTCATTTACAGTTAAAAATCTTAAAGAAGCAGGATTTGATGGTCTGATTTTATCTTCAGAACTTTCAGGTAATGAAATTAAGCAGTTAGTTTCTAAAAATAATACCTCAGATATTGATTTGGAAATGATTGTAAACGGGAATTTGGAAGTTATTGTAAGTAAGGATGATTTCAGTAACTTAAATGACGGTAAAGATTTCATCATACACAACAATGCAGATTATGCTATTTTAGAAGATAAAAAAAGGAAAAAATTCAAGTATAAAGTTTTATTTGACTACAATAAACAAAGCCACATTATAAACAAAGACTGCTTATGTTTAATTGAAGAAATGAACGAAATTAAACAGTTAGGTATTGATTCCATAATCCTGGACTGCAGATATTCCAATGAAAAATACACAACAAACATATTGTCCATTTATAATGATTCCCTGAAAGACAGAGATGATGAAGAGCTTTCCAAATACAAATACCAGATAATGGATTTCTCACAGTCATATATCAACAAGGGAAATTATATTGAAGGCAGATTACACGAGGACAAACATGAGAATTCCTGAATTGCTTGCACCTGTAGGTTCTATGGATCATCTTAAAGTAGCTATTAATGCCGGAGCCAGTTCAGTATATCTATCTGGAAAAGAATATGGTGCCCGCAGGTTTGCTGAAAACTTTACTTTAAATGAAATAGCCGAAGCAGTTAACGCCGCACACCTGCACAATGTTAAGGTTTATGTAACTGTAAACACATTAATTAAAGAAGATGAACTTCCGGATGTAATAGATTATTTGTCCCACCTATATTCAATAGGAGTAGATGCAGTTTTAGTTCAGGATTTAGGTCTGGTTGAACTGATAAACAAACACCTTCCAAAACTGAAAGTTCATGGTTCAACACAAATGACTGCAGAAAACCAGCTGAAATTAGATTATCTTGAAAGCAAAGGAATTAAAAGAATAGTTCTCCCCCGTGAAATGAGAAAAGATGAAATTAAAAACTTAAAAACAAATATGGAACTTGAAATATTTGTTCATGGAGCTCTGTGCTATTCCTATTCAGGACAATGTCTAATGAGCAGTTTTAAAGGAGGTCGAAGCGGAAACAGAGGAAGTTGTGCACAGCCCTGCCGCCAAAAATACAGATTATCCTGTTTGAACAGTGAAGATTATTACCTCTCACCTAAAGATTTGTCATTATACGATCATTTAAAAGAAATTGCAGAGCTAAACATCAGCTGCATCAAAATAGAAGGAAGAATGAGAAGCAAGGAATATTTGGCTATTGCAGTGAGCAATTATAGGAAAGCCTTAAACAAATTGAAAAGCAATAAAACCAGCAAAAGTGAAGAAATAAGCCTTGCATTTAATAGAGGATTTAGTGAAGGGCAATTTAACTATGCATCTTCAAGAAGTATCCGTTCAGGACATGTCGGTTTAAAATTAGGTAAAGTCTGCAATAGTGAAAACAGCCAAATAGTCATTAAATTAGATGACGGTTTAAAAACAATTCCCCAAAAAGGTGACGGATTATTATTAATAAAAGCAAAAGATGACTACGGATTTGAAATTTCACAAAACCCTCTTTTAACAACATTCAACCATTATAAAAAAGGCAGAAATAAAGAAATTAAAGACATTAACAGAAAAAACAGAGTTTTAATCATTAAAAAAGTAAAGCAGAATAAAAAACACCATTTCAATTTAAACGATTCAACAGCATATCTTACAAAAAGAAACAGATTAACTTCAAAAGTTAAAGAGATTGAAAATAAGGGCAGCAGTTTTATCAAATCCAAATTAATACTTACATTTTCAATTAAAAACAAATATCCCCACTTAAAAGGCAGATTAACTCTTGCAAATAAAAAAGAAATTGAATGTGAAGTTAAAGGAGAAGTTCCATTTGAAAAACCTCTTAAAAGAAGTGTAGATGCTGAAACAATAAAAAAACAACTGTTGAAAGTTGACAAATACCCGTTCGACATTACAGGAGCCAATATTAACTATGACGGAACATTATTTATCCCCCTAAGTGAAATCAATAAAATCAGAAGGGAACTTTTCAAAAAATTAGAAAAGGAAGTGTATCTGCTATACTCAAATAAAAAGATAAAAATACAGCTTGAAAACAAAAGCAATGCTCTGAAAACTGACCAATGCAGTTTATCATATTATACAAATAACTTAAATGATTTGAATAAAATAAATAATGTGGAAAGGGTTTATTTGGAGATACCTCCTGAAGACACATCAATAATAAATCAGAGCAGGGAAGAATACAATATAAATTATATGGTCAGCTATCTGCAAAAGGCTATTGACATTTCCAGAAACAGAGACTATGAATTGGTCTGGAAATGGCCGGACATTGCCCATGACAATTTAATAAAAGTTTTAGGAAAGGTAAGGGGCATATTAAACAAACTTCATTACCATATTGAAATAATGGCTCCTGATTTTACAGGCCAATACGGACCATACTCCATGAACGTAACAAATACACAAACAATAAACAGTCTTGAAAACTACAAAATAATTACATTGTCTCCGGAACTGAAAAAAGAAGATTTGAAAAATATTTTAGACAATTGTAGTGACAATTCCAAATTGGAAATTATTGTTCAGGGATCTGTTGAGCTAATGAAAAGCAGAAACAGATTATTTACTAAAAAAGAATCTAAAAAGTTAAAGAACAACACAGATGACATCTTTCTGATTGATAAGAAAAACAACAGATATCCGATTCATAAAAGCCTATCTAATGAAGAACTTATAATTTCAAACAGTGAAGATATCTCACTTTTAAATGACATTATCTACTTAAAATCAATAGGGCTTGTTAATTTTGCTATTGACGGTCGATGGAGAGATGAAAACTATTTAAATAAAATACAGGAATATAACACAGCTATTGACAAATAAGAAATAATACTTCCCAAATGCTCTAGGGAATTTTGGATATATATTTAAATAAAAATGTATAGAAAAAAGGGTTTGGTTAAAATGCAAGGAGAGAAAGTAACATTGCAAAACATAAAAGGTATTGGAGATAAAATCTCTGAAAAAATATTAAATAGTGTTGGAGGAGAAGAAAATCTTCAAAAAATAGTTGAAAATGCGGATGTTGAAAAAATAGCAAATATTGATGGAATCAGCCAAAGGAAAGCTATTGAAATAATGAACCAGCTATTAAATAATCCTACATATGAGTTTATTAAAAGCGACAGGGCAATGGAGATTTATGAAGACATCATAAACAAGATACTGGCATATTCAAACACTTCCTATTCAAAAAATAGGATTTTACTGCTTTCCCCTTCAAAAGATATGGAAAAAATAGAAAAACAAATCAATTTTGTGATGGATGCAAAAAAACAGGTTTCACAGCTTCCAATAATCAAGTTAAGAGGATTGATGAAAAACTTAAAGGAAGTTGAAAAAGCAAAAGCAGAATATGATGCAAGTAAAGTTATTTTAGTGGAAACAGAAGAAGACAATTCCTACCTTACAGATTTGGGACTTAACCAATATTACCCGATAATTACAGCCAGCGATTCTCCATTACTACAGGAAGAATTGATGAATTATGACCTTATTTTTTATGTATATTCACAGGGAATACTTGATTTTGAAGGAATGCCAAACCTTGTAATGATTAATATTGAAGAAAATGATTATGAAATTGTTCCTGAAAAGATAATAAACTTCTTTACACATAACCAGAACCTTTTTAACAGAGTTTATGAAATACAAAAAATCAGAGGTCGGGAAACAATTTTGGGAGAAATTATCCCCATTATTGATGAACTTAATGTTATTGATAAAAGAGAAGTGGATATTGAAGAATTAGTTAATTCTTTGAAAAAGGATATGGATGAAGAATTAGAAAATGCCATACAAAATGTTGATCTTGAAGGAGATGAAATTCTTAACCTGCTAAACAAGAACCTTCCTCCAAAGATCAATAAAATATTTGATGAAATTATAAATGAAAGGAAAAAAATTATCAAAGAAAAAACAGGATTTGATTTTGATCCGTATCTCAGAAAATATCCTATTGAAATTGACGACAGCGAAATCCAAAGAATCCAACTGGAACAGTCATCCAAAAAAGAAAATGATATTTTTGATGTTAAAAAAAGTGCTGCCATTGAATTGAACTCCATAAAAGAACAAGCAATCAAAGAAGTTGAAGATGTAATTAAATTTGACTATGAATTTAGCTTAGGCAGCTTTGCATATGAATATGATTTAAATGCTCCTGAATTTGGCGATGAAATAAATTTAAAAGAGGCACTGCATCTGGAACTGGCCCTTAGAAAAGATGATAAAAACACACAGACAATTGATTACAAACTTACAAATGATGAAAACATAGCACTGCTTACCGGGGCAAACAGTGGAGGTAAAACAACCCTTCTTGAAACACTAACCCAAATTTCCATAATGGCACAAATGGGGCTTCCTGTAAGTGCTGCTGAAGCCAAAATCAAATTATTTGATGAAATATATCATTTTTCAAAGAAAAGATCACTGGATGCCGGGGCTTTTGAATCCTTTTTAAATGTATTTATTCCAATTGTAACAACAGAAAGTGAAAAATTGGTATTGCTTGACGAACTTGAAGGAATAACAGAACTGGAAGCTGCAGTTAAAATCATTTCAACATTTATAGACATGATTAAAGAATCCAATTCCTACGGAATAATTGTAACACATATGGCCAGAGAACTGATGAATTACACAGATATTCGTGTAGACGGTATTGAAGCAAAAGGATTAGATGAAAATTATAATCTGATAGTGGACAGAACTCCGAAAATGAATTTCCTTGCAAAAAGTACTCCTGAACTTATCTTAAAAAGGATTTATGAAAAGTCAGATGATAATCTGAAACAGGTATATGCAAGAATCCTGGAGAAATTTTAAGATATTAATATATAGAAGTTTTAACTAATTACACAAATATGAGAATAATTTCTAACACAAAAAATGATTCCATAAAAAGGGTAGAGGAAATATATAAAGTTCTTAAAAAAAATGATTTCGGTTATCTTATCGAAGAAAATACATTTTTTAAGAATTTTCCTTTTTTAAAAGATACTAAAAGAGATAAATATAAAGAATTGCCCGACGAATCCATTCCAAAAAGAATAAAAGATGTGTTAGAAGAATTAGGGCCAACATATATTAAATTAGGTCAGATGTTAAGTACCAGACCTGATTTGATTGGAGTGGAAATAGCAAAGGAACTGGAATCCTTAAGAGACAACACTCCCACCACACCATTTAATGAAATAAAAGAAGTTATTGAAAAAGAACTTGGAAAACCAATAAATGAAATCTACAAGGAAATTGACGAAAAGCCTTTAGGTTCAGCTTCAATCGGACAGGTCCATAAAGGAATACTTCTTGAAAACAACGATGAAGTAGCCATTAAAGTTCAAAAACCAAATGTCCGTGAAACTATTGAATCCGATTTAAATATTATGAAATTTTTATCTGATAAAATCGGAAAATACATAAACCAGACTAAAGTTTATAATATTCCCTCTATTTTAACAGAATTTGAACGCTCAATATTCAAAGAAATTGATTACCATGAAGAACTAATCAATATGAAAAATTTGGCACATAATTTCAGAGCAGTACATTACATTCATATACCAACTGCTTATCCTGAGTACTGCAGCGGAAAAATCATTACAATGGAATTAATAAAAGGAAAAGAAGTTTCTGAAGTAATGGTTCACGATTATCCGGAATATAATAAAAAATTAATTGCCAAAAGAGGAGTGAAATCTTATTTTAAACAAATAATGATTGACGGATTTTTCCATGCCGACCCACATCCAGGAAATATGATGATAATGGAAAACAATGTCTTATGTTACATTGATGAAGGAATGATGGGTATTTTAGATGATGATTTCAGAGAAGAACTTGCAGAGTTAATATTATTGCTATTAAGCAGAAATGTAGACAATATTATCAACCAGCTAATTTACATGGACATATTAACACCTGCACAAAACACTCCTGAATTAAAAGCCGATGTAAATGACATAATGAATAAGTATTACGGTGCAGACCTGAAAGACATGCACGGAGGAGTACAGCAACTTCTAAAGGTAATGATCAAACACAACATCCAATTACCAAGAGAATTTGTAATGATTGGGCGTGGAATGAGTTTAATTGAAGATACAGGAATGAAATTAGACCCTGACTTCAATGCAGTAATTGAACTGAAAAAATTATCCAGAAAAATAATACTTCAAAAATACGGCCCCAGCAGATTAGCAAAAGTAAGCTCCAATTACATGCTGCAAATAGAACACTTAGCTAAAGATCTGCCAACAACACTTAACAATATGCTTTCAAAACTTGAAGCAGGTAATTTAAGCGTGAAACTTAAGCACGAATCAATCAGTGAAATCATGAACCAGCTGTCAATTTCACTTATTTTATCTGCACTAATTATCGGGTCATCACTGGCCATCATTTCAGATAAGGGGCCTAAAATATTTGATGTTTCAATATTGGGACTGATAGGATTTGTATTCAGTGCCGCTTTAGGAATCTATTTAGTAATTCAATTTATGTTAAAAGAAAAATAAAGATTATATTTTTGCCTAAGTGCTTTTGATATCCTAATCTGATTTTTTCATGGATTTCATGATCCCTACAGATTCCAACATTTACTCAAGCAATATTTATCCCATAATCATCAGTTAGAACATGAAAAATTTGAAAAAATTAATATTGAATAATTAACACATGATGGATAAGTTTATGGAAAGTATTGGTGATACCTGCACCAAAGGATATGCGAAAACAGGAAAAAGAGGTATTGGTACTACTATTAAAGGTTCATATAACACTTACCAGGAACTGATTGTGGCTCATCCTACCTGCAGTCTTGGGAACAGCTATATAATGGGCGGTTTTCTTTATGTCTGGAATGGAAATGCCTGGGAAAATGTTGGGAATTTGAAAGGTAATACTGGTGCAACTGTCCCCAAAGGAGATACAGACAATACTGGTTCAACAGGTGCTAAAGGATATAGTGGTGCAACCAGTCCTAAATGAGACACTGGTGCTACATGCGCAACTGGTCAGGGCAGTGATGATGAAGCTGGATGGAAACTGCCTGTCGATCAGATATTAACTACAACAACATTGCCTACTGGTGTCAGTGCAGGTTATCGTGTAACTATTGTTACCAGTCCTGTTATGGTCATTAAGGAGTATAATGGAAGTTCTTGGGATACAGAATCTCTTGATCCGTATTCAGTGATACCATTAAAACATTCTGGAAGTATACAAATGTATCTTGCAAAATCAACAGGTCCTGTTTACAGGGGGTGTTGAATATGGGGTCTTCGGTAAGTTCCGATTCATGACTCAGTCTGCATATGATGCTTTAAGCAGCTATGACAGCGATACGATTTATTTTATCAGAAGTTAGTGGGGGTGTCATTGTAATGTTTTATCTAAAATTTTTAGGTATTCCTAACTTTTTAGAAACATTTATATATGATTATGACCAACTCTTATACAAGTGATGAAATTTAGGCATGCCTAAATTTTCACTTTAACAAAACATATTAGTTAAATACTATACAATCTCCAAAATACAAATATGTCGTATTAGATTAGCTTTCCACAATTTTCTAATTTAATACAAAGCTGGAAAATTTTCTTCTGCCAAAAAAATTTTCCTAAACCTCAATTTTTGGTGTTTAACTCTCCTCCAAAAAACAATTAAACACCAAACACTCTCTTTTTTTTAATCTGACAGATTTTCAAAAAAAATAATGCTCTTTTCTTCAGATTCATCTCAGATGCATCAGGTAGCTATTCAATGATATAATTTATTTTGTAGGAAGTCCATAAGTGATAATATGAACTTTCAGACGAACTCCCAATAGAAATCAGGCATGTACAGATTTTCAAATATAGGACAAAAACATTGAAAGCACAGGACGGTAATGTTAAAATACCAAGTACCATCGCCAGAGATTCAGGGATAAGGACAAATCACATTTCAAAAGTACTTTCTGAGCTTAAAGCTCATGAGCTAGTTGAATATATTAATCCAGAAGCTAGAAAAGGTAGATTATATAGACTAACGGATAAAGGTGAAGAAGTAACTCAAAACATTAATTTAGATTAATTTTTCAACTTTTTTATTCACTATTTTATAATCATGACAAATATTGATTATTTGAATCTTAATTGAAGATTTAGTTTAAAGAATACCTTATCATTTTCTTTGAATAGCTGACCATATCCATGTCTAGTTGTACTTGGTGATTCTAACTTAGTATTTTTGAATAAATAGTTTTTCAATGCAATATTGTCATAAAAAATATGATGACAAACTATTTCCCCATCTTTTTTGACAGTTAATAATCCTCCAGAGATTTCATAATTTCCATCCCATTTAATATTTGGCATCATCCCAAATGTAACTGCTTCAATAAACTCTGAAATCTTCTTTTTATAAAAAATATCTTTTTCAGCATTGCCCAATTGCAGCGGATTAAATTCTATTAACTTATCTGTCAATAATTTAATATCTCCAGATCGTTCATGGGAATAAAAGTAGAACAACATGAAAGCTAACATTTGAGGCAATTTACTATCAATTAATCTTAAATTCTGATAGAGCACATTGTTTTTATCATCAGATAATTTGACTTTATAATTTCCATTCACAACGCCTCCAAATATCTTATTAAATTTTATCTTAAGCCATTTTCTATCAAATTCTTTGTTTATATTATTCAAAGATTTAAATTCATCATCGGACATTCCTTCAACTTCAAAAGTGAAATTTGTCAATCTGGAAGCATTTAATAAAGTTGGTTTGCTGCCTATTTCTGATTTAATACTAAATGTTAAGATGTCTGATTTATCTAAAATGAGATCAAAAAGTTCCATTTTAATATCTTCTTTTTTCGCACTGGAACTTTTAAAAGTAATAATTCCAATATCATTAAGGAAATTTTTCATGATGGAAACTTCAAAACTTCTACCTTCTGCATTACTTATAATGTCTAATGATTTGTCAGCTATATCAATGAATTTCGAAGATTCGAATGTGGCGATGATGTCTCCATCATAATTAACCATATTTACGATTCCTTCATCCGTATTTGTTTCATAATACTTTTCGATTTCATCTTTAAATACTTTCATGATGGGATATATTTTATTGGAAAGTTTATTTAAATCTTCATCGGAAGCAAAAACCTTTCCTTCACCAATTAACTTAACAAAAGCGTAAGCTTCACTCCATTCGCCCTTATTGTACTTCATATTTATTCACTCTCTAACTTTTCTAATGAATCAACAAGTTTAATTGCTATTTCTTCAATTACAGGGATGGCAACAGAATTGCCTAATTGTTTATATCTTTGAGTATTGCTGACATCATCTGGAAAAGAAAATGTTTCTTCCCCATTTTCTACAAAACCATAACCTAAAAATCCTTGGAGCTTTGCCCATTCATCAGGTGTCATCATGCGAATTCCCTCATCATTTAATGGAGTTTTTTTGTTTTTAACTATTAATCCTGCGATTCCTTCCTGAGGGTCATATACAAGATTTCTTTCTTTACCTGATCCTCCAGTAGCTAAAAGCGCATTAGAAATTGGATGTTTAATTCCTTCTGCATTAACTACCACATAACCAAATCCATTACCCTTAGCACCTTGTTTTGATTTATGCTTTTTTAGTGTATCCACATAACCTTGAGCCAAATAGAATGATTTATCCTCTCCCATAACTAATACATCATTCAAATCATCATATATTGGTTTTCTAGTTCTTTTCTTTGGTAGTTGTCTAAATTTAATTTCTTTTAACTTTTCGCCATATCTTTTGTTATCAAAACCGACAAGATATACTCTAGGCCTATTTTGTGGAAGACCAAAATCTTTAGCATTTCTTAATAAATCTAATCTTTCAAAATAGAATCCATCACCCATTAAATTTTCTTGTACACCAACTATATGATAATCTAATTGATTAATTAATGTATCTAAGATTACTTTGAAAGTATTCCCTTTATCATGCGTTAATAATCCTTCTACATTTTCTAGAAGGAATGCTTTTGGCCTAGTTTCTTCAATCATTTCTGCCAGATAAAAAAAGATTGTTCCTCTAGTGGCGTCTTTAAATCCTTCTCGTTTTCCAACTGCACTGAATGCTTGACATGGAAACCCCGCAAGTAAAATATCATAATCAGTTTCTTTCATTAACTCTTTAAATTCGTCTGTAGTGATGTCATGCATTGGATTTTCATTGTATAAATGTTCATAGGTTTTACAAGCATATTTATCGTTTTCAGCAGACAATACATTTTCAGTTTTTCCAGTTAACTCAAAACCTCTTCTTATCCCGCCAATGCCCGCACATAAATCTACAGTTTTAAATTTTTCCATATTTTCACCATAAAAAATAAGATAAATATCTAATAATATTTTTAAAGATATTAGTATAAATTAATTTTCATAAAGGAGAGTTTGACTGAAAGTACTAATGGTAAATTAATCTATTATTAATCTGAAAATAAAAATTTGTATATTAATTATGATATATATAATATAGTTATATTGAAGTTGATTTATATGGTCGGCAAATTTAGCAAAGAGGTCCGAAGTTATAACATGTCACGGATTCGGAGTAAAGACACCAAACCCGAAATTCTTGTCCGTAGCTATCTTTTCTCAAAAGGTCTTCGTTTTCGAAAAAATGATAAACGATATCCTGGAAGTCCTGATGTTGTACTGCCAAAATACAAGACAATTGTATTTGTTCATGGATGTTTCTGGCATCTCCATGAGGGGTGCAAATATGCAGCAATGCCGAAATCCAATGTTGAATTCTGGGAGAAGAAACTCTATGGAAACAAAGAACGGGATGAACGTAACAAAAAAGAACTGGAAGAACTGGGATGGAAGGTCATCACAGTGTGGGAATGTGAATTGAAAAAGGACAAAATTGAACAGACACTTGCGAGGTTATACACTCAAATAACCTCTGAACTGTAATTAAATTAAGTTCATTTTCTATTTATAAATTGTTCGAAGTTTAGCGAACAATAATTATACATCTTATTACATATTTTATTAACAATAATAAAAATGAGGTGATTATTGCATTAAAATTAACATTTTTTGATTTAAATTTAGGAAATTCCACATTAATCGAAACAAGAACAATGAATATGTTATTCGACTTAGGAATCAATGAAGAACGGGTAAAAATCCTTTATTTTCATTTAATGGGAATTTGGACTATTTGATAATATCCCACCCACATAAAGATCATATTAGTGGAATTTCAAGAATCGATTATAAAACACCAAAGGTTTTTAGAAGAAATACAACCATACCCTTAGATTTGATTTATGAGCAAACTGGCAAAGCACAGACAGTGGACGATAGAAAATTATATGAAGAATATTTAAATCTTGATAAAAAATTCACAGCTCCTGTGCCAGACACCATTGATCCAGATAACTCTTTTGTAAATGGTGATTTAATTTAAAACATTATGTTCCCTTAAAAAACGATGTAAAAGATTTAAATTATTACAGTCTTACAACATTTCTTGAGTATGAAGGTTTTAAAATCTTATTGATGGGAGACAATACAAAAACAAATATTGAAGAACTATTAAATAATTCTGATTTTCTAAAAAATGCTCAAAACATCGATTTATTATTAGCGCCACACCATGGGAGATTATCCTGTTATAAGCAAGAATTAATGGATTATGTAAATCCAAAAATTACAATAATTTCTGATAAAAGTAATCAGGATGATGTAACTGCATCAAGTAAATATAGTTCAAACTCTCGTGGAGATTGGGTATTAAAAAATGCAGAACTTGTTAAACATAGTTGTTTAACAACACGTAACGATGGAACAATTTATGCAATTATAAACAATGGAACATTGAATGTATACTGTGAAAAATAATGGTGATACAATGTCCATCATAAAAAGTTTTAGTGTAAAAAATGGTGATATGTTTTATATTAAACATAATTCAGATAATTTTTCAATTATTGATTGTAATTTAGTTGAAGAAAGAAAAGAAGATATTATTGATGAGATAATTGATGTTCGAAAAGAAAAATATGTCACACGATTCATTTCAACACATCCTGATAAAGACCATTTATTAGGATTGTCTGAACTTGATAGTAAAATTAATATTAGAAATTTTTATTGTGTTGAAAATAAGATAGAATTAGATAATGAGGAAGATTTTAATAAATATTGTGAACTAAGGGATGATACTGACAAGCAATTTTTCATATATAAAAATTGTTCAAGAAAATGGATGAACCAATCAGATGATACTAAAGAAAGTTCGGAGGTATTTATTTTATGGCCAGACATTAATAATGAATCTTTTAAAGAGGAATTAGAAAAATTAGAAAATGGTGAGAAAGATTCTGCTAATAATATTTCACCAATAATCGAATACTCTTTAAACGAAGGAGTAACGACATTATGGTTTGGAGATATGGAAAGTGATTTTCTTGAAAAAATAAAAGATAAAATAGATTTCCCAAAGGCAGATGTTATTTTTGCTCCTCATCATGGAAGAAATAGTGGTAAAATACCTAAAGACATTTTAGATGAAATTGAGCCAAAAATAATTATTATTGGGGAAGCTAAATCCGAGTATTTAAATTATTATAATGATTTTGATACTATAACACAAAACACTACTAAAAACATTGTTTTAGATTGTGCATCTGGAAAAATAGATGTGTATACTGAGAATAAATTTGATAATGAATTTTTAGAATATGAAGACAATAAAACTAAATTATCTAGCGGAGAAAGATATAGGGGGACACTATATTTAAACAAAAAATCTTAAAGTTGAGGTACGTATAATGGATGATTTAAAAAATTATGATGATAAACTAATATATCTTATTATCTTCAATGTAGCAGTTACATTACTTCTCAATAACCCTGCAACATTTGTTGAAAATAATGAAATAATCTCTATTGTGCTTACAGTACCTGTTTTATTTTTGCCTATTTACGTGATTAATAATTTATTTTCACGTGAATGGAAATATAAATTATTATATCCAAAAAATGAATCACATAGATTTGCATATGATATTTTTACCAGATTAAAAAATCATGACATAAAATATGATTCAGAATTAATAGATGTGGATTTAATATTGAAGAATCATGAGAAACCTAAAACAGAAGTAGAAGAGAATAATTTATGGTACAAGATATATAATAAGCATAGATATGATAATAAGATTTACCAACAGAATAGACAATTTTTATTCTGCAGAGACAGTATGACAACGGTTCTAATAATTACTCCAATTTTTATAATACTGGTTGAACTTTTTGAATTTAGCTCTCTCATATTAATTATTGTCATTGTTGGAATATTCGAATTTATTATTTTTTGGTTTTTGGCAAGAAAACAAAATGAGATATTGATATTGTCCGTTTTACAAGAAGAAACTGATTACTTGAGAAAAAAACTTAAACATACTGCTATTTCAAATTATGATTTGAAAAATACTTAAAATAGAAAATATAGATACTGATAATTAAAAGGATTAAATATGGTGAAATAATGCCTTATTATAATAAAATTGAATGGGAAAATTTACAAGAAGAAAAAAAATTTACACCAGGGAAATGGAATTTTGAATTTCCATTTGAAATGCCTAAAATAAAACATGTACTCATTAAACGGGATGAATCTTATAATATACTGATTAATATTGAATGTGAAATGAACCGAAAACTTCCTAATGAAATAAAGGAAAATTCCTATACTATTAAAATTAGAGGTAAATATTCTTCAGAAGGTTATGTGCTTAAAAATTGTCATCTTTTTGAACAAATTACTTCTGTTGAAAATTCTCATGGTATTTTTACATTGAAATTAACAGTAACATCAATTCTTTTTGATTCTGGAGTTGATGGCGAAGTCACCTGGATAAAAGAATGGTATTTGAATGGACCACATAATCATCGGATATTTCATAGAACTACTACTTTTGAAAAAAAAGAAATTTATAATAAACAATTAGATAACTCTGTTCCTGAATTACAAACAGCAAATCCATTTGAAATTGAAACAAATCATGTATCAAGTACACGTAGGAATTATATGTTTTGTAAATTAAATGATGATGAAAATATTATTATTAGTTTAGTTCCAGATGAAATGAAACCTGCTTGGTCGGATAATATTTGCTTGCAATATTCTTCAAAAAAACATATGGATGACATTAACCTTCGCAGGGATATTGAAAATATTATTTCTTTTATATTTGGAAGGAAACTAATTAAAATTGCAGAATCTTACTACGATATCAATGGAAATAAGATAAAAGAAACTATGATTGATCCTTTTATTAATAATAATTTAGATATAAAAAATATTTGTGAATCATCAGATAATTTCCCTATACCTATTTATGATTATAGTAGAGACTCAAGTGAATCAATTATGACTAACATGATAAATTCATTCATTTCAAAAAAAGAAACTTTAGACTTTACTTCAATGTTTATTAATTATTGGAGTTCAACTTTCCTTCCATCAGAATCCAGAATAATACTATTGGCTGCTTCATTAGAATCTTTGATGAATAAATGGTTTGATTCCATAAATTCAAAAAGAAGTACAGTCATAATTGAAAAATCAAAATATAAACAATTAATTAAGGATATACGTCCAGTATTCTTAGAAACATTTGAAGGGCATACTCAAATTATTAATAATTTCAATCAATTAAATAGATTAAGTATCAATAAAAGTATAGAACTATTTTTTGAAGAAATAAATTTGGATATGGGGGATATTGAAAAAAATGCATTATATTCTAGAAATGATCCAGTACATGGAAATGATATTGATCATGACACATTTTCCGATTTAATGATTTATGTAGAAATATATAGGATTATACTAAATAGAGTAATATTGAAATTACTAGATTACAATGGAGATTACATTCTTAACAATCTAATTGAGCCTATTCCCGTTACAAATAAACTACCTTTTTCATTAGATGAATTAAAAAATGATATTTATGAAATAAAATATTATGATACAGAATAATATTAGTAAAATTTTGACAAATAAAAAAGGGTAATTTAACATGATTAATATTGGTGATTATCATGACCAAAGACCGATTTAGAAAATACAATGAACTTGAAGCTGATGAAAAAGAAGTCCTTGACGCTTTCAGACAAATGAAGCTAATGTCGGACTACAACAGATTCAGACTATACAATTACAAAGTTGAAGACTTAATAAACGATTACGAAGAGCTAAAACAGCTCATAGAAAACATCCAAGAAAAGTACTTCTCAATCTATGAAGAACTTCTCAATGAAGAGCTAACCGAAGGTGAACTGGATGCTAGCGTTTGGGGAATCACAAGAGAACAAGAAAATGAAACATGGAATTCAGAGCTAAAGTTAATGTGTGAAATCAAAACCAATTTTGATATGGCTATTAATATGATTGAAAGTGGTGAAGCTAATCAATCAATTATTGATGCTGAAAATTGGAAGTGAATTATATTAAATTTATTTTATTGAAAGTAACCATTTATTAAATCTATAAGCATTGCTGGAATTATTACTTATCAAGAGATTAATAATTATTGAAAGCTTATTCTGAATTTGAACATTTATTTTTATCTTTTCTACATTTTTTAGGATATACTGATGAATATAATTATCTAAATTAGTTACTGTAGATTTTTTGATTGATTCAAAATTATTTTCATTCAATAGATTATATAACCAATTAAGTCCTGATAAAATAAATTTGTCTTTTATTACTATTTTTGAAATCAAATCTAAAACAATTTCGTATTTGCTAAACTCTTTACATAGAATTCCATAAAATTGCTTTTCTAATTCGTTAACCTCATGAGTTAATTCATCATCAATTTTATATTGGTAATTAAGAATGAATTTTTTAAAAACTTTTTCTAGATTATATTCTCTGCAGGTTGCATGTTTTTCTTTGATTTTATCTAAAAACATCCACCAAATATCCCAAAATTCATTAAATGTGTTTTCATTAACATTTCTACAAAATGCGTCAAGTAATTCAACAGTTCCATCATTCATTAAAAAATTATCTAAAAATGGTGAAATAAATTCATTTAAATATTTCTTATTTTCTAAAATAATTAATGAAAGTTTATTTAAAAAGAAATATCTTGGAATAAAATGTTCGGAATCATTTAATGAAGAGTCATTATCAAACAATTCTTTTGAAAATATTGGTAATATGTCTTTAATAAATTCATAATGTAAATCTAAGGTAATTTCAATAGGGATTACTTGAAATATAATATTCATTGGTTTTAAATCTAAATTTTCAATTTTAATAGAATTAAATTTTAAAATATCTTCCAGTTCATTTTCATATTTTTCTAAAAATTTTTTAATAGCTAATGCAAATGGATTATGAATTTGATAATCTCTATTTTCTTTTAAAATTGGAATATAAATGTCATCAAATTTTTGTTTGTAAATGGAATAACAGCATAAAATGTCATTAACATAATTTGGATGAATTTTATATAATTTTCTTAATGTAATTATTGCAAAATCACAATAATGATTAGTTCCATAAACTATTTCATCATTAAACAATATTAATAATAATATAATCATGAAAAGTTCTAAATCTTCTGGAAACATGTCAAACATGATGGACATTACATTAATTCCTGTATTTAATTCATGGGAAATTTGATAGAAATATTCTTCATTAAATAATAATTCATAAATATTAGCCAATATAACTTCTTCACATAGTTCTTCATCATCACTATTCAACTGCTCAGAATAGAATGTAAGTAAACATGAAGCAATTAATAATGGAGTATTGCTAGGCTCATAATAACATTTATTATTATTTAAATCATCAATTAATCCTTTAAATTTATCCAGCACCAATTTCAAGTCATTTTCATATTTTATTTGCTTTTCATCAAGTTTTTCATGTTTTAATTTAGCATTGGCCCATAAACTTAAATCTACATATCTGAAATAATTTTCAAATGCTTTGGATGAATTATCAGATATTTCTTTTAAATCTTCGTCAAGATTATTATTCTCAAATGTTATTAAAATCTGATTATCTTTTTCTTCTGTTTTCAGTGATAAGTTTCTACGGTCATTTCTTGATAATAATATCCTATAATTATCCATTTCATCTTTGGTTAATTTTTTAGATTTAAGTTCTTTTTTATGTTGGTCAATTACACTTTGAATAGAATACAATCTTTGTTTAAATGTTTCATCATCTATTTCTTCTTCACTGAAATATTGGTATCTTAGCAGCAATGATTCTAAATTGTTTTTTCTAAATTTTTGATTAATGGTGCTTAATCTTTCATTAATCATATATTTTTCTGTTATATTGGATGCTAATCCATAAAGAGTTTTGGTTTCTCTTTCCCTTAATAATCTGTTAGTATCATAGATAAACAGTTCAATTGTTTTAAATAAAATTAGAGCAATATCAAAAAATTTATCTGGAAATGCTAAAGTAATACTATTTACAACTGCAGTTAATGATGCAGATTTAGAGTTACCTAAGATATGTTTCATAATTCTTTCAACATCTTCAAAATTATCTTTATCACATTCTGTCAATAAAAATCGCTCTAACGCCATATGGATTGATTCTAATAATTTTGGCATTACTGGTGAACTAGTGCCCCTATAACATTGCCACAGTGAATTTGAAATATATTGGGTTACTTTTTTGTTATCAATATTTAATTTAATTACATTGGGTTTATAATAGCTATATCTATTATTATCAAATGTATTTTTAGCACAATTTTCGGTTGTAACATTCACAAAATCAATTATAAAATCAATTGTTGATTTAGAATCTACTGTTAACAATAGGTGAATTGGTGTTTCAAAAGCACTTGCATAATGATAATCAAATGTTGTATTTTCATCGATTGAAAAAAGTTCAGCATCACTAGATCTGTAACAATCTGGCTCTTCATTGCATATCCAAAATGTTTTTGCAAGTTTTAGAATCAATTTTGGTATGACCTCACAAATATGTCCTGATGTTGAACTTAAAATTCTTATAGACAAATCATAATATGGATCCATTCTTTTTTTCCAGTTATTTGAAATAACTTTTTGTAAAACTTCTTCTAATTCTTGTTTAATTTCATTTGCTCCTAGTAAAATAATTGAAATGTTATCTTGTTTAATTTGTTTATAATTGTGATTATTTATTTGTTCTATTTCTTTATAGAATTTCAGTGCAATTAAAGAAGAATATCTTGTTGTTTCACCTTTAGGATAATGTTTATTCCAATATAACAATGAAGGGATGATGTATTCCATTTGTCTTTCTGTTATTTTTTCAAGATTATCATATAAAAATGAGATAAATTGCTTCCAGTTTTTCCCATAAGGTTTATAAATAGTATTGTTAGATGTTTCTTTTATTACTTTTGAAAATTCTGAATCATCTTCAATTATAAAAACAGTTTTCAACCAATATAATATCCTTTCAAAAATATAATCGTTTTTTAAGATAAGATATTTATATTTAGTCAAAAATGATTTAAAAGTGTTTGATTGCAGTACTGCTAATATGGTTTCATCAATTAAAGCTGCATCGCATTTTTCATTGGTTATAATATAATCTATCAGTTCACTAGCTTCTTCATAATCATCAATTAATTTATTACATATCCAATTTCTAAATGCATCATTAAATTTTAATGAGTTAGAGATGCTATTTAGAAAAGTAGTATAATCTCCATTTGATGTTATTAATTCATTATTAATTATTTTTTCCAGAGCCCAATCTTCATAAACATCATGTGTTATAAAAAACCTGCCATATCTCATTTCGATAATTCCATCTCTTTGAAATTCATTTATAATTTCAGAACAGATATTATCTATCTTGAATTTAAAGTGAGGATTAATTGATCTATTTTTTACAAATTCTAGAAAACAATGTTCTCTTTTTTCGTGATGGTTATCTGATTGGTGGTATGATTGTTTAATGATAATTTCCCATAATATGTTTTTTAATTCATCATTATTGTCAGGATTAATGTTCTTTATGTTGGATAAATATAACCTCAAATAAAATAAATTTTGTAGAGGGTTTTTTATATTGCTATTGACAGGTATTGTCAGACCATGGTCTCTGAAAATTTCCTCCAATTCATCTATTGTTAATTCAGGCAATTTAATTTCATTAGCTTTTAGACCCTGATTAATATTTAAATTATTTCTTAGTATGTCTGAATAGTCATTTCGACTTGTTAGAATAATTTTCCAATCATCCAGTACCATTAATTTTAAGAATTCTTCAATTGTGCGTTGATTTTTTAAATGAGATATCTTCTCCACAGAGTCTATGTAAATAAATTTTTCATTTGAATCCTTATAAAAATCTCTAAATTCTCCTAATGTTAAATTAAATCTGTTATACAAATCTTGAATGGAATCTTCCTCAAAATCATCAGCTTTAAACATTAGAAAAGGACTTTTTTTGGTTTCATGAAATTCTTTTACTAAAGCTGATTTGCCGCAACCTGCTTTTCCACTAATTATTAATAAATTTTTTTCAGATAATGCATTACTTATATTTTGAAGATATACGTTTCTATCCAGTTTTATTTCTTTATTTTCATTGTAGACTATTTTATTCTCAATTGAATCAAACATGGATTCAGAATAGTTATTTAATTCAATAATATAATCTAAAGATGATTTTTCTTTTCCAAAAAATTTATCGTGAATTATCTTATTTTTTTCTAGAGCTAAAATTTCATCTAAATTACTTTTAACAAACCACTCTATTTTTATATTATTTGCTTTGGCAATGTTTTCCACTTTAATTTGTGATTTAGGTTTATTTGTTCCTTTTTCTCTACCTGGGCCATATTGAGAATTAGTATAGATTTCAATTTTAGTTAGATTGGGATATCTTCTTTTAGAAGTTTCTATTGTATCAATTAATTCTTTTGTATGAGCAGATAATCTGTCAGTATAATATTTTGCTTGAAAACCAATACATTCTCCATCAATTTCAATGGGTTCGGTTTCAATGCCCGGTTGATTAACATAACTAAAAATGCCTTCTTCACGACCATATTTTGAACAGAATAATAAATAAATCATTTCCTCAAATGTGGTTGTTTCTTTTTCATAACTATTTATTTTAAATTGTGCCCAATCAACCATATTCAACACCTTAATCCAATTTCATATTATTTATTCAAGAACTAATTGTTTATTAAGATTATCATCAAATTTGTGATGTGATAATTGTTTTTAAAATATTTGGTTAGTCATATTAACTAGTATATTTTAGTAAATTAATAAAGTTTTAGAGAATATTTGAAAAGCGTGTTAAATATAGGCTTTAGATTTTGTCTAACTTACATTATATTTTAAGGTAATTTTATAGCAACATCTCTTTTATTATCTTTTATTTAAGCTAATATGGCCCATAGGGGGTTATTTTTGTTATGGTATTTTTGATGAAGATAGTTTATCACTTTAAAAAAAAAGTAGCCATTATATATAAATCTTTATATATTATAAATAATAAATTATATAATAAATGAGTCTGTAAAATTTTATAGGCTTTTTTCAAATTAATTTTTTTACAGTTGAAACTCCACCTCGATGAGAAATTCGTTCTAAATTTGTTTTAATTTAGAAAATATTGATTTAAAAATAGTAAATTACTTAAATAAGTGAGGACAAATAATATTTTATGACCAAACAAAACAAATTTGCCCTCAATAGTAATTTAAACTTCATACAACTTAAACTTTTTGATTTTTCTGAAGAAAAAATTGATTATGAAAAAATCATTTCAGAAAGGCTTAACAAAAGCCCAAATATTGAAAATACTAATCAAAAACTATTTTTAGACGAAAATAATATATTTTTATATGTTAATCCAATTTGTCAAGTTTGTGGAGCTCATAAAATTATCAAAAAAGGCACAATAACAAAAAACAAACAAAATATCGATGGAAAAACTACAGAATTCAAAGAACTGCAATATCAATGCAAAAATGTGGAAAAAAAATTCGGAATATACAATAATCCATTAATTGGAAAAAATAAACAATTTTTACAAGAAATAATGGATAAAATACTTGGAATAATGAAAATTGGATATCAATCACTTCGTAAAATAAGTAAATACTTTGAAATATTCCTTGGAATCCGTGTATCTCATCAAACAATCAAGAATTGGTCCAATAAAAATCACAAGGAAACAATCAACAACGAAGAATTTGAATATTCTGGCTATTATGTATATGATGAGCAATTTTTAAGACTTAATGGAGTCAGACATTACAGATTAACATTATTTGATGCTATACTTAATGTTCCAGTCTCAGAACGAATAGTACGTCGCAGAATACCAAAAAATACTAAAAAATTTATTTTAGATTCAACGAAAAATAAACCATTTATTTGCTTAACAACAGATTTATTTCCAATGTATCGCAATGTAGCCGATGAAATGGGAGTAAATCATCAATTATGCACATTTCATTTATTTCAAACAATAAATCACAAATTAAAAGTCTACTGCAGAAGAAACAAGATTAACAAAAAACAAAGAGAGCATATCTATGAAAATACGTAAGAATTGAAAAACTGTTTCAGACAAAATTCAACAAAAGAAGCAATAGGACAATTTAAACAATATTTACAAAATTACGTGGCCATACTAGTAGTATTAAAAGATTTTATAAGAAAACACATAATTAATCACTTTCACAGATATGTACAACACTTAGATGATGAAAATATTGAAAAAAACATTGAACAAAGTCGAGAATTACTACAGACAAACCAACCCAGAAAAAATAAAAAAATTGTACAAAACTAAAAACGGAATTCTGACATTTTTAAACTACCAAATGGAAAATTGGACAGAAAAACACATAAAAATCAAATAAGCCTATAAAATTTTACAGACTCAAAAATTTAGATTAATAGTTAATTCCACTTTCTATAATCATTAATTTAACATACAGGTCTTCTCGGAGTTTTAAAATCCTATTGAATCTTTCATTTTCAATATAATTTATCTTTTCGTTTGGTTTAAACTGGTCACTTTCTAAAATGTCTTGACTAAGTTTGGATATGAACTCTTCTATATGAACAAGGTTTCCCCAACCATTTAATTCATATATGGAATATGCTTCATCATAAGTAAGTTTCTCGGGAAGAGTTTCATCAATTCTTTTAAAGTCACATTCCAGTTTCTCATCAGTGTAATTTTTAGATGATATGCATTCAATAATACTGCCTACTGCAAAATGAGGATTTGATAAATAAACACATTTGTCATATACCAATGCCTTTTCACCATTCCAGTCAACAGTAACGGAGTTGTCTTTTTCAATATCAAATGGTATGGTTTCTTTTTTTAATTTTTCCGAACATAATGGGCAGAAATTATATTCTTTGTCAAATTCTTCACCACAATTTTCACATATGCTTTTACCCAGATTATTTAAAGAATCTATAAGTCCATCTAACTTATATTGATACATATCATTTTTTAAAACTTTGCCACAGTTCGGACAGAAAAGAAAATCAGGTTTATCACAATATTCAAAATTTAAATCACAGTCTTCACAGTACCAGTTTTCATCCACGGCAGGTAAACTCATATTTTATCACCATACTCACTATCTTATTTATTCCATTATTAAAGTTTCTTATAGGTATTTTTATATTTTGTGTATATAACCTATTTAATAACAATGTATAATTATGATGATGAATATATTATAAACTGTTTGGGATAACCAAAGTTTGATGAAATATCTATGGATGTGATTAAATATGGGGATTTGTCCGAATTGTGGAAGTTGGGTTGATGAAGGAGACATATGTCATGGCTGTGGTGCCAGTGGTAGTTACATTACTTCAGAAGATGAAGATGAAACATATAATCCTCCTGTTGAAAGCAGGGCAGACAGATTAGGTAAACAAGCATGGGATTTATATCTTGATGAAAACTATGATGATGCAATTTACAAAATCAATCAGGCATTAGATTTTGATGATAGACATGTTGAAAACTGGAATAAGAAAGCTATTATTCTTGAAGGCTTGAAAATGTATGCAACATCAGAAAATTGCTACAATAAATCACTGGAATTATCCAAAAGAAATATGGTTTATGACAACAAGGCAAGAATGTTATTTAGATGGGCACATAAATTACTTGAAGAGTCAAAAGATATTCCCGACGGATCCAATAAACTTGAAGAAGCAAAACAAAAATGCATTAAAGCAATGAAAGCACTTCCCGGAGAAAATAGTGAAGAAGATATTAATCAATATCTACGATTATGGGACTCAATAAATTTCTATATTGGCTATGAAAGAAAATTCAAAAGAAACATTGAAACATTAAAAAAATATGATAAATCAGAACTATTTACAATAACTGGAATAAACTATTATAAAAATGATGTGCAATTTAATCCAGGTTTACCTTTGAAACTTGTCAAGGAACCTGATAATGAATTTGATAAGGATGCAATTGCAGTATATGTTGAAGATAAAAAAATAGGGTATGTTGCAAACAGTGATTATACTAAATATAAATTAACTTCATCTGCATCAGAACTGCAGAATAAAATTCCGGATATTGCTAAAGGAAGCTATTTATTTTATTTAGAAAGATATGTGGAAATACAGTTTCCTATTGGAAGAATAATTAAATGAACTGGAAATAAAATTAATATTTTGAATGAAAATTTAGTCCATTAGATTAAACGTGTTTGTCCTTTTTTTTTGAGATTTTTTTCCAGTTATCAATACTTCTTTAATATTCTTTGCAATTTTTTGCATTATTATAGTTGGAACAGCTTCCCCAATACATTCTCTTATATTTGCTTCATTTTCCTTTAAAAATTGTTGTTTTTCTTCTAATGGTAAATTATTTAATTCTTCTTCACTTATTTCAGACCATTTAAAATTATTAGGAATATTCATTAATAATAATTCACGTATTGAAAATGCTCTATCATCAACTGGATGGACTGTATTTTGACTCGCTAGATTAGCCATATAAGTATGCACACAAGGACCAACTTTATCCCAACATTGTCTTGTATATTTATCACCATGTTTGTTATTATGAACAACAATTTCTCCATCAACAATTTTATGGGGTCTTTTATTAATGTCTTCATTATCAAATGCAGATTCACCTTCGGAAATATCATGAATCCATGCTCTCATATCTTCTCTATAGGGCTTAAAATGATGATATATGTCAGAAGGATCAATTTCTCCCATTTCATTCAGACTAAATAAATTACCAATGACTTCAATAAGAGTTTTGGGTTCTTCTTTATCTGGAAATAAATCTAAAGGATGTACTTTATCAATTAAATCTCTTCTAACGCCAATTGTAACTGAACGGGTACGACTGCTGTTCGCTCCATAATCCTTGAAATTTATTATTTGATTTTCATGAGTCTGTAAAATTTTATAGGCTTTTTTCAAATTAATTTTTTTTACAGTTGAAACTTCACCTTGATGAAAAATTCGTTCTAATTTTGCTTTAATTTAGAAAATATTGATTTAAAAATAGTAAATTACTTAAATAAGTGAGGACAAATAATATTTTATGACCAAACAAAACAAATTTGCCCCCAATAGTAATTTAAACTTCATACAACTTAAACTTTTTGATTTTTCTGAAGAAAAAATTGATCATGAAAAAATCATTTCAGAAAGGCTTAACAAAAGCCCAAATATTGAAAATACTAATCAAAAACTATTTTTAGACAAAAATAACATATTTTCATATGTTAATCCAATTTGTCAAGTTTGTGGAGCTCATAAAATTATCAAAAAAGGCACAATAACAAAAAA
This sequence comes from Methanobrevibacter sp. TLL-48-HuF1, assembly GCF_023617305.1. Taxonomy (NCBI): domain Archaea; kingdom Methanobacteriati; phylum Methanobacteriota; class Methanobacteria; order Methanobacteriales; family Methanobacteriaceae; genus Methanobrevibacter; species Methanobrevibacter sp. TLL-48-HuF1. Next base: position 656,201 of record NZ_CP081485.1, read on the forward strand.
CAAACAAAATATCAATGGAAAAACTACAGAATTCAAAGAACAGCAATATCAATGCAAAAAATGTGGAAAAAAATTCTAAAATATACAACAATCCATTAATTGGAAAAAATAAACAATTTTTACAAGAAATAATGGATAAAATACCTGGAATAATGAAAATTAGATATCAATCACTTCGTAAAATAAGTAAATACTTTGAAATATTCCTTAAAATCCATGTATCTCATCAAACAATCAAGAATTGGTCCAACAAAAATCACAAGGAAACAATCAACAACGAAAAATTTGAATATTCTGGCTACTATTTATATGATGAGCAATTTTTAAGACTTAATGAAGTTAGACATTACAGATTAACATTATTTGATGCTATACTTAATGTTCCAATCTTAGAACGAATAGTACGTCGCAGAATACCAAAAAATACTAAAAAATTTATCTTAGATTCAACGAAAAATAAACCATTTATTTGCTTAACAACAGATTTATTTCCAATGTATCGCAATGTAGTCGATGAATAGGAGTAAATCGCCAATTATGCATATTTCATTTATTTCAAACAATAAATCACAAATTAAAAGTCTACTGCAGAAGAAACAAGATTAACACAAAACAAAGAGAACATATCTATGAAAATGCGTAAGAATTGAAAAACTGTTTCAGACAAAACTCAACAAAATAAGCAATAAGGCAATTTAAACAATATTTACAAAATCACATAGTCATGTCAGTAGTATTAAAAGATTTTATAAGAAAACACATCATTAATCACTTTCACAGATACGTACAATACTTAGATAATGAAAATATTGAAAAAACATCGAACACAGTCGAAAATTACTACAGACAAACCAACCCAGAAAAAATAAAAAAATTGTACAAAACTAAAAACGGAATCCTGACATTTTTAGACTACCAAATGGAAAATTGGACAGAAAAAACACATAAAAATCAAATAAGCCTATAAAATTTTACAGACTCCATTTTCAGAGTATTTTTCCAATAATTCATCACAATATTTAATCAATTCCACATATTTTCTTGATTTAAATAATAATTTACATATTGTTAAAGAATCTTCAATTCTTTCCATTGAAATCACATTTTTCAAAGTTTTATCTTAATTTTTTATTAATCTCAAGTTATAATCCCTACTAAAATTTTATTATTTATGGCATCATCCCTTTTATTCATTTAATATTTCATCCCCATATTTTTTATATAATTTAAAATCTTTTTCATCGATAGAAGTTACATTTAAAATATCTTTTCCTGTTAAATCAATGATCTCCTGAGCTAAATGCGTGAAAATATCTGGATAATCATTACCATTAAAAATCCGCAAATATTTATCTCTTTCAAAGACTAGATAAAGACTCCATTCATATCCATCAAAACACGATGACGAATGATAAGTTAATTTTTTCCAATATTTTCCACTATTTAATTGATAAATATGATATTTTTCAAGTAATTCAAATACTATTTCAATATCTTTATTCGTCATATTTTTATTTATACAGCCTTCCATCATCTTTTTTTCAAAATCAATGTTAATATTATGTCTTGAAAAACCAAAATTCATTGATAGTCCATGATTATATTCAAGAAATTTTAATTTTAACTTTTTTGAAGTTTTTTTATCATATATTCCATCTTGTCTAAATTCATAATTTAACTTTGTAATTTCTTCTTTTCCCCATGTATTTATCATTCATATATTCCCTCCAGATATTTTTTTTATATGTGGAATATTTCTTGAAATATTCATATTAGTTTTTAAACATTTCTGGATTCAATATTATTGATTCGGATGCGGGATTTATTACAATATTTTCATTTGCAACATTTACCAGGTCTTTAAATTGATATGCTTGGGGATAAATATCTCTTTCATAATTATTAAAAATCTTTTTAAACTCATCAATGTCTGTGAATAAAGGCAAATGCGGTTTATTATCGTCATCCCATATTAAAACAAAATTTGTACCATCAGCATCAACACAACCAGTAATCATTATTGAAGTTAATAATTTTTCACCAAATTCATTTAATTTGTCTTCTGATAAAGAATCTTGACGTAACAATTCTCTTATTTCATCATTTCTTATATCAGTAACTTCATTTTCGTCATTAAATAAACTTAAAAAAGTTTCCATAGGCACATTAATATTATAATCTGTAAATGGATTAATTGCAATTAAAGAATATCTATCAGTTTGTTTTAACATATCTGCCAAATCACCCATATATAATACATATGTTGAACTTCTAAAATCTGCAGCTTCCATCATTTCATCACTAGTAAATAAAGGAACTGCTTTATTTCCTTTATCATCAGTTAAAAATTCAATATTAAACCCAATTTGGACAGTAGGTCCAATCACATCCCCTACTTTTGCACTTTCAATACCCTCAAACATATTTTCACTATAACTAACTGGCATATATAATCTGGACTCTTTTAACATGTTTAAAAATTCAATTTGCATTATTGGAGTTATTTCTTCTTTTGTTAATTCCTCTAATCGTGAATTATCAACCCCCGTTTCATTTTTTAATTCAACCACATTTTGTTCATCTATTTCATCATCAACAAGATGATTTAAATAATTATTAAATTTAGAAACTTCATCTAAAATATTTTTAAAGTATCCTGAACTGCTTAACATATTATTTTGGCTGTAAAGTGCTATTAAATACATTAATAGTTGAATTATTTTAGGATTAACACCAACTTGAATATTATTTTGTCTAAAGTATATAATATCCTCTTTAACTGGTTTTTGTTCTTCATCAAATTTTAAGAATACGAAGAAATTAGACAGATGATTATATAATTCCATATTCTGCTTTGTGTGATATAAATAATCTGCAAGCTTGAAATAACTTGAAGTTAATATGTCAACATCATAAGTATATTTGAAAATATCACAGCATAAATCTTTTAACTTTTCTTCTTCATGTTTGGATTGATAGAATTCACATAGTCTAATTAATATTGGGGCAGATACTGGATTAATTTGATTAGCTATTTTTAAATACTTTTCTGCTTCATTTATTTGTCCCAAATTCATATATGCTATTGAATATATAGTATAAATATCTTCTAATGGTTTATCTAAGTCCAGTGTTTTAATTGATTCAAAATTTCCAAGATAATTATCAAATAACATTTCTTCAAGAGGATTTGCAAAATGATGATAATCTATAGTTTTATATGCTGGATTTTCATCTAAAAAATCACCAATACTATCTATTATTTTTTGAAATTCACCCGAATTTAATAAATCTATTATTTCATCTAAAAATTCCATTTGAATCACCTTTAATAAAATATTTATAATAACAAATTAATAACAATTACTATATATGGTTGCAGATAAAACTTGGTGATTAAAATGAAAGAAAAAGAAAAGTGCGATTTATTAAATAAAATTAGACAAAAATCGCAGATGAGAATAATATTGATTTTAACATTGAAAAATGCACTTTTGAAGGAGAATGCTTAGGAACTTGTCCTAAATGTGAAGCAGAACTAGAGTATCTTGAAAATGAACTAATTAAAAAACACGAATCTGGTGAAAAAATTAATATTAAAAATATCTTCACATTAAAAGAAAATGATAATTATGCATAATGTTAATATTTCAAAAATCTCAAGATTAAGAATAAACTCTGAAGGTGATGGAGTTTCAACGCTAATTGGTTGTATGGGATGCCCTTTAAGATGCGCTTATTGTTTTAATCCATTCACATAGGATGATTCACTTTAACCTAAAAAATATTCTATTGATGAATTATATGAAGAAGTAAAACTTGATAATCTTTATTTTCTTGCAACTGAAGGGGATTTAGTTTTCGGTGGTGGTGAACCACTGTTATATTCTGCTTTTATCAAGGAGTTTATTAAATATGCGAAAACTGGTTGGAAATTCACACTTGAAACATCACTTAGTGTTAAAAAAGAATCTATAGAAAATATAATTCATTGTATTGATTATTTTATAGTAGATACAAAGGATATGGATAAACAAGATATGAATTATACACTAAAGGGAGTTATGATTTATTTTTATCTAATTTAAAATATTTACTTGAAACTGTTGGAGCAGATAAAATTAGTAAGGGTACCAAAATCCCTAAATTAAACACATATGCAGATGTCAGATTAAATTATGAACTCCTTAAAAACATGGGATTCACTGAAATCGAAATTTTTGACTATATTAAAATCGACAAACATAAAAGAATATCTGATGTCGCTTTAAAAAATAAAAATGACATTGTTGATGTTGCAAATAATAATTTTATCAAAGATTACCTCATATCTGAAATTATTATCAAAATTGCTCCATTACTTGATTTTCATATAAAAAATTTTCCAGAAGAATTGTGGAAAGATATAGAATTCATATTTGAATATGATTCAACTTATGAAAATAATCTGTACAGTTTAAAAGAATTAATAGTTTCCAAATTAAGAAAATGTTATGATTATTTAGGTTTGAAATATAGCTTTTATGTTATTTTAAAACCAGTAGACTATTTAAAAACTACTTCAAATATTGATTTTGATAAAAAAATAAATTATTTCCTTGATTTGAATGAAAAAAATAAAAAAGAATTAATGTTAAAATCATGGAAAGAAAATAAGTATGAATATCTTGAATTTAAAGATTTTTGCTATAAAACAAACCAATTAAGTGAATATTATACTAATTACACATATAAACCTCATGCAAAGTATATTTTATCAAAGTCTTACGAAGTGGATCAATCTGAATTAAGAATTTACATTAATCTTTCAGACAATAAGTATAATATTGTGGAATATGATGATGCTACACATGTTTTAGTTCAAAAATTTGATGATGTGATGGAGTTGACTTTTCAAGAAATTTATGTTTTAAAAAAATAATATTTTGTTTAGATACAATAATCTCTTTTAACAATAACAAAATAAAGATTTGTAGAAAACTTACATTGGATGAATAAAGTCCATCAAAGTCAGTTAACTACCAATTATATTAAAAATACAATCTATTAAATGAGAATGATTGTAAAAACTATAGTAAATAATTAATTGATTCTTTGATAAAAAAGTCCATCAAAAAGTCCATCAAAAATTGATGAAGTCCATCATTTTAATAATCTGGTGATGAGAATTGAACTTTCCTATTCACTATACTCTTTTTAACCAGATTGAGTTTAGCCAATTTTCTAAAATCTCTCTCAGCAGTTGGTTTTGATGTATTGAACATCTTAATATGATCATCATATGTCATGGAAACATTATTGTTTATAATTTCAGTTAAGATAACAATTTGACGTTGATTTAATCCCAAATCTTTTAAATTAATAACATTTTCATTATTTTCATAATGAGATATCTTTCCACCATTTCCTTTAAACATTACTTTAAATGAATCATTTCCTTCACTAAATTCTGGTTCTTCCAAACCAGAGTTCTTCATCTCATCAATCATTTGAGAAATTCCTCTACCAATATGTTCCATATAATTAGTCTTATATAATATGTCACATATTCTCTCATTTCTATGACCAATTCCTTCATCATTTTTTATGTCTTCAATAGTTAATGGATATTTTAACTTTCCGGGATTTATTATTTCAATGCGGTCATCGAATATGTAGAATTCTATAAAACTTGATGACCTTTCATAGTTTCTGTGTGCAAGGGCATTGATGAAACCTTCACGAATTGCTTTTATTGGATATTCGTCAATATTAATACGATTCATTCCATCAATGATAAAACCAGAATTTGTATTTTTTTTAAAAAATCTTTCAAATTCTTTGATTCCCATTAGAAGCGAACCTTTAAAATTTAACCGATCGATTGCATCGAATTTAGTGATTCCTTTAAATCTCACCATCTTGATTTCATGAGATAAAAATTTGTTGACATCCTCTGCGAAGAATAATGCTCCAGCAATGTTTAAATGAAAAACACCATTAACTATTTCACCTGCACCTATCCTTTCCAACAGATATGCTTTATTATCTATATCTTTTAGTTTAGTGAATGAATCATCATCTTTTAATAAATCAAAAAACAATCCATATGCCTCATCGTCAACATCATCGATTGATGAGTTTAAGATGAGCTTTTTGTCGAAGTTATCATTATCTTTTTGTCCTCTTTCAATATATTTTACCAGACTTTTCTTGATTTCATCAATCAAATCTTGATTGGTGTCAAAAAAAGAGTATTTATTATCCGGCTGGATTTTTAAGATGAACCTTTCACTTTCAGCATCTCTTTTATCAACATTT